>NC_019695.1:6015040-6315792 GCF_000317125.1 Chroococcidiopsis thermalis PCC 7203
TTCATCTGCGCCCAAGTCCCGATTGTTTCGTAAGCACTGGTATTGAGTAACAAGTGCTGGGGCGTAACTTCCGCCGTTACCCAACTCGGTTTGTCTTGCCGCAATAACTCCGCTTCTTCTGCTGTAGACATATGGAGAATATGCAGGCGCCGTTGGTACTTTTTCGACAGTTTGAGCGCTAATTGTGTCGCTAGAAGCGCGGCTTGATTATCTTGAATTTGCGAGTGAATTGCCGGATCGTGAATGCCAGCAAATTCCTGTCGTCTTTGGTTAATGCGGGCTTGATCTTCAGCATGAACGGCAATTAAGCGATCGCCCCGTGCAAAAATGGCTTCTAAATACGCTTCTCCATCTACCAATAATGCCCCGTGCATCGAACCCATAAAAATCTTGATCCCTGGTGTGGGGTGGGCAGTCAGCAAGTCGGGGAGATTTTCAGCAGTTGCTCCGATAAAAAAGCCATAATTGACTACACACTTTTGCGCAGCTCGTTGTAGCTTGTCGTCTAGCGTTTGTTGAGTCGTCGTCAGCGGACGAGTGTTAGGCATCTCCAAAAATGAAGTCACTCCACCCTTAGCACAAGCACAGCTAGCGGTGAATAAATCTTCTTTATGTTCCAGTCCTGGTTCGCGAAAGTGGACTTGCGGATCGATCGCCCCTGGCAACAAAGTTAAACCCGTTGCGTCAATTTCCGTCACGGTTGCGTCGCTGGGAGTGGGAATATTTGGGGCAATTTCAACGATCTGGCGATCGCGAGTCAGAACATCTCCCAAGAGAAATTCTCCAGAGGGCAACAGGATACGAGCGCGGCGAATGAGTAAGCTAGAAGTAGATGACATAAAGAAGTGGTAAGTCGGAAGTTGGGAGACAAGGGAGACAAGGGAGACAAGGGAGAAAGAAATTTACAATCTCCACACCCTACACCCTACACCCTACACCCTACACCCCACACCCCACACCCCACTAGCCACTAGCCACTAGCCACTGATAACTGATAATAGAGAGAATACAATTTCTATAGATCCGATTAACAAGCAACATTTTTCACCAAGTTACGTTTTTTTACCTACTACCCCCTAAACACAAGATTTAGCATCTATGTCGCGAGTCCAAAATCAAGTGCCAGAGCAGAATTCTCCTCAAGACAACGAAGGTTCGTGGATTGGAGAACTAGGCAGAACAATTATCTTGAGTGTAATTTTGGCTTTGGGTATTCGTACCTTTGTGGCAGAAGCCCGCTGGATTCCCTCGGAATCAATGGTTCCGACACTCCAAAAGTATGACAAGCTGATTGTGGACAAAGTCAGTTATCATTTTGTCGAGCCGGAACGGGGCGATATTGTAGTATTTTCACCTACAGAGACAATTAAAAAAGATAATCCTAACCTGAAAGACGCTTTTATTAAACGCATTGTTGGACTGCCAGGGGATAAAGTAGAAGTTAAAGGAGAGCGGGTCTATATCAACGATCGCCCCTTACAGGAAAAGTATATTGAAGCTCCGCCACAGTACCAGTACGGACCTGTCACCGTACCACCGAATTCTTACCTAGTTTTAGGTGATAACCGCAACAACAGTTATGACAGTCATTTTTGGGGATTTGTCCCTAGAGATAATATCATTGGTCGGGCAATTGTCCGGTTTTGGCCTCTCAACCGAATTGGAGAGTTGAATTAATTAAGATGTAGAGACGTTACACGTAACGTCTCTATAACCAGATTTTGACAACGCGACCGTTGACTTGTTGACCCAACCAAGGGGTATTGTGAGAGCGAGATTTTAAAGTCTGCTGCGTCACAGTCCAAGTGTGTTGGGGGTCGAAGAGAATCAATTCCGCTGGCGAGTTGGGAGCGATCGCATTTACATTCTGTTGCAAGCACTCAGATGGACGGTGACTTAAGGCTTGCCATAACTCTAAGGCGGAAAATTCTCCAGTTGCGACGAGATTTTGCCAGAGTAAGGGTAAAGCGAGTTCTAAGCCAATTGCCCCAGCAGGTGCTTCCGCAAAGGCAACCGTTTTTTCTTCATAGGTATAGGGCGTGTGGTCGATCGCGATCGCGTCTATAACTCCCGTCCGCACGCCTTGGCGTAGGGCTACAACATCTTCAGGATTGCCTAAAGGTGGTTCTACCCGTAAAGCAGGATTGTAACTGCTCAAGGCTTTGGTATCGAGCAATAGATGCATCCAAGTCGTACTAGCGGTAATTGGTAAACCGCGTGCTTTTGCCGTTGCGATTAACTCAACGCTACGGGCAGTAGAAACCCGCATCAGATGCACGGGAGTACCAATCGCGGCAACTAATTCTAGCAGAGCAGCCAGAGCAGTTGTTTCGGCGATCGCGGGGTTTCCTGGTAAGCCAGATCGCATAGAGTAAACACCCTCTCGCACCACTCCATTACCAACCAGACCACGGTGACAAGCCCAGAGCGCCACTGGCTTATCTAAAGGTTTGAGATATTCCAACATCCGCCGCAACAGCCCCCAATTTTCAATTGGCTGACCGTCAGCAAAACCCACAATTCCCGCCGCTCCCAATTCTGCTAACTCCGTCATTTGCTGTCCCTGGACTCCGGTTGTGAGCGCACCCCAAAAAGAGAGCTGGGGGAGCTGAGGGAGCTGAGGGAGCTGAGGAGACAAGGGAGAGGGGGAAGACAAGGGAGTAAATTTCTCAGTTCTTCCTTGTCCCCCTTGTCCCCCTTGTCCCTTTCCCAGTAGCCTAGACACCACAGCCGAGTTATCCACAGGCGGAACGGTATCGGGTAACAAATTGACGCGCGTGAAGCCGCCAGCAGCAGCTGCTGCTGCAAGAGTTGCCAGCGTCTCTCGTTCTTCAAACCCTGGTTCTCCCGAATGGCTGTAGAGATCTACCAGCCCCGTGCCTAAGATCGAGCCTTGACAGTCATTAACTTGAGTATCAGCTGGATAATCGGTCAATTGTGGCGCTATTGCCGCGATCGCACCATCTACAATTAACACATCACATGCTTGGCGATCGCTCCCCGTCACCGGATCGATAACCCGTACTTGTCGTAGTAATTCACTCATCGTCATTTGTCATTTGTCATACCCTACGGGAAGGGCTTCGCCCTATGTCATTTGTAATAAATCGTGGTTAGTTGTTCTTGGTTTTGACTTTTGACTTTTGACTTTTGACTTATTCATGACCAATGATATTTACAACGCTCCAGCTGCGGTCTTGTCGAGTACGCCTCCGCCTAAGTGGGTGGTAATATTCATTGCTTGCAACACGGGTAAACCATTTAAGCCTTGAGGATAATCAATGACTGTCACGGCTCCGTTACCTTGGCGGAAGTTCCAAAACTGAGCGGTGGATAAACCTAAAACGTGGCAGAGCAAAACTTTGTTTGTGGCATCGTGTGCCACCACTATACCTGTCTGAGGGCGATCGGTGACCGAAGCTAGCATTGTCTGCCAATCAACAACGCTGCGTTCCCAGACTTGCTGTAAATTTTCTCCTTCTGGCATTTGCACCTCACCTGGTACTGTCCGCCACCGTTCTAATTCCCCTGGAAATGTTTGTTCGATTTCTGCTTCTAATTTTCCTTCCCAAAGTCCGTGACCGATTTCTCTGAGTCCGTCGTATAATTTCAGTTGAGTCTCGGGGTGATGCTGCAAAATAATTTCGGCTGTTTCCTTGGGACGCAGCATCGGACTGCTGAAGGCAAAATCGAGTTTTACGGTTTTGAGAAATTCTGCGGCTTTACGGGCTTGTTCTCTGCCATTGTCATTCAGGGGAACGTCAATTTGCCCTTGAAATTTGGTCTGGCGGTTCCACTCGGTTTCGCCATGCCGAATTAGTAAGATTCTTTGTCCTTGATGGTTCGGTCGGAAAGATGGTAAAACATCTCTTCCCAAATGGGCAAGTTGATTCATTGATTCAAGCTGTACGAAACCGCCTTGACCCTGACTTTCACTAGGCGGGAAGGGGGGTTTAAAATTTAAAACGCTAATGCCGCAATTGGACTGTTGGATGGAATGATAGCGGCTGGGAGAAATGCCAATTGCGGTACTGAGGAGGGCGCGGTTAATGCCGTTGTGTCCCACAATTAAGATAGTTTCCCCAGCATGGCGGGAGAGAATATCTTGCCAAAATTGTCGTGCTTGTTGGTAGAGGGCGAGGACGGGAAAATGCTCTTTTGTGCCTTGAGGCGTTTGTAGTTCCATTTTGAATTCGTGAGGAAACTCGTGCCACAAGCGGTAATCTGTGGGAAATTTCTCCTTGACTTCATGGACTGTGAGCTTTTCCCATAGGGGTAAGTCAATTTCTAATAACTGTTCTGTAACTGTTAGAGGTGTTGTCGTGGCGAAACAGTTGCGAACGATTTCTGCTGTTTGTCTGGCACGTTGCAGCGGGCTGGAGTAGATAGCGGCAAAGTTGAGATTGCTAAGGGCTGCGCCGACTTTGAGAGCATCTTCACGCCCTTGTTCTGTTAAGACTGAAACATCGCTGCGTCCTTGGATGCGACGTTCGGCGTTATAGCTGCTTTGTCCGTGGCGCACGATTACAACACGAGTGGTCATTTAGATAAGAGCTAAGGTTGAGAATTCAAATTTATTGCCAGGGTCATTTTAACTTGCAGCGATCGCCATCGCTAGGGAAAAATTTTTCCCCCTGGCTGTTTCTTGCCATAATGCTCAAGAAGGGCGATCGCATTCTAGAGTGTGGCATGACAATTAAGCGGGTAGTTTTAAGTGTGTTGACGGTGTTAACAGTTTTACTGGCTGGAGCATCTTTATGGCAAAGTTGGCAGCAGCCCCAGTTTCAAAGTCGCTTGGAACTCTACGAAACTAATCTTCTCTTGCGTGCTGCCGAGTGGCAACCCCAAGATAGTGGGGGTAAAGATTTGACTAATGCTCGTAAAGCTTTGTTGGGAGATAAGCCCATAGAATCGGCAATCGAGCAATATCAGGAAGCTAAGACTTCTACCCAGAAAAACATTAAGAAAGCTTTAGCACAACTCAAACAAGCGCGATCTCTACCTGAATCCGCACCAGCTACTCCTCAGCCTAAATCTGCCACTCCACCAGTGACAGAAACGTCTCGTGCTAACCAAGAGACTATATCACAGCGATCGCTCGCTCGACTAGAAAAACTCGACGCCGAACTCACCTTACGCTTGGGAATTCTCCAAGCACAGCAAGGAAAGACGGCGGAGGCGGTGAAGACTTGGGAAGAGTTGAAGGAGAATTCGGAATTCGGAATTCGGAATTCGGAATTATTAACGACTCCCGACTCCCGCATCGAAGATACAGCTAACGCCCTCATCGGACTGTGGAGCAATCCGGCGCGGTTGTTGCCTGACGCACAGCAGTTGATTCAAACTAATTTAGACGGATGGTTTCGCGATCGCGCTTTGTTGCGTCTCTACGAACTTCAGCAACGACAAGATGCATTTGCACAACTACAAGCGACACAACAAGAATTAGCCGAACGAGCGATTGTCAAGCTAGCAATTATTGGTAGTTTACCCTGGTTGGCAGGCGTGACTGGCTTAGGGTTGCTGATTTTTTTGATAGCTCAGAGATTGAGAAAAGGCAAAGAATCTGTTCTATCTCGAAATGAAGATACAGTTTGGGTTACACCTTGGACTGGGGAAATAGTTTGGCAAGTATTTATTGTCGGTTTTTTCCTGATGGGACAAGTGTTAATTCCCCTAACACTTTCATTTCTTGGTGTCAAGCCTGTAGGCGGACAAATTAGGATTCAGGCTTTCTACGTTTTGGTTAATTACTTACTACTAGCTGCGGGAGGGCTGGGAGTTTTATATTTATCGATTAAATCGTTTTTTCCCCTCCCTGAAGGCTGGTTTCGTTTTAACTGGCGAAGTAACTGGATATTATGGGGTTTTGGTGGGTATTGCGTTGCTTTGCCTTTGGTATTGATCGTGTCAATTATCAATCAACAATTGTGGCAAGGGCAAGGCGGTAGCAATCCGCTCTTATCGTTAGCGTTGGAAGCACGAGATAGTGTAGCTTTGAGTATATTCTTTTTTACTGCCGCGATCGCTGCTCCTTTGTTTGAAGAATTTCTGTTTCGCGGTTTTCTGTTACCTTCTCTTACCAGATATATGTCTGTTTGGTGGGCAATTATTTTGAGTGCTTTCTTGTTTGCCTTAGCTCACCTGAGTCTCTCGGAAATTTTACCGCTGATGACGTTGGGAATAATTTTAGGGATAGTTTACACGCGATCGCGCAATCTTTTAGCACCAATGTTGCTGCACAGTTTGTGGAATAGTGGCACGCTGGTGAGTCTGTATATTTTGGGGAGTGGTGCTACTTGAGAAAGTCAAAAGTTAAAAGTCAAAAGTCAAAACTGTGGGGCAGAGAATATAGGCGATCGCTTTAGCTTGGCAAATACTCAAAATCTAATATTTAGTGCAAGCTGTAAGAGCATTCGTCAGGAAAATTCGGTCAAAATATTATTTAGCTTAGCCCGCAAGTCTGGGAAAAAGCTTTAGCTCTGCTTCAAAACCAGCGGCTGTAGCTGACAAATCTTCTTTACTGGTGGCAATAACGCTAGAGTGGTTACTGAGCCTTTTTTGCAAGTCACTCTAGTTGTCCTATGCAACTCGTCCCAAAAACTGAACCGCAGCAAGCAGATACTAGCGCGATCGCTGCGCCAAGCGAAAAAATCACTCTGGATGTCCAGGGAATGAAGTGTGCTGGTTGTGTCAAAACTGTAGAGAAACAATTATCTCAACATCCTGGTGTCATTTCTGCTTGCGTGAATTTGGTGACAGAAGTTGCAGTTGTAGAGTGTGAATCTGGTGCAGTCGAACCAGTCGCCTTAGCTGAAAGATTAACGGCGGCGGGATTTGAAACGCAAGCAAGGACGGCGGAAACAGCACAAACCAATGTTGGCGAAGATGTTGAAGCAAAGCATCGCCAAAAAATGCGATCGGCACAGAGACAACTGATAGTAGCATCCATACTGCTCGTTCTCTCCAGTATCGGGCATTTGAGCGAGTTAGGCGGACCAGTCTTACCAATTTTAAGTAATATCTGGTTTCACTGCGGCTTAGCTACAGTCACCCTACTCCTACCAGCACGAGAAATTTTAGTAGATGGCTGGCGAGGATTACGTCACAACGCGCCGAATATGAATACTTTAGTGGGCTTAGGCGCACTAACGGCATATACGGCAAGCCTAGTAGCTTTACTCTTCCCTCAACTGGGTTGGGAGTGCTTCTTTGACGAACCAGTGATGTTACTGGGATTTATCTTACTAGGCAGGACGTTAGAACAACAAGCGAGAGGACGCGCCGCTACTGCATTTAGAAATTTACTGGCGCTACAACCCCAAGTCGCACGGTTAATTCCAAACCCAGAAAAAGTTACGCCCAAGGGACAAAATACGAGTATTGAAATTCCTGCCGATCGCGTTCGTGTTGGAGAATGGTTGCAAGTCTTACCATCGGAAAAAATTCCCGTGGATGGGGAAGTGGTAATAGGACAAACAACCGTAGATGAGTCGATGCTGACGGGGGAATCGATTCCCGTGATGAAACAAATCGGGGACACCGTAGCAGCGGGGACGTTAAATCAGTCAGGTGCGATCGCCATTCGCGCGACTCGTACAGGTAAAGACACCACCCTATCTCAAATTGTGGCATTAGTAGAAGCAGCCCAAACCCGTAAGGCTCCAGTGCAGAAATTAGCCGATACGGTAGCTGGTTATTTTACCTACAGCGTGCTAACAGTTGCAGCTTTAACATTTACCTTTTGGTACTTTTTCGGCACTCATATTTGGTCTGATGTCTTAACTGTGACAGATTGGCATCACGCGCATCACTCGCTACACACTCAACATTTGGCTCATTACTACGCCACGCATCACGCCTGTACGGGCGCACAGCCGTGCGCCCCTACGCACTATTCTCCCTTATTGCTCAGTTTAAAACTGGCGATCGCAGTGATGGTTGTTGCCTGTCCCTGTGCCTTGGGACTCGCCACTCCTACAGCAATTTTAGTTGGTACGGGCATGGCAGCCGAGCGGGGGTTATTAATTAAAGGTGGCGATGTCCTCGAACGGGTACACCAATTAGATACGGTAGTATTTGACAAAACTGGAACCTTGACAACTGGTCATCCTGTCGTGACTGATTGTATTGAAGTCGGGAGTCGGGAGTCGGGAATCGGGAGTCGGAGAAGAGAGCTGAGGGAGCAAGACAATTCGCAATTCGCGCCTTTTCGCAATTCACAGTTAATTCACCACACCCCACACCCCACACCCCACACCCTCATCCAATTAGCAGCGGCGGCGGAAAGCGGATCGATTCATCCCCTAGCGACAGCAATTCAACAGGAAGTCAAGCAACAGGGATTATCGATTCCAGCAGCTAGCGAATTTCATACCGCACCAGGATTGGGAGTATCTGCTGTAGTCGAAGGACGACAGGTACTCCTGGGTAATGAAGACTGGTTGACTCAACAGGGAATAGCGATCGATGAAGCCACACAAGCTCAAGCTCAAACACTTGCAGTCGCAGGTAAAACAACGATCTACATTGCTGTAGCGGGGCAGTTAGCGGGTTTAATTGCGGTGATGGATACCCCTAGACCAGAGGCAAAGAAAACCGTTGAGAGCCTGCAAAAAATGGGGCTAAGAGTCATTATTTTAACTGGAGATAGACAAGAAGTTGCTCAGGCGATCGCCCAACAACTGGGAATTGCGCAAGTCTTTGCTAACATTCGCCCCGACGGCAAAGCAGGAGTGATTCAAGAACTTCAGCAAGGAAGCAGAGGAGCAGAGGAGCAAAGGAGCAGAGAAGAAATCCAAAATTTCCCTACCCCTCACTCCTCACTCCTCACTCCTCGCTCCTCAGTTGTTGCCATGATTGGGGACGGAATCAACGACGCGCCAGCCTTAGCTCAAGCTGATGTGGGGATTGCCTTACAAGCTGGGACAGATGTAGCGATGGAGACGGCTGGGATCGTGCTGATGGGAACAAAATTAACCGATGTCGTGGAAGCAATTCATCTCAGTCGAGCGACATTTAACAAAATTCGACAAAATCTATTTTGGGCATTTGCTTACAATGTTTGCGGAATTCCCATTGCAGCAGGTGTATTACTACCAATATTGGGGTTCGTCCTCAGTCCTGCGGCGGCAGGGGCGCTCATGGCATTTAGTTCTGTTAGTGTCGTGACTAACTCCTTGTTATTACGTCGTTTAAAAAATAGACTCGATCTCAACTAATCGAGGTTAAACTAGGTCAAGAATGATTACTCAAGAGTGTGGTTGAGTAATGGATAACTCAAAAGGTTACATATTCTAGAGAGTCAAAACCTACAATAAATCACAACCCGCTTTCAATGCCTTCACAACCCAATCAGAACCATCTACTAATTATAGAAGACGATCAGGGGCGCAAAGAGTTTGTTTTAGACGGTCCTGTTTATTCTATTGGTAGAGACTCCCGCTGCGATATTCGGCTGTTTTCACAGTTTGTATCTCGCCGCCATGCTACTTTAGTTCGATTGCCACAGGAGGATGGCAGTTCCTTCTATCGAATTGTAGACGGTGATGCTAAGGGCAAGCCGAGTGCTAATGGATTATTAATTAACGGTCGCAAGCTTCAAGTCCACGATCTTCAAGACGAGGACGAAGTTGTGTTTGGTCCGAGGGTACGGGCAATCTACTATCTCCTCAAACGCGATACTATTCCCTCAGCGCCACTGGATGAATATGATGTGACGCTGATTGGACCCAATATGATGCCAGATTTTGACGATTAGATCGGTTTGCGAAACTATAAACTGGATGCAAACTAGTCCAGGAAGGCAGAAAGTAGAAGGCTTCGATCTAAATCGACTCAACCGCAGTTTCTACTAACTGCCATTGGCAATTATCTACGATCGCCTGCTTGACTAAATTAAACATTTGGTAGCAGTGATTATCTATTTGAAGTGGTAGTTCTTCATTTTTTACAATCAAATTTACCCGTGTTGCTGAGTTGGTAGCGTTAGTTTTATCGATGAGTGCTTCCACCTTAACTAGCTTTGAAAACGAGACTTGACCGAGACGTTCTCGCGCCATCATGTAATCGCTTTCATCGTGTTGAATATCTAAATGGCACGAGTGCAAAACTTGATTCAATAATTGGCGCAAAAACTCTACATCATCTGCAACTGTTGCAACTGTAAACGAACAAGTATAGCGAGCCATAGCAATCACCCCTCACCTGGGTAATGGTCGATACTATAATAGCCAAACCTTTATTCAGTGTCTTTGAAAAATTCCGCACTCACCCCCAGTCAAGTCGCTTCGCTCCAATTCAAAATTTAAAGTTAATTTTGAATGCGTGAATTTTGAATTTTGAATTGGTCAAATGGTGACAAGATGTTGGAACTGAAGGTATTGAGAAATTATTTCAGCAGATATTGTGGATTGCCGATCGACAGCAAGCATCCTCAATAGCAAACTTTGAAGTGAACGCCATTGCTCAGACTATAATCCAAAATCTCAAATCCGAAATTTCTAGATTCTACCTCCATTCAAGAAAGCTGCCAAAGCCTCTTCCCAACTGGGTATGAGTTTGGCAGTTTGCACGGAGTTAGCAGTAGCATGTGTGGATGGTTGTACTTGGTTCGTGCCAGAAGTTGTGATGCGAACGATCCGCTTTTGCACGTATTCAGCAATTTTGTCATTAAAAATGCCAATCTGCCGATCGAGAAAATCAATGTGATTTAGGTGATTGGCAATTAGGAACCGATGGTGCGATCGCACGGGTTGAAAATAGGAATCCTGCGGCTGCTGCTGGCGTAGATCGATCGCAATATCGCTGACATTAGAAGTATTCGTTTCTCCTTCAGCGATCGCTACTAGTAAAGCACGGGCAGAGATATGCATGATATCGCTAACCATAGATACGAGTTTAACATTGGCTGATTCCAAAACTTTGTAAAGGCGATCGACCACATGCAGGCGTTCTTTGACTAAGAAATGACGCTGGCGCATCAAGTCTCGTAAGTCTCTTTGCGGTACGGGGTGAATAAAACTGTTGCGGATCAAACCATGACGTAGCAATTCGGCTAGCCATTCAAAATCCGGCGTATCGGTATTACGCCCTGGCACATCTTTGATCCGCTGGGCATTGACAACTAAAACGCTAAAATTAGCTTCCAGAATGTGATAAACCGTTTTCCAGTCTTCACCAGTAATATCCAATGCGATATGAGTCACGCCATTGCTTCCTAGCCAATCAGATAAAGCTAGTAAGTCCGGCACTTTATTGTTGAAGCTGTGCGTCTGACTTACCCTCTCTCCTTTTGAGTTTGAGGTAATACAGCAAGCCAGTACAGCTTTTTTCTGGACATCCAAACCCGCACAGTAAGGGTGTATTACTTCCATATAAATCGGACAGCTAGACTAATTTAGTTAGGCTAGCGGAGCAACAGCCTAGTGTGCAACTAGTTAAACTACATACTTGTAGAAAAGGGGGAGTTGGGAGTCGGGAGTCGGGAGTCGGGGGAAGGGAGCTGAGGGGGCTGAGGGAGCTGAGGGAGCTGAGGGGGCTGAGGGAGCAGAGAAGAGAGCTGAGGGAGCAGAGAAGAGAGCTGAGGGAGCTGAGGGAGCTGAGGGAGCAAAAAACAACTGTCAACCGTCTTCACGCAGTGTAGCGCCAGCGTTTACCGTCAACTACCAAATACCAACTACCAACTACCAACTACCAAATATCATTTCAAATATCGTTGAAAGAAATTCATAGTCATTTCCCATGCTTCTTTGGCTGGGGCAGCGGCGTAGCTATCGCGGCGATCGCTTAAAAAGCCATGTCCGGCATTGGGAAAAACGGTGAGAATGTAACGTTTTTTCGCTTGGGAAAGAGCTTGGCTAATACGGGCGTGTTCGTCGGCGGCTATCATCTCATCATCCGCGCCGTAAACTAACATAATGGGCGATCGCATGGCATCAACTCGATCGAGTAAAGGTTTGCGTCCTATTTTTGCTACACCGATGCCGCTACCATAAAAACTGACTGCTGCTTGAAAGCGATCGGCATGTACGGCATTCGCGAGAAACGTGTATCTGCCTCCCATACAAAAACCCGTTACGCCAATTCGATCTGCGGCTACTTCCTGGCGTTTGGCTAAGAAGTCTAAACCTTGTCCGACTTCAGCCATTACGGTATCGTCGTTTAAAGATTTGAGTTTAGCTACTGCTCCTTGTAAGTCTTTATAGTCATAAACATCACCATGATAGAAGTCTGGGGCAAGGGCAACATAGCCAGCTTGGGCGAAGCGATCGCAGACATTTTTAATATTCGGGTTTAAGCCAAATGCTTCCATAAAAACTATGATGACGGGAAAAGTGCCGCTGCCTTGGGGACGAACGTAATATCCCTGTAAATCTTGACCTAAAGTAACCGTTTCGCCTTTGGCTGTAGGTTTGGTTTGAGCATTTCCCGTTCCTGTTTGTACCAGTAGAGGTGTAGTAGCGACACCAGCAGATAAAATCAATAAATCGCGTCTGTTCATGAGGTTCGGCAAATAAAAAATGATTATTGGGATTCAGCTATTCAGCTTAATCCGAGCGTGCATCCCCGTAAACGGTTATTATTTTACGGAAACATTTGCTTCCACTTGACGCGACTCCCCACGATCGACTCTCGACTCTGGCACTTCTAGCAAAAATATGTACGATCTATAAAGACAACCATTCATAAATCTTCATATCCCCTCGTGATTACTCCGCAGCTAGCATCGACGGCATCTATCGAGAAACAGATTTGGCACTGGCAAGGCTATAAGATTCAATATACCGTTATGGGCGAGGGTAATCCCTTGATGCTCGTACATGGCTTCGGTGCTTCGATTGGTCACTGGCGCAAGAATATCCCTGCATTAGCGGCAGGGGGTTATCGAGTTTTTGCGATCGACTTACTCGGTTTTGGTGGTTCTGATAAGCCAGCTTTGAATTACACGATGGAAGTATGGCAAGAACTACTAAAAGATTTTTGGACGGAACACATTCAAAAGCCTACAGTATTTGTCGGTAACTCCATTGGGGCGCTGCTAAGCTTGATGACAGTTGCCAACCATCCAGAAATAGCTGCTGGGGGAATTTTAATTAACTGTGCGGGGGGGTTGTCTCACCGTCCCCACGAACTCAATCCACCTTTACGAGTGGTGATGTCGGCGTTTAATCGCTTGGTGCGTTCTCAAATTACAGGAAAAATCATTTTCAATCGGGTTCGCCAAAAACCCCAGATTCGCCGGACTTTACTTCAGGTTTACCGCAACCGAGAAGCCGTAACAGATGAACTCGTAGATATTTTACATGCGCCTTCCTGTGACCCGGGAGCGCAACAAGTATTTGCTTCTATTTTGGCTGCGCCTCCTGGTCCAACCATTGCAGAACTTTTACCGAATGTCCAGCATCCTCTCTTGGTGATTTGGGGTGCGGACGATCCTTGGACACCAATTACTGGTGCTAAGATTTTTCAACAAGTAAAGGAGAAGGGACACAATGTTGAGATTGTTCCCATTCCTAATGCTGGTCATTGTCCTCACGATGAAGTTCCAGAATTGGTCAACAAACAAATCTTAGAATGGCTTAATAGTTAACAGTTGACAGTTGACAGTTGATAGTTATCAGTGGCTGGTGGCTTGTGGCTAGACTGAAACAAGAATTTGGTTCTCCAAGCCAATTACCAACTACCCCTGACAAAAAACGATTTTTTGATTCAGGATTTGGTAGCAATACGGTTCAGATAAGACGATCCCCCCAACCCCCTTAATAAGGGGGCATTATTCCCCCTTTCTCAAGGGGGGCTAGGGGGGATCTTTGAGGATCTAATACTTTTAACTGAACTGTATTGTGTCATATTCGGAAATTTGACAGTGCATAAAATTGCGAAAAGATAGTAGAAATATTTTGTGAAATATCTCTACTATCTTTAGATCAAACCGACGATTTTTCTAGCATCAACTTAGAACGCTTCAGGGGTTCGGGTACGGCGACGGGATAATCGCCTGTGAAACAAGCCGAACAGAAACTATTAGGGTCTTCTCCTGTGGCTAACAGCATTCCTTCCCAACTGAGGTAGGCGAGGGAATCGACTTCAATTTGTTTGCCAATTTCTTCCACTGATTTAGTCGCAGCAATCAACTGGTCTTGATTATCCGTGTCAATGCCGTAGAAACAGGGATGAGTGACAGGAGGGGAGGAAATTCGCATATGCACTTCTGTTGCACCCGCCTCGCGTAGTGTCTTAACGAGTTTGCGGCTGGTCGTACCGCGTACGATAGAATCATCAACGATGATGACTCGTTTTCCAGCCAAGACATCTCTGAGGGGATTTAGTTTCATTTTGATGCCTGACTCGCGCATCATTTGAGTTGGTTGGATGAAGGTGCGCCCAACATAGCGGTTTTTAATTAACCCCTCGGCATAGGGAATCCCAGAGGCTTGAGAAAAGCCAATTGCGGCGGGAATACCGGAATCAGGTACGCCCATGACCATATCTGCTGCTACCAGCGATTCTTTTGCCAGTTGTCTGCCCAACCGCAAGCGATAGGTGTACAAGCTTTCGTTGTGCATGAGGCTATCTGGACGGGCAAAGTAAATCATCTCAAAGATGCATAGTTTGCGCTGAGGTTCTTGCGCCCAGTGATAGGAGGCTATGCCTGCCTCGGTAATCCATACCAGTTCGCCTGGTTCTACGTCTCGCAGGTATTCTGCACCAATAATATCTAAACCGCAGGTTTCAGAAGCTAGAACGTAGCGATGGGGATTGTTGCCCAACGTGCCAATGACAAGGGGACGAATGCCGTTCGGGTCGCGCACTCCCATCAACCCTGCTGGGGTTCCGACCACTAAACTAAAAGCGCCGTGGCAGCGTTTGCAAGCGGTAATTGCCCCATCTAACCAATCTTCGCCATCGTTAACTGCTTCGGCGATCGCAAAGGCGATCGCTTCTGAATCTGTCGTCGTGTTAAAGTTACACTGCCGCTGGAGTAATTCGTCTCGTAAAGCTTTAGTATTGACTAAATTTCCATTATGTGCTAAAGCAAAACTGCCTAAGCGAGTTTCGACCACCGCAGGCTGGGCGTTCACTACCCGACTAGAGCCAGTAGTAGAGTAACGGGTATGACCGACTGCCATCCTACCAGGCATTTGTTGCAAAATTGACTCGTTGAAGACTTGAGAAACCAGCCCCATTTCTTTGTGTAGGTGAATTGTCGTGCCGTCAAACGTAGCAATTCCGGCTGACTCTTGCCCTCGGTGTTGTAGGGCGTACAAACCGAAGTAAGTAAGTTTGGCAACGTCCTCTGCGGGTGCGTAAATGCCGAAAACGCCGCAAGCTTCTTCTTGCTTGTCAGAGGGTTCTGAAGGATGAAGCGATCGCATGTCCATACTGTGACTTACATCCTGCATACTTCCTGAAGTGGGCTGGTAGAAATCCATGCTACAGTGTTGCTCCTGAGCGGCGAGTTGACTTTGTGGAATTGACTTGGCGAACTAGATAATCCAAACTCATGAGTTTGAAAACATTAACTAATACTTAAAAAAATGTTAATCAAGATACATACAACAGTATCGTCATAAATTTTGTTAAGAGCAAGATTTTGGTCAATTATTTTTTTGTCACTTAGCTACGGCAGGGTAGCTGAGTCAGATAGCCGCCGTTCGATAGCGTTGAAAAAGCGATCGCGCATCATCTCAATCGTAGCGGTTATAATCGGCTGTCGGTCGGTTGTGAAAACCTGTAAATTTTGGGTGGGACTGCCGACATGACCGAGTTTTTGCCAGTTATCTCCGAGTTTCTCTGTCAAGTAAGATTCCCATGCTGGTTGATGTTGTGGTGAGACGGAAACCAAAATTCGCGCCCCACCTTCACCAAATAAAATTTCATCCCAGCGTTGCGGTAAATCGTCGGTTAACCCCAGGTTAATTTCAGCCCCCAATCCAGTACTGATGCAGGCTTCGGCAAGGGCGACTATCAATCCACCTTCAGCAACGTCGTGCGCTGATTTGACCCAACTTTGTTGAATGCCTTCTCGACAGGTAGCTTGGACGCGCCGTTCGAGGTCAAAGTTTACTTGGGGTGGCTTTCCGGCGACTATGCCGTGAATTATGGCAAGATATTCGGATGCACCCAGTGTGATTTTAGATTTCAGTGGAAGTCCCAGAAGATAGATGATATCTCCTTCAGTTTGCCAGCCTTGGATACAGGTTTTAGATAAGTCGGGAATTAAGCCTACCATCCCGACAACGGGAGTAGGGTAGATTGGTTGTGGCTTGCCTTCAGAGTCGAAGGTTTCGTTGTACAAAGAGACATTTCCGCCAGTCACGGGGGTTTGAAATTCTTGGCAGGCTTCTGCTAAACCGCGACAAGCTTCTGCAAGTTGCCAGTAACCGATGGGTTTTTCAGGGCTACCAAAATTGAGGTTATCTGTCACCGCAACTGGTTCCGCTCCCACACAGCTCAAATTACGGGCGGCTTCTGCAACAACTGCCTTTGCACCTTCATAAGGATCGAGGTAGACGTAGCGCGGGTTGCAATCGACTGTGGCAGCTACGCCTTTGGAGAATTCGGAATTCGGAGTTCGGAATTCGGAATTATTTTTGACTTTTAACTTTTGACTTTTGAATTCTTCTAATGGGCGCAATCTGACAACTGCGGCATCTGCACCACCGGGAAAGATGACTGTATTGTTTTGGACTTGGTGGTCGTATTGACGATAAACCCATCGCTTAGAGGCGATCGTTGGGGTATCGAGTAAAGTTAGTAATATCTGGTTCCAAGTTTGGTGCTGACCTTGGATGTTAATTCCAGCAATGGTACAGGTTGGTAGAGATTCAGCCTGCCACTCCCAAGCTTTACGGGCATATTCTGGTGGTTCGCTCAATATTTCTCGGTGGTAGAGGGGTGTGTTTTCTGCCAATGCGTTAGCAGGAATTTCAGCAGCTACCTTGCCCTTAAATAAAATTCTGACAATTGGCTCCTCAATTACCGTACCAGCCACGACAGCATGAAGTCCCCAACGGTGGAAAATATCGATTAATTCCTGTTCTCTACCCTTGTGGGCAACAAATAACATTCGTTCCTGAGATTCCGAGAGCAGATATTCATAGGGAACCATGCCCGTCTCGCGCACGGGAATTCGATCGAGGTCGAATTCAATGCCTACCCCGCCTTTAGCCGCCATTTCGGATGTCGAACAGGTAATCCCAGCTGCCCCCATATCTTGGGCTGCAACGACAATTCCAGTTTTAAATGCTTCTAAACAAGCTTCAATTAAAGATTTTTCTAAAAACGGATCGCCCACTTGCACGGCGGGACGGTCTTGTTCTGACTCTTCGCTCAATTCTGCACTGGCAAAACTCGCTCCTTTCATCCCATCGCGTCCGGTGGTGGAACCGACATATAAAACTGGGTTGCCAGTACCAGATGCTCCCGATTTGACAATTTCCGGCGTTTCCATCAATCCTAATGCCATGACATTGACTAAGGGATTACCAGAGTATGCCGGATCGAAATAGACTTCTCCCCCGACTGTGGGGACTCCCACACAGTTACCGTAATGAGAAATTCCTGCTATTACACCGTTGAATAGCTGTCTGGTACGAGCATCATCTAAGGAACCGAAACGCAAAGAGTTGAGCAAGGCAATGGGACGCGCCCCCATCGTAAAAATATCTCTTAGAATGCCTCCGACTCCAGTTGCAGCCCCTTGAAATGGTTCCACGGCTGAGGGGTGATTGTGCGATTCAATTTTAAAAGCCAGTTGCAGCCCGTCACCCAAATCGACAACACCTGCATTTTCACCTGGTCCTACCAGGATGCGTTTGCCAGTGGTAGGAAACTGTTTTAATAGCGGTCGAGAATTTTTGTAACAGCAATGTTCCGACCACATCACACCAAACATGCCTAACTCTGCTTTATTAGGGTGTCGTCCCAGTCTTCTGACAATTTCTTCGTATTCTTCCGGCTTAATGCCTTCAGCAGCGATTTCTTCAATGGAAAAAGGTGCAGCAGGAATGGCAGACATAAGGACGTTGCGCAAAGAGAACAGAAAATCATTCTATCTCTATCTCTATATTTGTTGATGGTTGATGGTTGATGGTTAACCGATCGCTGGTCACTGGTCACTGGTCACTGGTCACTGATTAATTGCCCGATCGCCTCTACTAATTCATCGGAAACGACTGGTTTGGCAAGATGAATTTGAAAACCTGCGGCGATCGCGCGATCGCGGTCTTGTTCTCTAGCATATGCTGTTAAGGCGATCGCGGGAATTTGTCCGCCTTGTTCTGGCGGTAATGCCCTGACTTTCTGGATAAATGTATAGCCGTCTGTGGCTGGCATCCCAATATCGCTCACTAAAATATCTGGTAGCGATTTTTCCAACGCTTCTAGTGCTGCTACTGCCGAATCAACTACGATTGACTGCGCCCCATATTCTTCTAGAGTCAGCGCTAAAAATTCTCGCGTATCGCGATCGTCTTCTACAACTAATACTCGGATGTTATTAAGTCGAGAGTCGGGAATCGGTAGGGGCGGGTTTCCAAACCCGCCCGTACGGGTGTGATTCATTCCGAATTCCGAATTCCGAATTCCGAATTCCGAATTCTCCAGCAGGGGTAACATAACTCTAAATGTTGCTCCCTGTCCGACTCCTAGACTTTCGGCGCAGACTGTTCCCCCATGCAGTTCTACCAAGTGACGTACTATTGCTAAACCCAGACCTAAACCGCCATAACTGCGAGTAATCGATGCATCTGCTTGGCGAAAATAATCGAATATATGGGGCAAAAATTCAGCACTAATACCAATTCCGTTATCTGTAACTGCGATTTGGGCGTAGTTAGTTGTTGGTTGTTGGTTGTCGATCGTAGACGCTAACGCTAAACTCTGTGAAGGTTGACAGTTGACGGTTGATAGTTGTTGCTTCTCTGCTCCTCTGCCCTCTTCCCCCTGCTCCCTGCACTCCCAGGTTCCCTGTTCCCTGATAGTTGTTGTGGGCGCTACTGTTGATAATTGCAATTTCACTTCTACACGCCCGCCGGATGGAGTGAATTTGATTGCATTGGAAAGGAGATTCCAAACAATCTGCTGCAACCGACTCGGATCTCCTAAGACGATTGGTAGTTGGTAGTTGGTAATTGGTAATTGGGAGTGGCTAGTGGCTAGTGGCTGGTGGCTAGAATTGCTTCCTTGTCCCCCTTGTCCCCCTTGTCCCCCTAATCCCCACTCCCTTCGGTCGCGGGGACCCCGAGTTACCCCTTGTCCCCCTTGTCCCCCTTGTCTCTCTTCTCGACTCCCGACTCCCGACTCCCGACTCCCTGCTCCCTCAAAAACTAGTTCGATGCACTTAGTTTGAGCTGAGAGATAAACGGTTTCTAAAGCACTGGTAATGACTGTTTCTAAATTGACAGGTTGAGGATTGAGGGTGAGTTTGCCGCGAATGATGCGCGAGATATCTAACAAGTCTTCAATTAACCGAGTCTGCAATTGGGCGTTGCGCTCGATCGTTTCCAGGGCGCGGTTGAAGATATCGGGACTGAATTTACGAGTCCGTAATAATTTCGCCCATCCCAGGATTGCATTGAGGGGCGATCGCAATTCGTGGGACAGTACGGCTAAAAACTCGTCTTTAACTTGATTTGCTCGTTTAAGTTCCTCGGCTTGCTGTTGCAGTTGAGCTTCTCGCGCTCGTAATGCTTGTTCTGCAAGTTTGGACTGGGTGATATCGCGGGTGATTGCTAGTAAGGTTTGCACCGAACCGTCTGGATTAAATTCTGGTACGACTCGCGTTTGGTAATAACGAATGCCATTGCCCGGTGCGGGAAAATCATATTCAAAAAAGTCTTCTTTTTGAGTTGCAAAGACTTGGCGCAAACTCGACTGCCAAAGCGTACAAATTTCTGGTGATACACCCACTTCAGCATGAGTTTTTCCGACATACATTTCAGGTGGCTTGCCTGTGGCTTGTTCGACTACCGGATTCACGTATAGGTGACGCAAATCTCGGTCAAATCGAGCAATAATATCGGGAGAATTTTCTACTAAAGCGCGAAATTCTTCTTCGCGAAGGCTGAGTTCTGCTTCGGCAACAACACGGGCGCGGCGTTCTGCTGCTTCGCGTAGCGATCGCTCTACGGCAGGAATCAGGCGCTCTAAGCGTTGTTTCAGTACGTAGTCAGTTGCACCCCCTTTGAGGGTTTCAATTGCCACTTCTTCGCCCATTGTGGCTGTCACGAAAATGAATGGCACGTCTGGGCAGAGCTGTCGAGCCATAACCAGGGCAGAAATGCCATCAAAACCAGGCAAGGAATAGTCAGACAGAATCAAGTCAAACCCACCCCGTTCGAGTGCCGCTTGAAACTCCGAACGAGTCTTTACTTGAATCAATTCGCACTCAATCTCGCTTTCTGCGAGTAACGCAGTAATCAGTTCTGCATCCAGTATGCTGTCTTCTAGAATCAGAAACTTGAGTGACATCATTCTATTCCTTGATTTGGTCGATCGCTACGAGCGCTAGACAGCGAGCCAGGTGGTGGCTCGTTAATAATTGCCCAAAACAGCCCTAAACCTTGAATCGCACCCACAAATTCATGAAAATCAATTGGTTTAACTACATAAGCGTTTGTACCTAATTCATAACAGCGAGTTAAATCTCGTTCTTCGCGGGAAGAAGTCAAAATCACTACAGGCACGGTTCTCAGATATCTATCTGCTTTCAATTGCCCTAGAACTTCTATCCCATCAACCTTTGGTAGTTTTAGATCGAGTAGCACCACAACGGGATTGCCTTCGCGACGCAATCGATACACGCCTCGGCGGTACAAATAATCTAAAGCTTCTTCGCCATCGCGGACAACGACGACTTCGTTACCTAAATGGTTTTCTGCTAGGGCAGTCAGGATTAACTCTACGTCGTTAATGCTGTCCTCCACCAGGAGAATGCGCTTTAATTCCATTGTTCGCTCTCTACTCTCCACCCCTCACTCCCAGTCTTGGTAACGAGAAGAAGAACGTTGCTCCTTTATCTATTTCTCCTTCTGCCCATACTCGCCCGCCATGACGGTGTATGATGCGCTGAACATTAGCTAATCCTACTCCCGTACCTTGAAAGTTGGGGTCGCTGTGCAGGCGTTGAAACACTCCAAACAATTTATTTACGTACTGCATATCAAAACCGATACCGTTGTCTCTTACGAAAAATACCACCTCCTGAGACTCTGATAAAATTTGACTCCCAATAGTAATTTCTGTCTGCGAGTTTAACTTAGTATATTTAAGCGCATTTTCAATCAGATTCCGCCATACTAACCGTAACATTGCCGGGTCGCCCTGAACGCTCAGTAAGGCTTTAATCTGCCAGGAAATTTGGCGTTTCTTAGTTTCTAACTCTAGTTCTTGCAATACCTCCTGCACCAGTAAATTCATATCAATATTGGTAAAGCGCATTTCCATGCGTCCCATGCGGGAGAAGGATAATAAGTCATCGATCAACTTGCCAGCTAGTTGAGTCGTGTCCACAATGATATTGAGGTAGCGCTGACTTGTCTCATCTAGCGTGGTGTTGGATTTAATGCGCTTTTGTAGCAGATCGACAAATCCGGCAATGTGACGCAATGGGGCGCGGAGATCGTGGGAGACTGAGTAGGAGAAAGATTCTAATTCTTGGTTAGCGGCTTCAAGTTGTGCCGTGCGCTGCCTGACTCTTTCTTCCAAAGTTGCATTCAGTTTATGCAGAACTTCTGCTTGTTTGCGCAGTTTGTGTTCTAAATGTTTGCGTTCGGTGACATCATGTCCCACTGCATATAACAGTTTTGATTCAACATCGGGTACAGAACTCCAAATCAGCCATTTGTAAGAACCATTTTTACATAAAAAACGATTTTCAAAGTTGATAGTAATAGCTCCAGTTGAGAGTTTTTCGACCTCAGCAAGAGTTTTTTCTCGGTCTTCTGGATGAATCAAATCTAGATATGGTGACTGAAGAATTTCTTTTTGAGTAAAGCCGAGAATGGTTTCAAAAGCCGGATTGATCCGCTTAAAATAACCATCTAACCCAGCGATACAAAGCATATCTAAGGAAAGTGTAAAAAAGCGATCGCGTTCGATTTCAGCATGTTTGCGATCGCTAATATCTAAAACAAATGCGACTGACTGTTCCCGATTTTCCCCCAGCAAGGCATAACCCAGCATCACAAAAACCCGCGTTCCATCTTGGCGAATATACTCTTTTTCATAGGGCGTACAAGTTCCCTTAGTTCGTGCCTCGGCAATTCTCTCAGCATCCAATGGTAAATATTCTGGGGGAGTCAGATCGTTCCAGCGCACTCTACCCGCCTCTAAATCGGCACGAGTGTAACCAATAATGTGCAAAAAGGCATCATTGGCATAATTTATTCCGCCATGAATGTCTCCGTATAAAATGCCGATGACATCTGATTCGACAAATAGTCGTAATCTAGCTTCACTCTGACGCAATGCATTTTCTGTCAACTTGCGATCGCTCACATCAGCTGCCATGCTGATAACCAATCGTCTACCATCTGCCAGACGACCCAAGGGAGCAGAACTAAAATCCCAAGTCCTCTTTTCTCCCTGCTTGGTAGTAATTGAGAATTCCCCTTCTTCTAGCCTTCTGTCTAGGCTGTATAAGCGCTCTATGCTTGCTTTAACTGTATCTTTCGCTTCTCCATAAGCTTTTTCCGCCCAAGCTGCAATTGTGGGAATTTCATCAGCAGTGTAACCCGATAATTCCGTCCAAGCTTGGCTAATTTGTACGACTTCGCCATCTTCGGCATGGATAACGATTGGAAATGGTGCATTGACAACAGCACGGCGAAAACGTTCTTCACTTTCACATAAAGCAATTTCAGCTTGTTTGCGTTCTGTCAAGTCGATAACAAAGCAAGCACTATAGCCGTTTTCTCCACCCTCAATTTGAGTAATACCAAGCAGAATCGGCACACGAATCCCGTCTTTACGAATATATTCTTTTTCAAACGGAGAACAAGCACCATATGCTTGAATTTCTGCGACTCTCTGTCGATCTAATGCTTCATACTCTGGTGGTGTCATGCGATTCCAATATAGCTTTCCTGCTTCCAACTCGGTACGGGTGTACCCCATCATGGAGAGAAAAGCGTCATTGGCTTCAAAAATTCGCCCACTAAAGTCACCAAAGTAGATGCCAATGATATTTGATTCTACTAGCCTTCTAAACTTGGCTTCACTCTCCTGTAAAGTGGCTATTGTGCGTTGACGATCGCGATCTATTCGGTTCAAAGATCTGGCATTGTGCCAAATTACACTGATATAAACCGCAATTAGCAATAATACCAGCAGCGCGATCGCGAAACCTGGATCGTAGAGTTTCCAGCGGTATCCCTGCAAAATCAGCCAACCCAAAATTATTGGAATTGCGATCGCGCTAGGAATCAGACGACGCGCAACTATGCCCCCATTCAATTCGCTTGTGACAACTGCCATAAAACCGCGATCGAGATCTACCAACAACGTACCTGCACCGAGCAAGAGAAAAATTATTGCCGTGTGCCAACTCATTGATGTGGAGTAGACAATAAACCGATAAAAAACTTCTACGCCATAGGCATATCCTATGAGAGCAAGTAAGGCAATTAAAATAACAGCAAGACTTAAAGCTTGAGCCAAGAAAATGCGATCCCCCCCTGCCCCCCTTAAAAAGGGGGGTGGAAAAGGTGGGTTTGTCTCCCTTGATAGCGGAGATTGAAGAGGTGGGTTTGTCTCTCCATGGTGACTTGCCCCCCTTTGTAAGGGGGGTTGGGGGGATCGAACAGGTGGATTTGTCTCCCCGGGAACGGAGGATTGACTTGCCCCCCTTTGTAAGGGCGGTTGGGGGAATCGAACAGCCAACAGCCACAGCGCCCCGCCTAGCAGCACAAAATTCAAAGCAGTATTATCTGCCATGCGACCAGGATAAGGATTTGCTGGAGACAACGGTAAATCTCGAACCAGCAACTCATCAATCCCCAAATTCCAATTAAATATGTATTGGCAAAGAGTGAGCAAACCAATTAAGGCGACAGCAGCAGCGCAAATTTTGGTAATTAGGGAGTCGGGAGTCGTTATTCTAGTAGGGGCGCACAGCTGTGCGCCCCTACCATTGCGAATAAACAAAGACACGCCAGCTAAAATAAAAGCCACGGCTGCATTCGCTTTTATCGTGGCTGTGCCTGGAATTACGCTTTTGAAAATAGCAATGTTAAATATCCAGCCAATCAGAGCCAGACAGCCAACACCAATTGCGATCGTGCTAGCAACTCTTACTAGTAATTGACTGTGACGCAAGTTAGCCATATGTTTCTGTCTCAGGTTGAAAGCGATCGCTTGCTATGCCAAAACAGTGTCACCATTCTACTGCTCACTCCAACGCCGACAGAAACATCGCTCCCTCTAAAACTTAACTTAAGGGAGACAGCCACTCTGAATAAATCTCTCCTACGATAGATATATTCAGTTGTCAGTTATCAGTTGTCAGTTATCAGTGAAGAAAGGGTGTGGGACGTGGGGTGTGGGAAATTTGTTGTTGGTTGTTGGTTGTTGGTTGTTAGTTATCGCTCCTCTGCTCCTAGTCTCCTCTGCTCCCTCAGCTCTCTTCTCCTTTGTCCCCCTTGTCCCCCTTCGCCCCCTAATCCCCACTCCCTCCGGTCGCGGGGTCCCCGAGTTCCCCCTTGTCCCCCTTGTCCCCCTTGTCTCCCTTGTCCTCTTCTTCCCGACTCCCGACTCCCGACTCGCTTTTCAATATTCCCACCTGACTCAACACGCGCATCGGTCCTAATTCTTTTAAGATTTGCATTTGTCGATCGTTACGCACAAACATTGTGCCAGCAAATCCCAAAGAGTTGATGGCAATCGACTCAAAGCTTTCTTGGGAACGGGGAATCAGCAGCATCCATTGGCGCGTTACGAGCAAGTTGTAAGCTCCTGCTTGGATGTTCTTCGAGCCGATGTCATGCTTTAGCCCCACTGCATTGAGCATTTGGTAGTAATAATTGAGCGTTACTGTGGCAGCTGCTTGAGGAGATTTTGTTTGAATTGGTTCTAGTTGTACGAAAGCATGGACAAAAGGCAAGCTGGGTAGAGTTTCGACTGTACCGCGATTAGTAGTTACCAACAAAGGTTCGAGGGGAATTTGAGGAAAATCTGCGGGTGTGAGTGGCAGGGGAACGATCTGCAAATGTTTGTGACGTTGGCTTGCGCCTGCTGTCTTGCCACCGTTATAGAATGTCAGTCCGTTAAATTCCGCCAGACATACCCACATCGCAGTAAAATCAGCGAGAGTTAGTAAGGCTTCTTGTTCTTCAAAGGCGCGGGTAATTAGCAACAGGTGACAATCGACGACATTGAATTTGTTTAACAAACAAACATGAGTTTCGGAGATGTCTGCTACGTATAAGTTTTTATCGTAGGGTAGAAAGGGATTAAAGTCTTTATCAGTCGTAGCATTTTGCCGATCCTGTTTTTGCTTTGCCTCGTCTTTGCGATTGAGATTGGTGGCTGTTCTGACCAGGAAACGCACGCCTTGCTGTTCTACAAACTGATATTCGGTGGGAATGGTGACTAGAGCCCCGCGTTCAAGGGCATGTTGGGTTATTGCGATCGCCCTATCCAGTAGCGTCCCAGGTTGTAGTATTATTCCGCGTGCATTCATGTCCTCTTGCATTATCAAATTTTGGATCGGCAGCGTAACTTTAGGGTTTGTCACCCTAGCTTTACCCAATAATGTACTCGATCGCCGCGCTCTAACACAAAATAACTCTTGTCGCATGATGGTACGCGATCGAGGTAGGCGATCGTACAGTCAGAGCAGTTTTCAATTGGGTAAAACACACGCTCTGTATGGGCGCACAGCCGTGCGTCCATACAAATGTCACTCACAGACAGCAATTAACTATACCGAACGTACTCGTCGCTAATCTTGAAGTAGGACGCATTCAGATTTATAGAATCGGGTGAAATACCCTGCAAGATCGCAATCAGATTTGGTTGGGTTTCTCCTACATTATTTGCATAGATTGCCGTGCCTGCTGGCAAGCCTTCCGGTGCTGCGCCCAAACTGTATTCAATTATGTACTGAGATTCAGTTACAGGGCGGTTGGTTTTTGCCAAAAAGATTGTATCTTCATACTTATTGAAGTCAGTTATCAAAGCGTAGCTATCCCCTGCTTCATAGTAAGTTCCTGAACCAGGTCTTCCGCCACTACCTGCAAGGACAAATGTATCTTTTCCCGATCCTCCTGTTAAAACATCTTTCTCTGAATCGCCACGGCTGGAATCAACAGTACCGCGTAACCATCCACCACCAGCACCAATCAAGAGATCGTCCCCAGATCCTCCATCTAAAACATCACTCCCGAACTCGCCAACTAATATATCTTTGCCATTACCTCCATATATGCGATCGTTGTCGTCTTTTCTCACACCATAATCAGGACCAGAAATGACTCCATAGCCATCGCCAGCCAGGAGATCGTCGCCATCATCGCCATAAATCGAATCGTTACCATAGCGACCGTAAATCGAATCGTCACCAGCACCGCCATAGATGCGATCGCTATCACCAGTTCTGATTCGATAATCGTCGAGATCTCCTACTATTACATCGTCGCCTTGACCACCATAGATGACATCTTCACCAAATCCACCTTCTATATAGTCATTGCCGTTGCCTCCTTGTAAGGTGTCGTTTCCGTCGCCACCGTATAGCTTGTCATTGCCACTGCCACCGTACAACGTGTCATTACCGCTGCCACCCCCCAGAGAATCGTTATCTTCGTCACCACATAAGGTATCGTTACCATCTCCACCACTTAGAGAGTCGTCACCTGCACCACCATAGAGGCGATCGTCCCCACCTAAACCGGATATTGTGTCTTTTCCAGCTTTGCCATAGATTCTGTCGTTGCTGTCCGTACCAGTTAAGGTATCGTCTAAGTTCGTACCAAAGATATTTGCCATGTCATAAGCCTTTAATCTTAATTAGTCTACGTAGCAATCAAAAAAACTAGCACTTAGGAAATCTGGAAATAAGACCCGCTTAAACTTACAGAGTCGGGAGAAACACCTTGCAAGATCGCAATGAGATCTGGTTGCGCTCCTAAGTTGTTCGCATATATTCCCGTTCCCTGCGGTAAACCTTCCGGTACTGCACCCAGACTGTATTCGATTGTGACTGGGGGATAGACTACGGGACTGCTCTCAGTTTTGGCTAGCGAGATGACATCTTCGTTCTTGTTGAAGTCGGTAATGAGAGCGTAGTCACCATTGCCATTACCTATGTAAGAAGGTCCTACACCAGACCGTCCAGAGCCTCCCGTAAGGATAAATGAATCTTTTCCCGCTCCACCTGTCAGAGTATCAATTTCACCTCTGCCACGACTGACATCACCATCCCAGTGAAATACTCTTCCTCCAGCACCATCGATGTAGTCGTCTCCAGCGCCTCCATTTAAAGAGTCGTTACCGAACTCTCCAACTAAGGTGTCTTTGCCTTTACCACCATACAAGCGGTCGTTATCATTGCTGCTATTACCGATGAGTCCACCGCTGATGATGTCGTCGCCATCCTCACCATAAATTTCGTCGCTTCCAGCACCACCAGCAATGCGATCGCTTCCAGCACCACCATAGAGGCGATCGTTGCCTACCTCACTGTAGTAATCGCCATAAATTTCGTCGTTACCAGCACCACCATAGAGGCGATCGCTCCCAGCACCACCATAGAGGCGATCGCTACCGTTACCACCATACAAGGTGTCATTTCCGTCTTCACCTTTGAGGGTGTCTGCACCATGACTACCATCTAAAATGTCATCACCTAAACCGCCAGATAAAGTATCGTTTCCAGCTTTGCCATAAATTTTGTCGTTGCCATCCGTACCAGTTAAGGTATCGTCTAAGTTCGTACCAAAGATATTTGCCATGTCGAGCAACCTTGAATTCTAAGAATTCTAATTAGTTTATGTAGATGTTTTTACCCTGCGATCGCCTTTCAAATTGCCACAACAAAACTATCCAAATAGTGTTTGGCTTTCAATGAATTAAAGCGTTAAATATATGCCCAGCCAAAAACTAGTAAGCGATCGACTTACTAAAGTTGATTGATGCAATCCTCGATAAATTATCGCGCTTTGTCTTTACTTACAAGTAACACAGTCGATCTACAAAAAAACTGGATATTTTGCAAGTTAAACTGATGCGGTAATACTGACAATATAATGCTGTTTCTACGTTATGTCATCTCATTTATCATATTTTTTTAACAAATGTTTTTGTCCATTTTTCTCTATTTGAATAAGCTAAAAAAGCCTAGTCATTAACTAAGATAGAACGTATCAATTTTAGCTGTAAACTTTCCGTGGTAGCTGTTAATAGTTGATAGTTGATGGTTGATAGCACTGAATAACGTACATCGAAGAACCATTTCTCAATAGCCAAAGTGACAAGCTTATGACTTAGATAGAATTCGCTACAGCACGAATAGAGTTAAATCAAGTGGAAATACTGAGACATAAATAAAACGTTAGTTTATCTACTAAAATTAGAGCGGATCGATCGCGTGAATGCTACACAAAATTACCGAGTTTTTTTAACTCAGTGCGCCGCGATATAGATAGGCGATCGCAATTTTGGCAAGTCAGCGATCGCCTTGTTCAGTTAAGCTTGAGTAAGGCAAAACTGATTATTAAGAATACCGAATATACTGGAAGTAGGATGCATTCAAATCAAGCGTGTCGGGAGAAACACCTTGTAAGATGGCAATTAGATCTGGTGCTGCACTCGTATTGTTAGCAAATTGAGCGTAAATTCCCGTTCCCGATGGCAAACCATCAGGCGATGCACCCAAACTATAGGTGACATCTGTAAACAGAAATGATGGTCCAGAGATATCATTGCTACTGAGTGTAATGACATCTTCATTCAAATTAAAGTCAGTAATTAAGGCATAGTCGTTGTTGCCATAGCGATAGGAAACACCTCGACCATCGCGTCCAGCACCACTGGATTCAAGTCTAAACTTATCTTTTCCGGCTCCACCTGTAAGGGTATCAATTTCGTTAGATCCGCGACTGGCACTACTAAATAGCTCTAGTCCAAAACCACCCGCACCATTAATGATGTCATCTCCAGCTCCACCATTGACAACATCGTTACCAAACGAACCTTCTAAATCATCGTTCCCATAGCCGCCGTATAAGCGATCGTTACCGACATAACCGTTGAGAAAGTCATTACCTGCATCGCCGTACAAGGTATCGTTATCGTTACCCCCGTACAAGGTATCGTTACCGCTACCCCCGTACAAGGTATCATCACCTGCATCGCCATTCAAAAAATCGTTATTTTCATTGCCATATAAGGTGTCTTTGCCATCTCCACCCAACAGGCGATCGTCACCTACTCCACCATAAAGGAGATCGTTGCCTTTATTCCCGTTAAGGTTGTCATTTCCGGCTTTGCCATAGATTCTGTCGTTGCCGTCTCCACCAGTTAAGGAATCGTCTAAATCTGTACCAAATATTACGGACATGATGTCAATCCCTCACTCAAAATAGTCGTAAATCGTAAAAAGTTAGTCTTGGTGTGTCTCAATTGCCAGCACAAACTTGTCATCCATAAACCATAGGAATGACTGAGTTTTGCTGGCTATTTCATGCGGGTAGGATACAAAGCCAGTTTTTATATTTCCCGAACCAACCCACTCAGTTTACATATTCTTTATATTTTGCGATCGCTATCTTTATATATTTGGGATTTTCAGAAACAATATTCGTATCTAACGTGTTTGTGCCTTAGATATCTGTATTTCAAGCCCTTGTTTTATGTATAAAACAAAACACAGTAAACTTATGTTTTTTAAATTTGACTATAAAAAAAGTGAGTGCGATCGCAACTTTGGAAAAAATAAATATGTATAAACACGAGTAAATAGACAATTATTTAACCTTAATAAGGCTACAATCTATAGCCAACCTTTTTTTGCCAAGCCAAGTACCATTTTTTGTAAAAAATATCGCTCTACATGCATAAATCAATAGAGGAAACAGATTCCCCAATTTTTCTTAATCGTCTTACTTAAATTCAAAAAAGTGTATTTTGATACTTGGGAGAACAATCTTGACTTTCCCGTACACCTAATGTTTCCGTAGGATAGATAAAAGATTCACCTACAACGACAAGACTATCTGTGGCTAATCAAGAAGAAACTGCCCTACCTCTAGCGCAAACACCCCTCTATCACCTCGCTTTAGAGCTGAAGGCAAGGTTAACGAGTTTTGGTGGCTGGGAAATGCCCGTGCAGTTTGTTGGGATCGGACAAGAACATGCTGCGGTCAGGACAACGGCGGGGATGTTTGATATATCTCACATGGGTAAATTCGTCCTACGGGGAAAACAGCTAGTCGCTCAACTGCAAAACTTAGTCCCCTCCGATTTGAGTCGGTTGCGATCGGGAGAAGCACAGTACACGGTGCTATTAAATCCGCAAGCCGGAATTATCGATGACATCATCTTCTACTACCAAGGGGAAGATAATGACACGCAGCAAGGAGTATTGATCGTCAATGCGGCAACCACCAGTAAAGATAAAAAATGGTTGTTGCAACACCTCGACCCAGAGCAGGTAGAACTACAAGACATTTCACGCCAGAAAATCTTAATTGCGGTGCAAGGACCGCAAGCCGTGGCGCATTTGCAAAACTTGGTAGAAGCAGACTTATCTCAAGTCAAAGCCTTCGGGCATTTAGAAACAAAGATACTAGGAGAACCGAGTTTTATGGCTCGGACTGGTTATACAGGGGAGGATGGATTTGAAGTGATGTTAGAACCAGAAGCAGGCGTGAAGGTGTGGCGATCGCTCGCTCAAGCCGGAGTCATTCCCTGTGGACTAGGGGCGAGAGACACCCTGCGATTAGAGGCAGCTATGGCACTTTACGGGCAAGATATTGACGATAACACCACTCCCTTAGAAGCAGGCTTAGGCTGGCTCGTCCACCTCGACACCAAAGGCGACTTTATCGGGCGCGATATCCTAGAGCAACAGAAAACAAACGGAGTTTCACGACGATTAGTAGGGTTGCAAATGCCAGGGCGACACATTGCCCGCCACGGATACCAAGTCTTATCTGAAGGTAAAGTCGTAGGAGAGATTACCAGCGGCACTTTGTCCCCTACTTTAGGCTACCCGATCGCCCTTGCTTACGTTCCTACACCCCTCAGCCAGCCAGGGCAAACCTTAGACGTAGAAATCAGAGGTAAGACCTATCCAGCGGTAGTTGTGAAAAAACCCTTCTATCGGGCTAAGAATCGTCTGGGGAAATAAATATTTGATTTTTTGTAGAGACGTAGCAGGCTACGTCTCTACAAATAGATAGGCGATCGCGTCTATAGTAAAGCATATTAATTAACGATAGATCCGCGATTTGGTTGAGGAACTGACATGGAGTTGGAATATCCAAGCGACCTAAAATATCTTGACTCGCACGAATACGTCCGCATGGATGGCGATATCGCTACGATTGGCATTTCTGCTTTTGCTGTCGATCAGCTAGGTGACATTGTATTTCTGGAACTTCCTGAAGTTGGCGATCGCGTCACTAAGGGAGAAACCTTTGGTTCCGTAGAATCAGTCAAAGCAGTAGAAGATATGTACTGCGCCGTGACTGGTACGGTAGTAGAACGCAATGAAACTGTACTAGAGACACCAGAACAACTAGCGGACGATCCCTATGGCGAAGGCTGGTTACTGAAAGTGCGTGTCGAAGATGCCAGCGAATTAGACGAGGCGCTAACTGCTGAAGAATACCGCACCCAGGTAGAGGGAGCGTAGCGAGGGGCTGGGGAGACAAGGGAGACAAGGGAGACAAGGGAGACAAGGGGGCTACAAGTCGCAAGTCGCAATTAAGTCGCGCACCACGCACCACACCCCACACCCCATACCCTTTCTTCACTGGTCACTGGTCACTGGTCACTGGTCACTGATAACTGCTCCCTGCTCCCTGATTAACAACTGACTTCTTCGATAACTGAGAACCGAACGAAATATTGCAGAATATTAATAAGACACTACTGGAGAAGCTATTTGTGGTACTAGACAGTCCTCGTATTCATCGCGATCGGCAGCAAAAACAAATAAGCAGCGAGTCAATTTCATTTCGACAAAGACACATTGGACCTCAACCGATTGAGGTTGAGCAAATGCTAGAAGTGTTGGGGCTACCGACCCTTGATGCATTGATTGACCGGACAGTGCCGCAAGCCATTCGCCAACAGCGATCGCTGCAATTGGAAGGCGATCGCAGCGAACATGCGGCTTTGGCGCAGTTAAAAGCGATCGCCTCGAAAAACCAAGTATTTCGGTCGTTTATTGGGATGGGATATTACGGCTGCATTACTCCACCAGTAATTCAGCGAAATATTTTAGAAAACCCAGGCTGGTACACTGCTTATACTCCCTACCAACCAGAAATCGCGCAGGGACGACTAGAAGCGTTGCTGAATTTCCAAACGACAATTATTGACTTGACGGGTTTGGAAATTGCTAACGCTTCTTTACTAGATGAAGGCACAGCCGCCGCCGAAGCTATGACTATGAGTTATGGTCTGTGCAAAACGAAGGCAAAAGCTTTCTTTGTCTCCCAAAACTGCCATCCCCAGACAATTCAAGTCGTGCAGACCCGTGCTAGACCACTGGGAATTAACGTGATTGTTGGCGACCACCAAACTTTTAAGTTTGACGTGCCAGTATTTGGCGTATTGCTGCAATACCCAGCCAGTGACGGTACGATTTACGACTATCGGGCATTTGTGGAACAAGCCCATGCTGCCGGGGCATTGGTCACTGTCGCCGCCGACCCTTTGAGTTTAACTTTATTGACTCCCCCAGGAGAGTGGGGTGCTGATATTGCGGTAGGCAGCACGCAGCGCTTCGGCGTACCGATGGGTTATGGCGGACCCCATGCAGCATATTTCGCCACGAAAGAAGAATTTAAGCGACAAGTTCCAGGGCGGATTGTCGGAGTTTCTAAAGATATCCACGGGAAAACAGCCTTACGCCTAGCACTACAAACTCGCGAACAACATATCCGCCGCGACAAAGCCACCAGTAATATTTGCACGGCGCAGGTCTTACTGGCAGTCATGGCTTCGATGTATGCGGTGTATCACGGTTCCCAAGGACTGAAACAAATTGCTACCAGAATCCACAAATTTACGGCAATTTTAGCAGCAGGATTACAGCAGCTAGGCTATACCATCAGTTCAGAATCTTTCTTCGATACATTACGGATTAATTTAGTCAATCGTAACTTAGATGATATTTTGCAGGCTTGCCAAGCTAAGAAAATCAATATACGAATATTTGATGAAAAGTCTGTAGGTATCTCTTTAGATGAAACGATCGCAGAAGCCGATTTAACCGACCTATTCGAGATTTTCGCAGGCGGTGAAGATTTCCCCTTCACCATTAAAGAATTAGCTTCTTCTGACTCTCCTGTACGGGCGCACAGCTGTGCGCCCCTACCGACTCCCGACTCCCGACTGACTCGCACCAGCGAATTTCTCACCCATCCTGTTTTCAATCGCTACCATTCGGAAACAGAATTGCTGCGATACATTTATCGATTGCAGGCAAAGGATTTGTCCTTGACAACATCGATGATTCCCTTGGGTTCCTGCACGATGAAACTGAATGCAACGGCAGAGATGATGCCCGTCACCTGGCAGGAATTTGGCAATCTGCATCCGTTTGCCCCACTGTCGCAAACGCGAGGGTATCAGATTTTATTCCAACAGTTAGAAGCATGGTTAGCGGAAATCACGGGTTTTGCTGCGGTTTCTCTGCAACCTAACGCTGGTTCGCAGGGTGAATATGCTGGTCTGCTGACGATTCGGCAATATCATGAAAGTCGGGGAGAAGGACATCGGAATATTTGTTTAATTCCCCAATCTGCCCACGGTACGAACCCAGCCAGTGCGGTGATGGCAGGGATGAAAGTGGTGGCGATCGCCTGTGACGAACAAGGTAACGTAGACGTAGAAGATTTGCAGGCAAAGGCAGAAAAGCACAAAGACGAACTCGCCGCGTTGATGGTGACATATCCCTCCACCCACGGCGTGTTTGAGGAACAAATTAAAGACATTTGCGCGATCGTCCATGCCCACGGCGGACAAGTCTACATGGATGGGGCAAATCTCAACGCCCAAGTCGGTTTGTGTCGTCCTGGAGATATTGGGGCAGATGTCTGTCACCTCAACCTGCACAAAACCTTCTGTATCCCTCACGGTGGTGGTGGTCCTGGGATGGGACCAATTGGTGTAGCAACTCACCTCGCCCCCTTCCTCCCTGACACTTCTATTGCCCAAATCAGTAGCGATACTCATCCCTCACTCCTCACTCCTCACCCCTCCAAGATTGGCGCTATTTCCGCTGCACCTTGGGGCAGTGCTAGCATCCTGACAATTTCTTGGATGTACATCGCCATGATGGGGGGCGAGGGATTAACAGAGGCGACTAAAGTAGCAATTCTCAACGCCAACTACATCGCCCGCAGACTAGAGCCATACTACCCCGTACTGTACAAGGGTAAAGCTGGTTTTGTCGCCCACGAGTGTATTTTAGATCTGCGATCGCTCAAGAAAACTGCCTCAATTGAAGTCGAAGACATTGCCAAACGCTTGATGGACTACGGCTTCCACGCCCCAACAATTTCTTGGCCCGTTGCAGGGACGATGATGGTAGAACCCACAGAAAGCGAATCAAAGGAAGAATTGGATCGATTCTGCGATGCCATGATTGCGATTCGGCAGGAAATTGCTGAAATTGAAGCGGGTAAAGTCAGTCGGGAAGATAATTTATTAAAAAATGCTCCCCATACTGCCGAAAGCCTGCTAGCAAGCGATTGGCAACATCCTTACACCCGCGAACAAGCCGCATATCCTGCCCCGTGGACGCGAGAACACAAGTTCTGGGTTGCCGTGGGACGAATTGATAGTGCTTTTGGCGATCGCAATTTCGTCTGTTCCTGCCAACCGATGGAGGCGTATAGCTAGGGGATACTTATAGACTTTGCTCATTAGGGCGCACAGCTGTGCGCCCCTACTAGTGACTAATTCTAAGTTACCTTGCTGCTTATGGCTTCTACTACCAAATCTTCCCCAGGCTTGTACACTTCCAGATTGCTGCGGCAGTTTCTAGAACGGCACGCCGAACAAGAGTATGTCAGTTTGGGGGAGTTAGTGGTAGAGTTGGGCGATCGCGCTTATGGTCCTTTACTGGTCATCTGCGCTTTACCAGAAGCATTACCTTTACCCGTGGCGGGTGTATCGGCGATTATCGCAATCCCGTTAATGCTGGTTTCGGCGCAATTAAGTTTGGGTTTTTCTCGTCCCCATCTACCAAAATGGTTGGCTAAACGGCGTTGGAAGCAAAAAAACTTAGCCAAGGTAGTAGAAAAAGGGCTGAATTACCTCGCAAAGGCTGAAAAAATCGTCCGTCCCCGTTGGGGTTTTATCACTTCGCGATTGGCACAAAGGTTGTTAGGATTATTTATTTTATTGATGGCGATAATTATTGCTTTGCCTATCCCGCTAGGAAATATGCTACCCGCGATCGCGATCGTTGTCATTAGTCTAGGTATGAGTGAAGGTGATGGCTTACTCGTCGTCGTGGGAGTTTTAGCGGCTAGCGTTATTCTGGCAGTTATGGTCAGCGCGATCGGTTTTGTTGCTAATAGTTTGAGAAGTTCTTTCCAACAACTCCGACAACAACTTAATTTTTAGTCAATCCAAAATTCACGCATTAATATCCCAATATTTTTAATAATGAAATAGAAGTTGGGGAGATTTTTTACCTTACTAATTGCAAGATTAAGCCAATAATTCCCCCAGCTAAAACTAGCCAAGCGGAATTTATCTTGAAGCGGAAAACAGCGATCGCGCTAGCAATTGCTAAAACTACAGTGACGATATCTATCAATGCCGTGCGTCCTAAAGTATATGAAACAACAGCCATCAAGCCCAAAGATGCAGCATTCACTCCATCTAAAAAACCACCAACTAAAGTAGATTGACGTAGTTTTGGAACCCAGGGATTGATAATACCGACTAGTACAAATGCAGGCAGAAAAATTCCGATTGTAGCCGCGATCGCCCCTGCATGACCAGCTAAAAGATAGCCGATGAAAGTAGCAGTGGTAAACACGGGACCAGGGGTAAATTGACCGATCGCAACTGCATCTAAAAGCTGTTGAGACGTTAGCCACTGATTGCGTTCTACCAAATCTCGTTGCAAAAAGGCAAGTAAAACATAACCACTGCCGTACAGCACCGAACCAATTTTGAGGAAAAACAGAAACACATTCAGCCAGCCTACAGGTGGAGTAGGGGTTGTACTACCTGCTTGTGCCAGCGGCAAAGATAGCGGCAACAGCCAAGCTGCCACATTACCCCGACTCCGCCCCAGACTTTTTACCAACATCACTCCCAGTCCCGCCAGTAACAGCAATACGATTTCATTCCAGCCAAAAAAAAAGGCGACTATGACCGCTACTGCTACTATCCCCGTTGGTACGTCCTTAATTGCTTTTTGACCTAACTTCCACAGTGCTTGTAAGACGATCGCGATGATAACGGGTTTGATACCGTAGAGCAATCCTTCAGCTTGGGGTAAAGTTTGGTATTGCTTGTAGGCGATCGCCAATACCCAGACGATCGACATGGCAGGTAAAATAAAGCAGGTTCCCGCGATAATCAAACCGCGCCATCCTGCCCGTTCGTAGCCGATGTGAATAGCTAGTTCTGTAGAATTGGGTCCGGGAATTAAGTTAGTTACGCCCAGCAAATCGAGTAGTTTCTCGCGACTCATCCACTGCCTGCGCTTTGCCACCTCATCATCCATCATGGCGATATGTGCGGCGGGACCACCAAAGGCGATCGTACCTAACTTGAGAAATACTACTGCTAATTCTCGCAGTCTTTGCTTTTTTTGCTGCGAATTAAGGGCAGCATAGGTGATTTGCTGTTCTGCTGGTTGAATCCCTTCAGTTTCCTGAGACATTGGTTATCAGTTATCAGTTTTTCTACAATTTCGCCAACGCTTTACGAGCAATCCGAGTCACGTACAGAGTTACCGTTACCGTAGCAATAAAACCAATTATCCGAATTATCCATACGACAGTTGAATTGGTGGGGCGATCGCTACTGCTAATTGTGGCAAGGCTACCAGCTAGAGAGCCAAGATAAACATACATAATTGTTCCGGGCAGCATCCCCACTGAGCCAAGGAAATAATCTTTGAGCGAAACTTGAGTGATGCTAAAAGCGTAGTTTAACAGGCTAAAGGGAAATATTGGTGAAAGTCTGGTTAACAAAACAATTTTGAATCCCTCTTTGCCAACTGCCTCGTCAATGGCTTGAAATTTTTGCTGACTGGCAATTTTTTTGGCTACCCAGCCCCGTGCTAAATAACGCCCAACTAAAAAAGCTGCGGTGGCTCCCAAAGTCGCACCGATAAATACATAAATCGAACCGAAAACTGCCCCGTAAACAACCCCCGCACCCAAGGTAAGAATTGTGCCTGGAATCAAAGCAACCGTGGCAATGACGTACAGCAAGATAAACGCGATCGCGCCTATAGCACCAAGATTTTCTATTCCTTGCAAAGCTTGCCGTAACAGTTCTGGTAAATTAATCTCCATCACGCCGAGACTTGAATTGCACCGCTACCACTCAACCCAAAAGCAGCATGAATTGCCTGGAGTGCGGCAACTCCTTGTTCCTGAGCGACGACACAACTAATTTTAATTTCGGAAGTCGCGATCATTTGAATATTAATTTGTTCTCGTGCCAAGGCAGCAAACATCTTTGCCGCGACTCCTGGTTGACCGACCATTCCCGCACCGACGACGCTGACCTTAGCGATCGCAGTATCTACCACGACTTGTCCCCAACCGTACTCTTGTGCCGCTTGTTCTAGAGTTTGTTTAGCCGCCGCTGCATCCATCTGGGCTACCGTACAAACAATATCTCGCTTCGGCACGCCGTCCGCAATCCGACAGCGTTGAGATTGAATAATCGTATCCACGCTAATATTTTCTCGCGCCAACAATCCGAACAATCTCGCTGCTAACCCAGGGCGATCCGGTACTTGGAGAATTGCTAAACGGGCTTGGTTGATGTCTAAGGCTACACCGCGTACTGGGGGAGTGGGTAATTGGTAGTTGGTAGTTTTTTCTTCCTCGTCTCCCTTGTCCCCCTTGTCTCCCTTGTCTCCCTTGTCTCCCTTGTCCCCTTGTCCTTTCACCTCAATCCGCTCGTCTCCCACACCAAAAGCAGATCGCAGGGCTGCGACAGCGCGATCGCCGTCGCTGGCATCGATAACGCAACTGACTTTGACTTCTGAGGTAGAAATCATTTGAATGTTAACTCCTGCCTCAGCTAGGGTCGAAAACATTTGCGCCGCTACCCCAGGACGACCGATCATGCCTGCCCCGTCGATGCTGACTTTGGCAATGTGCGGCTGCACCATCACTTCTGCTTCCTCCGATTTCGGGTCGGGATGGGAGCGCAACACGGGTGCGATCGCGGCGGCGACTGCTTCTGTTTGCCTGAGTAGCGAAGTCGTGACGGTAAAAGCAATGTCGTTGCTGTTGCCTTCGTGGATCGACTGGACGATCAAATCTACGTCTAAGCCTTGACGGGCAATCTCGCTAAATAAGCGTGCTGCTATTCCTGGGCGATCGGGGACGCGCAACAAAGCAATTCTAGCTTGATCTGCGTCCAGTTCTACCCCATCAACCGGACGGGCAATTTCTAAATCTACCAGCGGACGGGGTTGAGGTTTGGGCGAAACCACCCAAGTTCCAGGATCGCTCGTCCAACTGGAACGCACGACCAGGGGTACGCCGTAATTACGAGCAATTTCTACCGCTCTCGGATGTAAGACCTTTGCCCCCAAACTGGCAAGTTCTAGCATCTCGTTGCAAGTAATTTCTGTCATTAACTGCGCTTCTGGGACGAGACGGGGATCTGTGGTCAGAATCCCTGGAACATCTGTATAAATTTCGCAACAATCGGCGCGAAGTGCTGCTGCTAGCGCTACGGCTGAAGTATCGGAGCCACCCCGCCCCAAGGTGGTAATTTCTAATTCTTCCGTACTGGTAATACCTTGAAACCCAGCAACAACCACAACTTTACCAATTTTCAGTTGCTTTTCAATCCGAGATGTTTGAATGTGTAAGATCCGCGCCCGCGTGTGTTCTGCTTCGGTGACGATCCCCACCTGAGCGCCCGTGAGCGAAATTGCTGGTTGTCCCAATTCTTGTAATGCCATGCTTAACAGGGCAATCGTCACCTGTTCTCCTGTTGAGAGCAACATATCCATTTCCCGGCGACTGGGATTAGCGGAAACTTCATGCGCTAGTTTGACCAGTGCATCGGTAGACTTACCCATCGCAGAAACGACAACCACCAAAGCGTTTCCTGCTTTCACTGTTTGGAGAACGCGATCTGCCACAGCTTGAATGCGTTCCACCGAACCGACCGAAGTACCACCGTATTTCTGGACAATCAGAGCCATAACTTTGAAAAGGGAGCAGAGGTAAGGGAGCAGGGAGCAGAGGGGACAAGGGAGACAAGGGAGCAATTCTAGCTACTAGTCACCAGCCACTAATCACTATTAAGATTAGCGCATAAGATTAGCACGAATTAAGGAGCGATCGCCTCGTTGCTACAACTGCTCGATCGATTGCATAAATACGGGGCAAACATCGCCGATTCCCTTGATTAACGGTAGGGTGACTGTAAAAGTCGTACCCATTCCCACCGTGCTTTCCAAGGTAATTTCACCGCTATGTGCAGTAACACATTTTTTCACAATTGCCAATCCTAAACCAGTCCCAGGAATCTTCTCGGCATTATGAGCGCGAAAAAAAGGCTGAAACAGCTGTGCTTGGTCTGCTTGAGGAATACCGATCCCTTGGTCTTGAAATCGAAAGATCGCAGTTTTTTCTTCAACGATCAGTTCAAACTGTACCTGACCGCCAGCAGGAGAATATTTAATTGCGTTGTTGAGTAAATTACTTAAAATGTGTTTTAACAAACTCTCATCCCAGACCGAACCATGCAAGCGATCGCAATGGTGGCAACGAAAAGTTAAGATCGAGTCTTTCGCGTTGGTGCTTAATTTTGCTTCCTCTACAAGTTTGTTGCAAAACTGCTCTAATTCCATTGGGATGAGCTTGCATTTGAGTTTGCCTGCTTCAGCTTGGCTCAAAAGCAGAAATTCATCTAATAGCCTAGCCATGTCGTTAATGGCAGAACGGATCAATTGAAAGTGAGCGAACTTTTTTTCTTGGCTTAATTTTTGGTCGTTATTTTGTAGCAATCCAGTTGCTAGTAGAATAGTCGTTAGGGGACTGCGAAAATCGTGCGAGAGGATGGAAGCAAAATCAGATTTAAACTGATTCATTTCTTTGGCTTTAACTAATTCGGCAGTGCGTTCCTGCACGCTCACTTCTAAAGCTTGATTGACTGTTTTTAACGCTTCAGCTACCTGCTTGCGTTCGATCGCATAGCATAAAGAACGTATCAGCACGCCTGAATTGACCTGTCGTTTGACAAGATAATCCTGCGCTCCCTGGCGGACTGCTTCTAGAGCCAGATCGTCATCATTCGTATTTGTCAGCACGACGATGGGAAGGCTGGGAACGGCTTTGAGTAATGGTATGAGCGATCCTAACCCAGCGCTATCCGGTAAAGTTAAGTCTAACAGAACAACATCAAAGCAATTCTCTTGCAATCGGTCGAGCGCTTCCTGCAATCGCTGGGCGTGTACTAGTTCAAACTGCTTGACTGGAGATTCCTTCAGCAGCTCTCGCATGAGTCTGGCTTCTGCCAAGTTGTCTTCAATCAACAGAACTTTTACCGGAGTCATGGTGAAGTCAAAAGTCAGAAGTCAAAAGTCAAAAGTCATACACATAATTATCGGCATACGAGGATTAATTTACAGGCAAAGTTACGGTAGAAAGCCAAAACTCTTCAATTCCTTTGACAATTTGAAACAATTGGCTGAGGTTGCGAGACTTGGTAATGTAGCAGTTGACGTGTAAATCGTAGCTGTGACAAATATCTTCCTCGTTTTTGGAGGTAGTCAAGATCACGACAGGGATACGTCGCAGTTGGGGGTCGGCTTTAATTTCTGCCAAAACTTCCCGACCGTCTTTCTTGGGTAAGTTGAGATCGAGCAGAATTAAATCTGGGTGGGGTGCGTCGGTATATTCTCCTTCTTGACGCAAAAAAGCGATCGCATCCATCCCGTTTCGTACAGATAAAACTTGGTTGGGGATGGTACTGCGTTTGAGTGCTTCTTCCACCAAGCGGACATCAGCTTTATTATCCTCTACTAGGAAAATGGTTCTGAGTTTTTCTGCCGTGCCTGTACTCATATTTCTTACCTCCGGCGGGAATTGTAAAGTAGAATGTTGCACCTTGACCTAATTCTGAAGCCACCCAGATATCTCCTCGATGGCATTCAACGACTTTTTGGCAAATTGCCAAACCCATTCCCGTACCGGAATATTCATCTCTGGTATGCAAGCGTTGGAAAATGACAAAAATGCGATCGCTAAACTGGGGATCGATACCGATCCCGTTATCTTTAACGGAAAATAACCAGGCATCTTCTAGTGGTGAGACACCAATATGAATCATAGGTGGCTTGTCGCTACGAAACTTGATCGCATTCCCAATCAGATTTTGAAATAGCTGAAGCATCTGCGTGCTATCTGCTAATACTGTTGGTAGTGGATCGTAAGAAATTGTAGCTCCCGTTTCTGAAATTCGTCCCTGTAAGCCACTGAGAGCGCGTTTTAAGGCTACCTCCAAATCTACGGGTTGAAATTCGACATTCTGTCGATCTACCTTGGAATAAGCTAGTACGTCATCTATGAGCGTCTGCATGAGGCTGACTCCCGATACCGCATAGCTAATAAATTCTTTAGCATCTTCATCGAGCTGTTCTTGATAGCGCATCTCTAACAACTGGACGTAATTCGCAACTTGATTTAATGGTTCTTGTAAGTCGTGGGAAGCGACGTAGGCAAACTTTTTCAGTTCGGCATTAGAACGTTCTAAATCGTAGGCGATTTGTGATAGTTCTTCTGCTTGTCTTAAAACTATCTCAATTGTGGCTTTACGCAGATCGATCGCGGCTTTGATTTCTACTTTCTTCCACGGCAAAGATTTACCCTGTACGGTTTCTTGCCATAATTGAAAGGATTTGCGGGGAGACAAATATACGCTGTCATTCTCCCGACCGAATTCAAATGCCTCATATGGATTACCACCCCAATTCACTGTTTGGATGACTTCAGGACGAAACCATAAAATATAGCTTTTGTCGGCAATAGGAATCGCTAACAAGCCACTAGCAACATGTTTGTAAATTTCTGCTTCTGGAAATACTAGTGGTAGGGTATCCGTGTAGAAAACTTCCTCATCTCGAAACTGGTATCTTAACCACTGTAAGATAACATTTAAGTTCTCTTGCTTTGGAACTTGCCCAATTGTCGTCCATTCGTTATTAAAATAGATGGCTGCTCCTTGAGCGTCAACTAATTCTAATAAGTTCGGTTCTTGTTTAACTAAACCATCAATCCAGTTTTCGGCTTGCGACATATATTCGACTAGTTGCGATCGCACATATGTGATGTGAAGGTTATAGTCGTAATCGTCTGTTTCTTCTATTGCCGAAATTTCGGCAAAAATCATTCGTCCGAGAAACTCGCAAGCTTTACGTAGCTCGTAAGATACATATTTAGGCGATCGATGGTGACAAGCAATTAACCCCCAAAGTTTGTCTTCTTTAATTAAAGAAATTGTTAAAGAAGCACCCACTTTCATATTATGTAAGTACTTAAGATGACAGGAAGATGCACTTCTTAAGGTTGAATGAGTCAAATCTAGCGGACGTAAATTTGTCGGGTTAATTAAAGGAAAAAGTTCTACTGGTTTAGCATGAGCGTTGGGAATTATTCTAATCCAATTGGAACAAAACAGTTTTCTTGCTGGTTTAGGAATATCCGACTCGGGAAAGTGCAATCCTAAGTAAGCTTCCATATCATCTAATTTTTCTTCGGCAATGACAACACCATGTCCGTCGTTGTCAAATTTATAGAGCATCACGCGATCGAATCCCGTGACTTTACGTACTTCTTGAACGATAACTTGACCGAAATCTTGTAATTTTGTTGTTGTTGCTAATCGATTAATTGAGGCTCTAGCTAGGTGATAAAAACTTAAAAATGGTATATTTTCTTGAGTCAGAGCTGGTTCTAATTCTAAAATTAGAAATTTATCGCGGTTGCGGTGGAAAATGCCGTCAAATACTACATAATCGTCTCCTTTAAGTCTCAACCAAATTTTTATAGGGTTGAGCAGATCGAAGTTTTCTTCTGCTAGTCCTAGTTTGATTCTTTCTATTTGATAAGAGTCGAGCAGATCTTCTAGATTCTGCAAAACCAATTCTTCAGGGGAAATTCCAAAAACAGAAAATGCATTAGTACTGACTTGTAAAATTTTGAGGTTTGGCTCTTCTAAAACTAGAATGACTCCGTGTGATTGAATTTGGTTAATTAGTTGAACTGGTTCTTCATCCCAAAGGGAAAATTCAACATCTGTTACTTGCAAGTTTTCTGACACAAAGAGCCTCTCCTGAAAAGTCAAAGGTTAAAAGTTAAAAGTCAAAATAATGGAAACTATGTTGCACGACTTTTTGTTGAGTTGAGATGCAAAATTAAGAGTAAAAGCAAAATTATGTGTTGTCATAATGCAATTTTTCTAGTAGGTTGACGCATGACACTACTAGCTTTATCCGTAATATTTATTAGTCGATCTATATAAGTAAATTTATGGAAAACGGTTGCTTTTCTCTATTTCCTCAAATGTTACTCGCGCCAACAGCTTAACATAGCGTTTTTTGCGATCGAGGTAAATGTTAAGAAAAATTAGTAGTTCTTGAATTCAGCGACTAATTATGATGAAAAATAGCTGCATTTTTGCAATACAAAAGCTAGCTAGGTAATTGGTAAATGTTAGTTGGTAGTGGGTTTACAGGTTGAAAAGCGCGATTATTATTTAGTTGCTAACCCTTCGTTGTGAATTATGTAGAAAATATTAAAAATAGCAGAATTGGGCAATAGTTCGTGCTATTTGCTAGCGAGCTAAAAATCAAGCCAGCTTGACTAATTTATCGCCATAATCTGTCGTTACTATGAGCGATCGCGATTTTATAGTAGCGATTTTATAGTAGGGTGGGCAATGCCCACTTATACTCAATTGGCTTTTATCTACAGCAAATTAGTTAAGCTAACACGCAAATTATTAAAAATAGCTGCAATATCGCTAATTCAGCCAATAAGAGTAAATACTTAATCTCATCAAGAATTGCGAAGCACAAACATTGCGATCGCCCCCTCACAAGCCATTTCATCCTACTGTTCCTCAAAGTAATAGAATGAAGATCTAGAATTGCAGTTGCAATATAGTTGCATTGAGTACAGATTCCGTAACAATTTCTACAGAATTGGTGACATAAAAATCTGTATTCATGAAGAGTTTGTCATCTTGACCCAATAGAAAGCTTTCTATGAGTTCTTCGATCCGCTTCTTAATGTGCGCCCCCGACCACTATGATGTGGACTACGTGATTAACCCCTGGATGGAGGGTAACATTCACAAGTCCTCCCGCGATCGCGCCGTCGAACAGTGGCAAAAGTTGTTCCATGTCCTAAAGGAACAAGCCGTTGTCGATTTGGTGCAACCGCAACCAGGCGTACCAGACATGGTATTTACTGCGAATGCAGGCTTGGTTTTGGGGGATACAGTTGTCCTCAGCCGATTCTTCCACAAGGAGCGTCAGGGAGAAGAACCATTCTTCAAGCAGTGGTTTGAGTCCAAAGGTTACACGGTACACGAACTGCCTAAAGACTTACCATTTGAAGGTGCTGGAGATGCACTGCTAGATCGGGAAGGACGCTGGTTATGGGCTGGGTATGGCTTCCGTTCCGAACTCGATTCTCACCCTTATCTCGCCAAATGGCTTGATATTGAAGTGTTATCCTTGCGCTTGATGGACGAGCGCTTCTACCACCTCGATACCTGTTTTTGTCCCTTGAGTGGCGGTTATCTCCTCTACTATCCTCCCGCTTTTGATTCCTATTCCAACCGTCTGATTGAAATGCGGGTTCCAGCTGAAAAGCGGATCGCTATCAAAGAAGCCGATGCGGTGAACTTCGCCTGTAACGCCGTCAATATCGACTCGGTAGTGGTGATGAATAAGGCGAGCGAAGATTTAAAAGCTCGCTTGACTAAACTGGGATTTCAGGTAATTGAAACCCCGCTGACAGAATTCCTCAAAGCTGGGGGAGCCGCCAAATGTCTGACGTTGCGGGTGACAGAACCAGTACGGGAAGAAGTCCACGCCAGCACGCCTGTGGAAAGTCGTGCTGTCCGTATGGAAGGACATTTGTTGGATTCCGGTTTAATCAACCGCGCTTTAGATGCGATCGTGGAAAATGGCGGTAGCTTCCAAGTGCTGAATTTTAGCTTGGGAGAACAGCGACAAAGCACGTCTTCGGCTGAAGTGAAGGTGACAGCGCCATCGCGCGACGTGATGGAAGAGATTATATCTCAGCTAATCGATTTGGGTGCTGTGCCGCGTCCGCAAGAAGTTTGCGACGTGAATATGGAACCCGTACATCAAGCGGGTGTAGCTCCCGATGATTTTTACGTGACGACGATTTATCCGACAGAAGTGCGGGTAAATTGCGAGTGGGTGAAGGTGCAAAATCAGCGCATGGATGGCGCGATCGCAGTTACATTTAATTCTGGTAGTCCCGTGGCTCGGTGCAAGTTATTACGGGATCTAGAAGTCGGCGAACACGTCATCGTTGGAATTGAAGGAATTCGTACCATTCGCAAGACGGAATCGCGGGAACAGCGCAACAAGCAAGAATTTAGTTTTATGTCGGCTGGAGTCTCCAGCGAACGTCGCGTCGAATTAGTGGTGGAACAAGTTGCTTGGGAACTGCGACAAGTGCGCGACCAAGGTGGTAAGGTGGTTGTCACGGCTGGACCCGTAGTAATTCATACAGGTGGCGGGGAACACCTATCGCAGTTAATCCGCCAAGGCTACGTGCAAGCTTTGTTGGGTGGAAACGCGATCGCCGTCCACGATATCGAGCAAAATATGATGGGGACTTCCCTCGGTGTTGATATGAAGCGAGGAGTCGCCGTACAGGGAGGACACCGCCACCACTTGAAGGTTATCAACACGATCCGGCGTTATGGCAGTATTGCTAAGGCTGTCGAGCAAGGTGTATTGCAAAGCGGAGTTATGTACGAATGCGTCCGTAACAACGTCCCCTTCTGCTTAGCGGGTTCGATTCGAGATGATGGTCCTTTACCTGACACCGAGATGGACTTAATTAAAGCTCAAACCGAATATGCTCGGTTATTACAGGGAGCAGATATGATTTTAATGCTCTCCTCGATGCTGCATTCGATCGGTGTAGGGAATATGACTGCTGCTGGGGTGAAAATGGTCTGCGTCGATATTAACCCCGCCGTAGTCACAAAACTGAGCGATCGCGGTTCGGTTGAATCTGTGGGTGTAGTAACGGATGTAGGATTATTCCTGAGTTTGTTAGTACAGCAGTTGGATAAGTTGACCAGTCCTTATCACTTGGTACAAGTCTAATCTCAAGTGGTAGGGTGCGTTTTGAAAACGCACCTTACTAAGAATTACTGTCTGTTGGGTAGCACAGCCGTGCTACCTATTTTTGTCGAAATCCGCAATGGTACGGTATGCACTCACGGCTAAATTTACATATTGTAATAATATGAACGAAATTTATTTTCAGGTAATAGCTATCTGTAACTTATCCTCTGCTGGGTCAATAGATAACAGAAAAAATTATGCAACCTACCATGTCATCTCTTTCCAATCGCGATTTTAAAAATAATCCATTTCTCTCCCCAGGTGAATACTGTACCTGCCATATTGGTATATCAGAATCAGATGAGCGGATGGCTGCAATTATAGTCAATAAGCAATACTATAGTTTTTTTAAGTCAGTTAAAGATAGAGAAAAAGCCTTAAGTGTAATTAATAAGCTTCAAGAAAAAGGCAACGATGCTTTAATTGTTAAAACCCCTAAAGGATTTTCAATTTGGGTTTTAGAACCTACAGCATATTTGTGTAAATCGAAATGAGCAGTAGGGGCGCACAGCTGTGCGCCCCTACCCTGTCACAATTACGGGAAGAAGAACACGACATAGGCAAAGAACCGAACATCCCCCAATGAGTGCCTTTGGTAGCCTAATATTGGGTTGAGAAAAGTCAACCCCCGATAAATAAACAGCTGTTGAGTCGGAAATTCAGTTAACACACATTAGCTAGAGATACAGCAAAGTTCGGAGGTAATTATGGCACTAGTACGTTGGGAACCATTCCGCGAATTTGAAATGGAACCATTCCGCGAATTTGGCAGCTTACAAAGAGAAATGAACCGTTTGTTTGACAGCTTGTCACCTCGCACTGGTGGTAATGGTGGGATGGCGTTCGTACCCGCAGCTGAATTGCAAGAAACACCAGAAGCAATTCACTTGAAACTCGAAGTTCCTGGAATGGAAGCTAAAGATTTAGACGTACAAGTAACATCTGAAGCTGTTGCAATTAGCGGCGAACGTAAATCTGAAACCAAGACTGAAGAAAAAGGTGTAACTCGTTCTGAATTTCGTTATGGTTCGTTCCGTCGCGTCATTCCACTGCCAACGAGAATTCAGCATGAAAACGTCCAAGCTAACTATCAAAATGGCGTTCTAACTCTCACATTACCGAAAGCAGAAGAAGAAAAGAATAAGGTTGTGAAAGTTAATATTGGATAAATTCTCAGTCAGGTAGGTGAATTCCTACCTGACTATTTACTGTTTGTAATACGAAGAGATTGAGCGAATAGAATTCGCGACTACACAGGCTAAGTCCGCCGTTGACTCAAATCGCGATCGCAACTAGCCCCTAAATTAGCAAATTTAATATTTTCGTCTGGTTTCTACCGCTAGCTGCTTCAATATCCCTGGTACAGTCGATTGTAAGGCGTGGCGGATCGCTTCTAATTGCTCTAAATCTACTTCGTTCGTCCATTCATCCATAAAAAACTTTTTAACTTCAATCGAGAGGACGCAAGCAGAATCAGGAAACTTTTGATGTACCCAAGTAGGAAAATGTCCGCCGTAAAATTTGACATTTTCTCTTACGTCAAGTTGCCTTCCCAAAAAATCAAAGTTGCGGAGATCCGAGAGAAAACTTTGAATGATAGAATGCCAGCGATCGCGATCCAGCGTGGCAGTGCCTAAATTGATTTCTGGATTATATCTCGGATCGGCAGGTTCAGCATCCCGTCCTAAACGGCGATGATTATAAGTATGCAGTTCAAATACAACAAAACGTCCGTGACGGCGTTCTAAATCTCTAAAAATTCGTTCTAAATTAGCATAAAAAGTATCGTATTCAGCTAAGGAACGAGTAAGAATTTCAGCTGGTGGTACGGATTGCCAAACTTCCAAACCCCATGCATCTCTGGGGTCAATATAAACTGCTTTTTCTCTAGGACGGTTGAGATCTAATTCAAACCGCGATCGCTTTACCACAATTTGCGTATCTGCGATCGTCGTCCAAGCCGCCGTAAATGGGTCTTCTTCTCGCCAGCGATCGGCTTCGCTGATGACCATTAAATCTGCAACTTCCTGCCTGACATCATGACCGTCATGTAAAGCTACAGCCGCGATCGCGCCATTTCCAACTCGCTCTAATACCCAGCAGGGATTCATCAGTTATCAGTTATCAGCAAATAGAAAGTAAGTAGTAGTTTTAAAAGTATTATTTGACCTAATTTTTGGTAAATTGGTTTTTCCTTTGCTAAATACTCATTAGCATTTTTATTTTCTCGTATGTAGTGTACTATAAACTGTAATGAATCACACTTTTTAACTTCTGACTTCTGTACTGGTGGGTTTACCAAAAAACTTTGTACTGAACGGAAATTATAGGTAAACCCGCCCTTACGACTTCTTTTGTGGTAGTCTGCAAACATGGGCAAGGTTACACGCGGTACGATCGCGGCTGGAGATGCAAGAACCGCCGCAGCCGGAATTGAAATGTTTCGCCTGGGTGGTAATGCTTTTGATGCAGCCGCCGCTGCTGTTTTAGCTTCATTTGTCACCGAATCATCGCTGACTTCTGCTGCTGGTGGAGGTTTTCTGTTAGCGCATACTCAGGACAATCAGAATATTTTATTTGATTTCTTTTCCCAAACTCCGATTCATAAAAGACCTCAACAAGAAGTTGATTTTTATCCAATAGACGTTAACTTTGGCGATGCTATTCAAGAATTTCATATTGGACTGGGTGCGATCGCTACGCCAGGAAATATTGGTGGTATTTATCACGTTCAACAAAAGTTAGGTAAATTACCTTTTCATGTCGTTACCGAACCAGCAATTCACTATGCTAAATATGGTATAGAAGTGAATGAGTTTCAAACTTACTGCTGGCAAATTTTACAACCAATTTTGACAGCTACCAAAGCAGCACGACAAATTTACGCGCCGCAAGGCGTGTTGCTGGAGGTAGGGGATAAATTATTCATGCCTGATTTTGCCGCAACTTTAAATTATCTTGCCGAACGAGGGGTGCAAGAGTTTTATCGAGGAGATATTGCCCGACAATTAATTAAAGATTGTCAAACCGATGGCGGTTATTTAACTGATGCAGATTTAGCAGAATATCAAGTCATTGAAAGAGAACCGCTGACAATTAACTATCGAGGGAATACACTATTAACAAATCCACCTCCTAGTTCGGGAGGAATGTTGATTGCTTTTGCTTTAGAATTATTGGCTCAACTCGATTTATCTAAAATTGGTTTTGGTACGCCGCTACACTTACAAATTCTTACAGCAGTCATGCGATTAACCGATCGCGCTAGAAAAGAAAAGTACGATACTAATGTTTATCAAACTAATATAGCAGAAACATTTTTAGCTGCTGCTCAAATTACCGAATATGCATCGCAATTAAATTCAGTTGTGAATAAATGGGGTAGTACTACCCATCTTAGCGTTGTAGATGATGAAGGAAATGCCGCTAGCGTCACAACTTCTAATGGAGAGGGTTGTGGTTACATTATTCCGGGTACGGGCATCATGCTAAATAATATGCTAGGTGAGGACGATATAAATCCACATGGTTTTCATCAATGGCAAGAAAATGTCCGAATTTCTTCAATGATGTCGCCCACAATTGTATTAAAAGACAATCGCCCTGAAATTGTTTTAGGTTCTGGTGGTTCTAAGCGAATTAGAACGGCTATTTTACAAGTTATTTCTAATATTATCGATTTTCAAATGCCTGTAGATCTAGCTGTGAATAGTTCTCGCCTGCATTGGGAAGATAATGTCTTGAATCTGGAACCAGGGTGGAATGAAGAAGCGATCGCTAACTTAATTTCTGCTGATGAAACATCCCTATTATGGAACAAGCAGAATATGTTTTTTGGCGGCGTGCATACAGTCATGGAAGATGAGTCGGGAATCATTTCAGGTGCGGGAGATAAACGACGCAATGGTGCGATCGCATCTATCTAAACCCCCCTTGATTGAATGTCGGCTGGTAGGGGCGCACAGCTAGCTGTGCGCCCCTACATATGAATTAACCAAAGTCCCCCTTTTTAAAAGGGGTTGGGGGGATCTAAAGCCCCCCTTTTTAAGGGGGTTGGGGGATCTAACCTACCAATGCTTCCTCTTTAATTTTTGCCCCAAAATGTTCGACCAATAAGTCCCGCACCACTGATTTTAAATCTTCACAGGCAACCCGTTTCATCACCTCTTTACCTAAGTGGGCATCCTTACCAACCTTGCCACCCATCCATATATCTACTGCCTCCACCGTGCGATCGTCTTTGCGCGTTTTCGTGCCGATAAAACCAATATCTGCAACTTGAGGTTGACCGCAGGAATTCGGGCAACCAGTCCAATGAATTCGCACTGGTTGAGTTAAGATTAACTCTTGTTCGAGTTCCTTAACTATTGCTAAAGCGCGGTTTTTAGTTTCAATAATGGCAAAACCGCAAAACTCATTTCCAGTACAAGAAACTAAGCCTCGATTTAAAATTCCTGGCTCAATTGTAAAACGCTCTTTTAGCAGAGGTTCGGCTAAAAATGCACTCAAACGTGTATCGGGAATATGGGGAATAATTAAATTTTGCTCGACGGTGAGGCGAATTTCTCCATTGCCGTAAACCTCTGCCATTCGCGCCAGTTCAAACATTTCATTTGCATACAAGCGACCGACAGGAACGTGCAATCCGACATAATTTAATCCTGTTTGTTTTTGGGGATAAACTCCAATATGGTCGCGTTTTTCCCAGTCAATTTCATCTTTTTCTGCGGCTGTAGCTAGCGGTTTACCGAACCGTTGTTCTACCTCAGCGCGAAACTTTTCTATTCCCCATTGGTTAATTAGATGCATCATGCGGCACTTCTGGCGGTTTTCCCTCGGTCCATTTTCGCGATAGACCATCATCATCGCCAAAGTTAAAGCAACCACATCTTCGGGAGGAATCCAAGCATCAAGGGGAATCGCCGATACATATTGATTGGGGGCAAAATAACCACCGACAATGATGTTAAAGCCTAGTGTCCCGTTTTTATATGCTGGAAGCAAGCCGAGGTCGTTAATTTCGGCGTGAACCGAGTTATCGCGACCACCAGCCACAGCTATGTTAAATTTTCGGGGTAAATCGCTCAGTTCGAGATTGCCTTCACCGTTGTTAGTAATGGTATCTTGGAGAATGCGGCACAATCCGCGCGTGTCAATGAGTTCGTTGGCATCGATACCTGCAACAGGGGAACCCGTAATGTTCCGCACGTTGTCCATCCCTGACTGGACGCAGGTTAGACCAGCTTGTGCCAGTATGTTGATAATATCAGCAATATCTTCGATGCGGATGCCACGCAGTTGTAAGTTTTGGCGCGTGGTAATGTCTGCGTTACCTTGGTCTTGAAATCCCGCACCTTGACAGTAGCGTTGGACAATATCTGCTAGAACTCGCATTTGAGTACTAGTTAAGATGCCGTTGGGTATCCGCATCCGCATCATAAATTTACCAGGAGTTACTGGGCGATGGAAGAAACCCAACCACTTGAGTCCGAAATCTCGCTCGAACTCGTCCATTGCTTCCCAGCCAATTTGGGCGAAGTGTTCTAGTTCTTGTTTGAGTAATAGAGGGTGTTTTTTAGCTTTGGCTTGTTCGACTTTATTTAATTTCTGTTTTTTAACTGCTTGTGTCATCGATCTAGCCTACGAGAGTTACTTTACAGCAAGTGCGATCGCATTTGCGCGTCAGATCGGGTTGTTCGGTAAAATCCTTTTGTTGCTAGATTATTCGGCTTTGATGAAAGGGTTCGTAGGCTTTGTTACCGTTGCTCTAGTTTTGTAGAAGTTATCTGTCTTTAGAATTAATGCATCTATCTATAGTATTATTTTTAATCTACAGTTGGTAGACAAATTTGATGGCGAATGCATTTAGATTGGTACGGAGACCACGGGTAAAATGATAGTAAATGTGGTTCCTACATCGACTTCACTCTCCACATAAATCTCGCCGCCGCAGACTTCAACACACTTTTTAGCGATCGCCAGTCCTAAGCCAGTACCAGGAGTGCTACCGACATTGCTAGCGCGGTGAAAGGGTTGAAAAAGCTGTTGTAAATCTGCTTTGGGAATACCTATTCCCCAATCTCGAATTTGAAAAGTTACCATTTCTGGTTGAGCAATTAAATGAAATTGTACGCTACTACCTGCGGAAGAATATTTAATTGCATTGCTGAGTAAGTTAGCTAAAATATGTCGCAGTAGATTTTCATCCCATAATGCTTTTTCTGTTTGACCCTGACAGGTGAAAACTAGAGCGATCTGTTTTTTGGCTGCACTCAGTTCTAGTGTTGCAACTAGTTCTCGGCAAAATTCTTGAATATCTAAATAGGTAGGTTGGCATTGAAGTTGTCCCGCTTCAGCTTTCCCCGCTAGAGAAACTTCATCCAACATCTGCGCCATATTTTTAATCGCAGCATTAATATGTTGAAAATGGGTTAGTTTTTGTTTTTCAGTTAATTTTCTTTCGCTATTTTGTAGTAGTCCAGTTGCTAAAAGAATAGTTGTTAGTGGACTGCGAAAATCATGCGATAGCATTGAGACAAATTCAGATTTAAATCGATTCAGTTGCTTAGCTTTATCTAACTCAACTGCACTTTCCTGCACCTGGGTTGCTAATGCTTGATTTTTGGCTTGTAAAGCTTCTGCTGCCTGCTTGCGCTCGATCGCATAACATAGCGATCGCACCAACAATTTAGCATCGATCTGCCGTTTCACTAAATAGTCTTGCGCCCCTTGTCGCACTGCCTCAATTGCTAATTCGTCATCGTTCGTATTCGTCAGCACGACAATTGGTAAGCTAGGTGCTTGTTGTAGTAGTAGAGGTAAAGATGCCAAACCCTGGCTATCTGGGAGAGTCAAATCTAGTAAGACTGCATCGTAAGGTTGTGACGATATTAACCCTCGATCCAGTTCTGCTAAAGCATCTCCCAATCGCTTGACATGTGCCAGATGAAAGTGTCTGAGATTAGCTTGCCGCAAAATCTCTTGTAAAAATCTGGCTTCTGCCAAACTATCTTCAATTAACAAGACTTTTACTAAACTGGCAAGCATAGTTTTCTGGTTTTTCCCCCTCCTTTTTACAGTTATCAGTGACCAGTGACCAGTGACCAGCGAACAGTGACTAATGACCGATGATTCAGCGACCATTTTTTCGGCTCATTTTGAGAATTTGCCACAACATTTTGCTGAGTTCTTCTGCATCTTGATAAATGCTGTCAAAGGCTTTTCGTTAAAGTAGCCTGTGTCCTTTAGTAAAGAAAGCCAGTATTTTGTCTCCAAGCATTCTTTATAAGCTATTGATATTTTGGCTCGAAACTCTGCTGGAGACATGGCTCCGTTTGCTTCTGCAATATTTGCCCAATTGCAGTTCCGCTTCTGAGTAATTGTTTTGACAGTACAAACTCCTTTTTATCGTTACATAGATGCCTGTAAGCATTCACAATCCTAATAGCAAATAGATAAGCCTTATCATAAACTTTACTACTCATTGCTTACTACATCTGGTCAATGTTTCACTGTTCGCTGGTCACTGGTCACTGGTCACTGATTTGATGGCAATGTAACGGTAGAGAGCCAAAACTCTTCAATTCCCTTGACAATCTGAAACAATTGGCTGAGATTGCGAGATTTGGTGATGTAACAATTGACGTGTAAAGCGTAGCTATGGGCGATGTCCTCGTCATTCCGCGAAGTCGTGAGGACGACAACAGGAATGCTTTTGAGTTGAGGATCGGCTTTAATTTCTGCCAAGACTTCTCGCCCGTCCTTTTTGGGTAAGTTGAGATCCAGCAGAATTAAATCGGGGCGAGGTGCATTTACAAACTCGCCCTCTTGACGCAAAAATGCGATCGCGTTGACTCCATCCCGTACCGACATCACTTGATGCGGTACGGAACTATTTTTTAACGCCTCTTCAATTAAACGGACATCGGCTCTATTGTCCTCTACCAAAAAGATCGTTTTGTGCTTTGCGTCCGTTTCTCCGCTCACGATCGCGCCCTCCTACGGGTAGCGTAAAATAAAATGTTGCCCCAGCCCCAAGTTGCGACTCCACCCAAATTCGTCCTCGGTGACACTCGACAATCTTTTTACAGATTGCTAAACCCATTCCCGTACCTGGGTATTCGTCTCGTGGGTGCAGGCGTTGGAAGATCACGAAAATGCGATCGCTAAATTGTGGTTCAATACCCATTCCATTATCTCGTACTGCAAACAGCCACTCATCTTCTTCTTGACGCTGTGCCGAGATGTGAATTTCTAGTGGTTTGTCACTGCGGAATTTAATTGCATTACCAATCAAATTTTGAAACAGTTGCATCAATTGGGTGCTATCTGCCATCACAGTCGGTAATGGATCGCGGCTAATTTTCGCCCCACTTTCGGTAATGCGCTGTCTTAAATTACCTAAAGCACGGTCTAAAGCCGTATCAACTTCCGTCAGTTCAAACTCAACTCCCTGCATTTCTACTTTAGAATACGCCAGCACGTCATCGATCAGGGTTTGCATTAAGCTAACTCCCTCGACAGCAAAATTAATAAATTCCTTCGCGTCTGCATCGAGTTGCGATTGATAGCGCATTTCTAGCAATTGGACGTAATTTGCTACCTGATTTAGCGGTTCTTGTAAGTCATGGGAAGCAACGTAAGCAAATTTTTTCAATTCGGCATTCGATCTTTCTAAATCGGCGGCTAATTGTGCTAATTCGTCAGCTTGGCGCAGTACGATATTGACAATTGCTTTTCTTAGTTCCAGCGCGGCTTTAATTTCTACTTGTTTCCAGGGTAAAGACGTGAGGCTGACTGTTTCTTGCCATAATTGGAAAGATTTGCGCGGACACAATCGCAGTCCATTCTCTTGATTCAATTCGTAAGCATTATGAGGATCGCCGCCCCAATTTACTGTTTGAATCACTTCGGGACGGAACCATAATACGTAATTGCGCTTAGAAATTGGAATTGCTAATAAACCACTAGCAACATGTTTGAATCTTTCCGCATTGGGATAAACTTGCGCTAAGGAATCGGTGTAGAACACTTCTTCTTGAACGTTATTTTTCAGCCACTGAACTAAGAAATTTAAGTCTTCTGCTACGGGAGTTTTACCAATCGTCGTGCAAGTATTGCCAAAACAAATTGCTGCACCTTGGGCATCGGCTAAGTTGAGAAGGTTTGGTTTGTGTTTAATCAAACCATCAACAAAGTTCTCTTCTTGAGACATATATTCGACTAAAGCTGACTGCACGTAAGCCAACTGTCGCCGATAGGCAAAATCCTCCGTTTCTTCCCTAGAAGCAATTTCAGAAAAGACCATCCGTCCCAAAAATTCGCACGCTTTGCGTAATTCGTAAGAAACATACATGGGTGTTTGATGGTGACAAGCAATTAAACCCCAAAGTTTTTGGTCTTTAATTAACGAGATTGTCAGCGAAGCACCTACACCCATATTGTGTAAATATTCAAAATGACAAGCTGCGGCACTTCTAAGAATGGAATTCGTCAGTTCTGTAGGTTCTTTGCTAATTGGATTAATTGCTGGTACGAGGGTTACAGGTTCGCAATGACTATCGGGAATTAAGCGAATCCAATTAGAGGCAAATAGTTTTCTGGCTGGTCTAGGAATATCAGATTCAGGAAAGTGTAGCCCCAAATATGGTTCCATGCTATCGAGTTTTTCTTCAGCAATGACAGAACCATGTCCGTCGTTATCGAATTTATACAACATGACGCGATCGAAGCCAGTCACGTTGCGAACTTCTTGGACGATAATTTGACAGAACTCTCTGAGATTTGAAGTTTCTTCTAAGCGATTAATAGATGCTCTAGCTAAGTGATAAAAACTGAGAAAAGGAATATTTTCTTGGGTTAGCGCTGGTTCTAATTCTAAAATTAGAAATCCTTCTATATTGCGATGAAATACGCCATCAAATACAGAATATTCATCGCCCTTCTTTCGTACCCACAATTTGACGGGATTGATGATATCGAGATCTTCTGTTGCGGTTAAGCCAGTCTGAATTCTCTCTAACTGAAAAGGATCGATAAATTCTGATAAAGGTCTTTGTAACATTTGTTCGGCAGCAATTCCGAACGTAGCGATCGCATTACTGCTAATTTGTAAAATTGTTAGATCTGGCTCTGCTAAAACAATTAAAATTCCATGCGGTTGAATCTGATTAAAAGTATGAATTGCTGGTTCTTTTAAACGGGTGATATCGATACCTTGAGCTTGAAAATCGATGACCATATTACTTCTCCTAAGTTGATGACGGGAGCAGCAATAGAGATGCGATCGCTTTTTTGATTTTTTGGCGATCGACCTTCTGAATATTAGCTAAATGTCGCTCCCGTAATGTGTGAAAAAATACTTCTGCTCTGTCAGTAACGAAAAGCTCTCGGAGATCCCCCAACTCCCTTAAAAAGGGGGCTTTGTTCCCTCTTGTTTAATGAGACTTTATTCCCCCCTTAAAAAGGGGGCTAGGGGGATCTTGTTTTAACCGAAAAGTATTAAACTCACCTCTACAATTCAATCTTTATTCTTCAAAGAAGTGTATCATGTTCGACAAAACAAAACTCTGCACGATCGCGTTTTGTATCTTAATTAATGTGAGCTAATTTTGCAGAAATATAAACTTTTTATAAAAAATTCAATTCAAATAAATTTTTCGTTACAAATACCTTCGTAATGTAAGGGTGGGTTTACTTATATTTTGGTATGAAAGTTTCCCGTGTAGAGACGTTACATGTAACGTCTCTACACGGACAATTGATTTCACAATTCATCTAGGTTGCTATATATATGGAAACAATTTAATTATGAATCGATGTAGATAGTTACCTTTAGCCTCTGGTGAGATATTTATCTAAATCTGGTACGTCTACCCAACTGCGTTGTTGGTGAGAAGCATGGCTGAGATCCATTAACAATTGCGAGTAAACACCTTCGCGAATGGAAGGAATTAGGGATTCTCCGCTATCAATTCCTTGCACCCATTGATTAACCACGCGAATAAATGGGGCGATGCGTCCGTCTGTATAAGTTTTGTCAAATCCCAACCGCATGGGAATTTCCAATTCTACTGGCGGTTGTCCGGCGGCAGCAGCCCAGAGGTGAAAGCCGTGGACGTAATCTTTTTGATTTTGACTGACTAAAACTAAAGTACCGCGATCGCCATACACTTCTACTGAGTGCGTGCGATTTGCATACACTGCCGAACTAATATTAATTTGGCAAGGCGTACCGTCTGCCAGCTCTAGCATCAGCATACAGGTGTCATCAGCATCTACTAGCTTCATTTCCCCCGTCAGAGGATCGAGCCGTTGAGGAATGCTAGTACTGAGCTGGGCGCACAGTTTTTGCACTGCACCAAACAACCAATTCATGTAATCAAAAGTATGGGAAGCTAGCGCCCCCAAAGCCCCACCACCCATATCTTTACGAGAATACCAATTCCAGGGGCGGGAAGCATCGGCGCGACTGGGAACCAACCAATCAATTTTAATCAGCCGTTTTTCACCCACATAATCTTCCGCTAGTAATTCAGCTAACCTTTGCCATGCGGGAACGAAGCGATATTCAAAATCTAGAGTCACGACGAGATTGTTAGCTTTGGCTATATGGTACAGTTCTCGCGCTCCTGTAGCTGAGAGCGTGGTGGGTTTTTCTAATAACAGGTGCTTACCTGCTTGCAGTACTGTTTTTGCCATTTCGTAATGTAGAAACGGCGGGGTAGAGATGCTAACTGCTTGGACTTCTGGTAGAGCGACAATTTCTTCTAGCGCAGAACTCGCATGGGGAATATTATGAGTTTGAGCGATCGCCTGAGCTTTGTCGCGATCGCGGTGATACACTGCTACAACCTGCGTCCGAGGATGAGCCTTAAACCCAGGTAAATGAACTTTTTGTCCAAATCCCGTTCCGACTACCGCCACACCAATTGAAGACATAACCCAATCTCATGCCACTGCTCTTTCTTATTGTGCGACAGATAGGCAGTGTAGAGACGTTACATGTAACGTCTCTACACTGCTTTTGACTTACTAGTAAAACACTTCTGACTTTTGACTTGTGACTTCTGACTTCTCCCTCGTTTCTTCTAAAGTCGAGTGGTGATTTGCGGTTTGGCGTTGGGAAATGTCGGTTGGCTGTACGCTGTTGGCTTTGAGAATTTCCGCGTTGAAGCGATACCCTACGTTACGTACAGTTTGAATTAAACTCGGTTGGCGCGGATCGATTTCGACTTTTTTCCGCAAAGATAAGACGTGAGTATCGATGGTACGGGGATTATCTATAGCATCGGGCCAAGCACGCCGCAACAATTCGGAGCGGCTGAGGGGTAAACCTCCAGCTTGCGCCAAGACGTAAAGTAAACTAAATTCTTGAGGCGTGAGGTCGATGTATTCACCTTTGAAGTAAACGCGACGCTGGACTAGATCTATTTGCAAAGTGCCGTAGTCCAAGTAAGCTGGTGCGGCTGGCGTGCGTTGACGGCGAATCAGCGCTTCGATTCGCGCCAAAAATTCCTGCATCCCAAAGGGTTTGCACAAGTAATCGTCTGCTCCTGCTTTTAAGCCAGTGACAATATCCGCTTCGGTGTTGCGGGCAGATAGCATCAGAATCAGTGGTTGCTGCTGTTGCTGTAGCCAACGGCAAAACTCTGTCCCGTCACCATCAGCTAATTCAGCATCGAGGATCACTAGTGTGGGTTGGCGCGTTAAAAATACGTCTCGCGCTTGATAGAGACTAGCTGCTTGATATACTCGATAGCCTACCTGTTGTAAGTGCCAACTGAGTAGCGATCGCAGATGTGGATTTCCCTCTACAATTTCTATACAAACCGAGGTCACAGGTGCAAGATTCCTTTTATACGTGACTCTCAAGGTATCAAAGCCTGTGTCAAGCTTTTGTAACAGCTGCTACCTCAGGATCAACTCTCTAGCAGTCTTGACTAGCGAACAGACATCGGCTAATATGTATTTCTAAAACTAAACTTAAAAAAACTTAATATTTTGAGACTCGATCGGTCGCTCAAGCATCTAACATCAAATTGGTCAAGAATGACACGCAGGAAAAATCGCCCTAGAGATACAAACTTTTTGGTATCAATTTGGTCTATGATGAAATAAATGAGACAAAAATTATATACAGTACAGTCATTGTTCGACTATTAGTTAGTATAGAGGACTCAAGATAAAATCGACTTGCTAAAACTGAATACACTCTTACTAAGAAGAAATTCATAATTTCTATGTCGCTAGTAAGCGCGATCGCTGCTTGAAAAACTCAGCTTAGAGCAGACAACTTAAAAGTTCTATCCCGGCAAATTCCTTTAAGAAACACATTTTCAAGGCACAATCGATCCCTTCATCTTGCGCTATGTTACAAGATACTCAAACAATTCGCCACTATCAAAAACTGACCGATGCCCTGGTCGAAATGTGGCAAAGAGGCTATCGCACAGACGATTTACGTTTGTATTTAGACGGCTATCTCGCAGCCATGAGGCATTCCAACATCCTCGAACCCTATCTAATTCATCGTTTAGAGGAAGAAGCAACCCGCTTTCTATACGATCCGTATAACTTTGAAATGCCGGTTCAGCCAGAACCAGAATCAGACTACTATTAAGTTACTGTAGATTGGCTCGAAATAGGATTCAGTGGAAAATCAGATCGAAATTTTGAATTTTGAATTAAATTGGGCTTCTTCCGAGCGGGTAAGGTCAAGCTTAGATCGGTCAGCTATTTATGCTGATGCTTAAAATTGGCTAAAAATTGCCAACAATTAAAAATACACTTTGCCGCAAATGAATAGGGGCATACAACTGTACGCCCCTATACGCATTTCTATCCAAATCGTTAATTGTTAAGAAGCAAGTGCGACTTCTACCATCTGTTGTAACTCGCCACTTTGGTACATTTCAATCAGAATATCAGAGCCGCCCACAAATTGACCGTTAACATAAACTTGAGGAATGGTAGGCCAATTGGAATACTCTTTAATTCCTTGTCGGATTTCAGAGTCTGCTAAAACGTCAACAGTCTCGAAGGGAACTCCCAGAGTGTTAAGAATTTGCACGACATTGTTAGAAAAACCACACTGGGGCATCAATTTGTTGCCCTTCATGAAAACCAAGATTTTGTTTTGTTGAACGAGATTATCGAGTCGCTCTTTCAATTCTGGAGTCATAGCTGTTATTCCTAGTCTTGAGGATGAGATATTAGCGCTACCGTAGAATTATGGGAGAAGCCAGCTTACACCACTTGGCTGACAGCTTGCCAAGCTTGGGGTGTGTAAGTCCTTAGTGCTAGGGCATGGATAGCTTCTGATGACATTGCTTGATTGAGGGAACTGTAGACGAGTTGGTGCTGTTGTACTCGTCCCTTACCTTCAAACTGGGAAGAAACGACTACTACTTGGTAATGATCTCCACCCCCAGTCAAGTCTTGTACTTGAACTTGGGCATCTGGGATCGCTACCTTAATCATTTCCTCAACTTGCTGAGGACTAATCATTTCAATTCCTAATTGCTGAACTCTTTTCTAATTTAACTATTTCTAAGGATAGATGAGCGATCGCCCCGGCGCTACTGTTTTGGAGCAGATTGTTCGGCAGGCTTAGCTTCACTCCGTTGCGGCGCATTACCAGTATCGCCAGTACGCGGAAAAGGCGTGTCAACAAATCCTAACTCGAATAGTTGTTGATAGGCTTTTTTGCCCAAATCTCTAGTTGGGTTTTGACTGTTAACAATCTGAACCAGCAGCGGTACGGCAAGTTCTGGCTTGTTTTGCGCTCGATGTACCAATGCCAGTTGGTAAGTCGCATCATCGCGCATTTGGGCAGTATCCAAGGCTTTCTTACGCTGGCTATCGGCAACGCGATTGTCAATACCTTGAAAGTTACCAGCTAGCTGTTGGTAGAAATTAGACATTTGATTGAAAACCTGACGCGCCTCCTGCAACTTTTTCACCGCTGTGTCGTAGTTTTGAGAGGAGATAGCGCTGCTAGCTTCCGACATCAGCCGTTGACCTCCAGCCACGCTCAAAACGCTATTATTCTGGGCAGAAGGTTGAATAATGTTAGGATTTTTTGGATCGATAGGTTGAGCTTGGTTAGGAGTAGCTGGTGCTGGTGGCGTTTGCGCCTGGACGTAAGTTGGGGACAGCAAAGTAATAGCTGCGATCGCCGAAAATAATGTTATGCAGCTATGGTAATGGAAGCGTTGAGTTCCAGCAGAAATCATGGCTTAATTCCGTGCGCTAAAAAACACAAGACCGATTTTGAACTTCGGGTATCTTATCAGGTATCAGTTATCAGTTATCAGGAAGTCGGTGTAGAGCCGTTGCAGGCAACGTCTGTATGGGAAGTCGGGGATAGAAAGCAGTTACTTTCGACTTTTAGCTTTTGACTTTTGACTTTTGACTTTTGACTTTTGACTTTTGACTTTTGACTTTTGACTTTGTTCCCTCGGCGGCGATACCTGAAGCTATTGTTTTAAATAAAAGATTCCTTTCTTTCAGAGTATAGGGAAGGAGCGCTGTCTTGCTCTACGGTTGCTTGCGTCTTACTGCCCAACTGTTTAAGTGCTAGTTCTAAATCTTGTGTCAATTGCTTCGCATCTTTTTTAATCGAACCCGTGCTGTAATCTCCTACTTGGATAGGAGAACCAATACTAATCCTAACCTGAGATCTCCACGGTACGGTGGGAGGATTATAGTAAATACCGAGCGGTAAGATTTTGACACCTAAATTTGGCTGACTTGATTCGGCTTGTAGTGCTAGGCGAGCTAAACCAGGTTGAAGAGAATTCAGCGTACACTCGCGATTTTTTTTCAGGTCGCCACCTTCAGGAAAAATGACTAGCATTTCTCCTTGTTGTAGTAATTCTACGCCATGTCTGAGAGTAGCAATGGATGGACGCTTCACATCAACAGCAAACCCTCCGAGATGGCTAATAAACCATCCTTGGATACCCTTCATTTCGTCTATGGACACCATGAAACGCGGATCTCGCCCGGTTGCAACCTTACCCACGATTGCAGGAACCATGAGCGCATCCCAACGAGAACGGTGGGTAGGTGCTACGATGACAGGACCTCCATTCGGCAAGTTTTCCCATCCGCTAACTTCAATCTTGTCAAAATAAAAGGGGAAGACCAAACGCCGTCCGATAGGATATACTATGGGCGTTAACCAAGGCGAAACGTGAGAGCTTGCAGCCACCTTGGTCTTTTTAGTTGTCCCAATATCAGTGTGCGAGGAATCGAGCTGAATCATGAGGGTGGCGAGTGTGTAAGCGAACGTAAAGTTATATGGCTTTAATTCCACCCTAATTTTTTTAGTCGCGATCGCTACACATAGGGGACAGTTTTAGCAGTGAACAGTGACCAGTGACCAGTGACCAGTTACTTTTCTCCCCCTACTCCCTGCTCCCTGCTCCCTCTCTTCTGGCGGAACCAATCTTGCAGTTGTTGACGACAGGTGGATTCTAAAATGCCAGCGAGAACGGGGAGACGATGGTAGGAGCAGGCGCTATCGGGAATGTTGGTGACGGTGCGAATAGCTCCAGTTTTCGGATCGTCTGCACCATAGACAAGTAAACCAATTCGTGCTTGGACGATCGCTCCCGCACACATGGGACAAGGTTCTAGGGTAACGTATAGGGTACAGCGATCGAGATGCCAGTTTTGTAAGGTTTTACCAGCTTGGCGCAAAGCAATAATTTCTGCGTGGGCGGTGGGATCGTTGTCTCGTTCGCGCCGATTTTCTGCTTCGGCAATGACGTTACCGTTTGAATCGATAATTATTGCGCCTACGGGAACTTCTCCGGCTTCCCCGGCAATTTGGGCAAGAGCGATCGCCCGTTGCATCCATTGGCGGTGGATGATGTATTCTGGGGCTTCAATCATGTTTCTGCTGTTTTTTGTTCGCACATAGTAGGGGCGCACAGCTGTGCGCCCCTACTACAGCGTGCATCCCTACGAACGTTTCTACAAATATTAGGCTGGCTGAGCGAGGAGAGGATCTAATTTGCCTTCGCTATCTAGTTTGTAAATATCGTCGCAGCCACCGAAATGCTCGTTATTGATGAAGATTTGCGGAACGGTGCGCCGTCCGTTGGCGCGTTCTGCCATTTTATTTCTCGCTACATCATCACCATCAATCTTGTATTCCGTGTAGTTGACACCCTTCCACCACAGTAGTAGTTTGGCGCGGATGCAGTAGGGGCAAGTCTGCCAGGTATAAATCTCAACGTTGGCTTTGACTCGCTCTGGATGACGGTTGAGAATCGGATTGAGGAAATCCAACATAGTTATATTATTGGCAATCTGGGCAGAAATTTACGAACGCGATCGCATATTAATTCTGATTATACTTAACTACAGTCAGCCTACGTGAGAGTTTGGTAATTGGTAATTGGTAATTGGTAATCGGTACTATCTCTCACCTTCACTGTAAGTCTTTAATTATGCCTCTATTGGTATTTTTACTGGCGATCGCTAGAAACTCACAAATGACTAATGACTAATGACCAATGACGAGCTTGGAGATTTAAGTTTTGGGTATTGAATTACGTAGTTATGTATTTATAGACAGCTTACAACCTCAACACGCAGCTTACATGGGAACGGTGGCAGCAGGTTTTTTGCCATTACCAGGTGATGCTTCTCTGTGGATTGAAGTCTCGCCAGGGATTGAGGTGATCCGATTAATGGATATTGCCTTAAAATCTGCTTCTGTGCGTCCAGGGGTGCAGGTTGTAGAACGGCTTTATGGATTGCTAGAAGTCCATTCTAGTCGCCAGGGGGAGACGCGGGCAGCGGGTAAGGCGGTGATGGAAGCAATGGGAGTACGCGAACGAGATTGCCTCAAGCCACAAGTGATGTCGAGTCAGATTATTCGCAATATCGATCCGCACCAAACACAATTGATTAACCGCACCCGCCGAGGACAGATGATTTTGGCAGGACAAACGTTGTATGTATTAGAAGTTCAACCTGCGGCTTATGCAGCTCTAGCCGCAAATCAAGCAGAAAAAGCAGCTTTGATTAATATTCTAGAGATTCAAGCGGTGGGTAGTTTTGGACGGCTTTACCTGGGTGGGGAAGAACGAGATATTATTGCGGGTTCGAGTGCGGCGTTGGCGGCGATGGAAAATGCCCACGGGCGCGAACTTCCTACTGTTGGTGGGCGCAAGGAGTAGCAGGAATGGCAAATCGGGAGCATCTGGCGCTACTGCAACAGGGTGCGGTTACTTGGTTAGAGTGGCGCTCTTCATACGTGCAGATTGTACCTGACTTGAGCGCGGCTAATTTGTGTGGGGCTAATTTTAGGGGTGCTAATCTTACCAAGGCTAATCTAAAAAGAGCCAATCTCGATCGCGCTAAACTGATTGCAGCTAATTTATGTGGGGCTAATCTCAGTGCAGCTAGTTTGTGCGAAGCTGAATTGATTGACGCTAATTTGCAAAAAGCCGAATTAGTTGACGCTCAGTTAATTTCGGCTCAAATGATGGGTGCAGATTTAGCTTATGCCAACCTGATAGGAGCAGATTTGCGGGGTGTCGATTTAAAAGCCGCAGATCTCAGCCATGCTAATTTGACGGCGGCTGAATTTATTGGAGCTACTCTTAGCGAAGCAGACTTGAGCGTGGCGAAATTAAGTCGGGCTAGTCTGGTTTATGCTAATTTAACTGGGGCTAATTTCAGTCATGCTAATTTGAGTAGTGCTAATTTATATGAGGCTGAGGCGATCGCTACTTATTTTTATCGCGCTAATTTATGTCAAGCTAATTTGAGTGAAGCTCATTTTGGTGGGGCGTATTTGTTTGGTGCTGATTTAAGTGCAGCAGAGCTTTATCTGACGGATTTGAGATGGACGAATTTAAGTAAAGTTAATTTTACAAATGCTAATTTAATTAGAGCAGATTTGCGGGGCGCTAATTTGAGTAGGGCTATTTTTATAGGGGCTAATTTAACCGAAGCTAAGTTGGATGGAGCTAATTTGAGTAAGGCGATTTTTCAGGGGGCAATTATGCCTGATGGTAAGGTTCGTCATTAAAATGGGCGATTAAAATCGCAGCTACACAAACTAAGTCCGCACAGGCGGACTAGGAAACAATGGAAGATTTGAAACCTGCGGAGGCAGGTTTTGTCTGTTATAGCCGCGAATTCTATAACAATTGCTAAACCATAAGTACAAAAATACTAAAAGACGGTCAAGAAAATTGAAGTTGCGATCGCCTCCTCAATTCCCTTTTACCCCTTACCCCTTACCCCTTACCCCTCCCTAGCAGCAAAACTTAACAAAACCTGAGTAAATACTTGTAGTCCACGGGGTTACGCCGTTTGGTAGACTTATGTACTGATACAGCCGCAAAACAACAGCAGCAAACAGAGCATTGGGAGGACAGACCGCGTGGAAAATACTCTAGGTTTAGAGATTATTGAAGTTGTAGAACAAGCAGCGATCGCATCTTCCCGTTGGATGGGTAAAGGCGAGAAAAACACTGCTGACCAAGTGGCTGTAGAAGCCATGCGGGAGAGAATGAATAAAATTTACATGCGGGGTCGGATTGTCATCGGTGAAGGCGAACGGGATGAAGCCCCCATGTTATACATTGGCGAAGAAGTCGGGATTTGTACCCGTGCCGATGCCAAAGATTACTGTAACCCAGATGAATTAGTTGAAATTGACATTGCCGTTGACCCTTGTGAAGGGACTAACTTAGTCGCCTACGGACAAAACGGCTCGATGGCTGTGTTGGCGATCGCCGAAAAAGGTGGTTTGTTTGCTGCTCCTGACTTTTACATGAGAAAGCTCGCAGCACCAGCCCCAGCACGCGGTCATGTCGATATTAATAAATCGGCTACCCAAAACCTCAAAATCCTCTCAGAATGCCTCGGACGCGCCGTAGAGGAGCTAGTTGTGGTCGTGATGGATCGCCCTCGCCACAAAGAACTCATTCAAGAAATTCGTCAAGCAGGGGCAAGAGTACGCTTAATTAGCGATGGTGATGTCTCCGCCGCGATCTCCTGCGCTTTCTCGGGAACGAACATTCATGCCTTGATGGGAATTGGCGCAGCTCCAGAAGGCGTGATTTCTGCTGCTGCATTGCGCTGTTTGGGCGGGCATTTCCAAGGACAATTGATCTACGATCCAGAGGTAGTCAAAACTGGTTTGATTGGCGAAAGTAAAGAGGGAAATATTGCCCGTTTGAAAGAAATGGGAATTAATGACCCAGACCGAGTTTACAATGCTGAAGAGTTAGCTTCGGGTCAAACCGTCCTGTTCGCTGCTTGTGGTATTACCCCAGGTACGCTGATGGAAGGTGTCCGCTTCTTCAAAGGTGGAGCCAGAACCCAAAGTTTAGTTATCTCCAGCCAATCTCGCACGGCGCGGTTTGTAGACACGATCCATATGTTTGACGAACCAAAGACACTGCAACTGAAGTAGGAAGAAAAGGGAGCAGGGAGCAGGGAGCGATCGAGCAGGGAGAATTCGGAATTCGGAATTAATGAAGAATTCCCTCGCCCCTCACTCCTCACCCCTAGCCCCTCATTTGGGAGGAGACATGAACATTGCGGTTATCGGGTTAAGTCACAAAACAGCCCCAGTAGAAGTTAGGGAAAAGCTGAGTATTCCAGAATCGCAGTTGGAAGGCGCGATCGCTCTTTTGTGTAGCTATCCGCATATTACCGAAGCAGCAATACTTAGCACTTGTAATCGTCTGGAAATTTATATTGTTACTCCAGAAACGGAACAAGGGATTCGAGAAGTGACCCAGTTTTTGGGCGAACATAGCAAATTACCAGTCCGCGATTTAAGACAACATTTATTTATTTTGCTCCACCAAGATGCAGTCATGCACTTGATGCGAGTCTCGGCTGGTTTGGATAGCTTGGTGTTAGGAGAAGGGCAAATCTTAGCTCAGGTAAAACAAACTCACAGTTTAGGACAACAATATAACGGTATCAAACTGATTCTGAATAAGCTGTTTAAACAAGCAATTACGGCTGGCAAACGGGTACGTTCTGAAACTAGTATCGGTACTGGTGCGGTTTCGATTAGTTCTGCGGCAGTAGAATTAGCCCAAATGAAAGTTGCTAATTTGGCTGCTTGCCGAGTGGCGATCGTTGGGGCGGGTAAAATGTCGGAGTTACTCGTCAAACATTTGGTGGCAAAAGGTGCGAGTCAAATTTGTATTTTGAATCGTTCTTTAAAGCGATCGCAAGCTTTAGCTAATCAGTTTCAACATGCAGATTTAAAACTTTGTTTACTATCAGAAATGATGCCAGTGGTGGCAACATCAGATTTGGTATTTACTAGTACCTCGGCTACAGAACCGCTGATCGATCGCGCTAAGCTGGAAATTGCTTTAGAACCAAATCGCCCGTTGATGCTATTTGATATCTCCGTACCGCGTAACGTACATGAAGATGTCAACAATTTAGACAACGTACAAGCGTTTAACGTAGACGATTTAAAGGCTGTGGTGGCTCAAAACCAAGAAAGCCGTCGCAGAATGGCAATGGAAGCTGAAAAGCTGCTGGATGAGGAAGTAGAAACATTTGACGTGTGGTGGCGATCGCTGGAAACTGTTTCTACGATCAGTTGCTTGCGTCATAAAGTCGAAACTATTCGCGAACAAGAGTTAGAAAAAGCTCTATCGCGTTTGGGTTCGGAATTTGCCGAAAAGCACCAAGAAGTAATCGAAGCTTTAACTAGAGGAATCGTAAATAAAATTTTGCACGATCCGATGGTACAGTTGCGATCGCAGCAGGATATTGAGGCGAGGCGGCGTTGTATGCAGACTCTTCAAGTCCTGTTTAATTTGGATGCTGAGGAACAGTTTGGTTAGTTTGTCATTCGTCATTTGTCATTTGTCATTCGTAGGGGCGGGTTCACCAGGAATCTTTGAATAAATACAAGGATCTTTGTCAGCCCGTCCTAACCACAATTTCAGAGCCGGAACAGAGCAGGGTAAGCTAGATTACGTGCTGTGCTTGCCTTGAGGGAGTTAGGCTTTATGAAAACGCTGGAAGAGATTAAGCAGTGGCTTGTACAAAACAAGTCATTGTTGCAGGAACGTTACAAAGTTCGAGAGTTAGGGGTTTTTGGTTCTTACGTTAGGCAAGAACAGACCGAAACTAGCGATGTGGATGTGCTAGTGGAGTTTTTTGAGACACCAAGCTTGTTGAAATTTGTCAATTTAGAGAACTATCTCAGCGATAATCTGGGAGTCAAGGTCGATCTGGTGCATAAGGCTGGTTTAAAACCACGCATTGGAGAGCGGATTTTGGCAGAGGTCGTCTATCTGTGAGTAAGCGGGAAGTTGCAGACTACTTGCAGGATATTTTGGATGCTGTTGCTGCGATCGAGCAGTTTACGACAGGCATTAACTTTGAGGATTTCTCACAAAACCTGGAGAAGGTGTTTGCCGTTTCAAGGGCGATCGAAATTATTGGCGAAGCCGTGAAGCGAATCCCCGATTCAGTGAGAAGCCAATATCCTGATATTCCCTGGCGAGATATTGCTGGAATGCGGGATAAACTGATTCATGATTATTTCAATACGGATATAGAAATTATCTGGAAAGCGGTTCAAGAAGACGTTCCTCAGTTGAAAACAATGATTTCGGAAGTTTTGCGAGATGTAAAAGACTTTTCTTAATAAGATATTGTGTAATCCGATCGGCCAAGTAAGGCAAACGTTATCTTAAGGATGAGAGCCTGTACGATCTAGACAATCCACCAGAACCCGATGTGCTAGCAGCAGAGATCGTTGAAAATCTGGAGACGAGTCTGTAGAGACTTTACATGTAACGTCTCTACAGGACATCGACAGAAGCATCTTGGTGGAACCGAATCACCCGTGAAAGTGAAAGTCGATTATTTCCAGAAGGACATACTGTCAGTGCGATGCTACCTTGACCGGAATCTAGTACTTGCTTAACAGTACAGATTTGTCTCTTGCTATTACAATAGGCAACAATGCGATCGCCAATCTGAATGTTTAATGCTTGAATTTTCATTTGACTACCAGAGTATGAGAAGCTTGCTGTCCAGCTTTCTGAGTCCAAATATCACCGGATAATGGTAGATGAGACATCTTGACCTCAAACGGATGTGGTGGTTCTAGCGCAAATGAGGTAAAACCTTTTTCATGAGACTGAACTAAGCTAACTATCCAGGGAAGAAAATCTAAGATTTCTTCTGGCAATAGAGTTAACTCGAAGTACCAACGCTGATTCAGTTTTTGAGAGTCTTGATGCTGTTTCGTAGATGTAGCTATACCAGCACCTTTATTAATAGCTAACTTCAGCAGAAATGGACGGTTGGGGATTAATTCATCAGGCGATAAGTGGACGTAAATATATATATAGTTTAATCTTTGTTGACGATCTACCCAAGAAGCTATAGATGGATTACTAGCGGATGAGTTACTGTTAGTAATAATTACTGGAACTCCCATCTCTGTAGCAAAGAGAGAATAAAACTCACGCCTTAATTGAGTCACAATGCGTATTGCTTCTGGAGTCATATTTTAAGTGATTTTTCTACTTAAGTTGCTTTCATGTCTGGCTATTTTGTCAATACTAAACGTGGTGCTTGTAGTTGCGAAAATGCAGTCATTCTAATCTAGCTGCGCTGCTTTGTCATAGAATCAACTAGGCTAGAATTTAGCCAACCTGCTTGCTATTTTCAAAAACAAAAGGGCAGACTCCTTGTCTACCCTCAAACCTTAGAGTCAAATTCTTTGTCCCAAAGTTTAGTAACGACGAGAGTATCCACCGTTACTGTTTCCACGTCTACCATCAGACGAGCCTCTGTCTTCTCTAGGCTTTGCTTTATTAACCTTCATATTCCGCCCCATCCACTCAGCGCCATCGAGGGCATCAATAGCAGTGGTTTCTTCGGCATCTGTATCCATTTCTACGAATGCAAAACCACGCACTCGACCTGTTTCGCGGTCGGTTGGTAATTGAACTCTTTTTACAGAGCCATACTGTGCAAAAGCAGCGCTGAGGTCTTCTGGCGTTACCTCATATGATAAGTTACCTACATAAATTGACATACATTGTCTCCAAAATCAGAAGGTGCAGAGATTCAGATTTCGGAGAGAAGCCTGTTGATTTTAATCACAAACAATACAACCGAATTTCATTGTCTCGTCTATATGCTACCGCATTATGAGATTTTTGGACGATCGCGATCGCCGCGATCGCGATCTCAATGGCGCGCTAGTTGACCTTTTAGAGCCAGCTTCAATTTTTGTCTTTTCGCCAGCGTCCCCTCACCAAGCGGATTTCGTCGTAGGAATAATCCTCACCTAAATATTCTCGAATTGGGGTCAGGGAAATATCACCCAGTTTTTCTAAAGCTTGACAAATTTTAATCTGGCGATCGCGATTCACTAAACGATCTAAATCTACATCTTGATTCTTTTCCACCAAATCTGACAGGTGGCGGATAATTGTTGTCGGGCGCAAATCTCGCTTTTGGGCAATTTCTGCTACGCTTAATCCTTGCTGGTATAAATGTAATGTAAATTGTTCGGTGTCAGTTGGTATATTTGAAGTTTGGGTTTGAGTTTGAGTATAAGCCTGAATTTCTATTAAGAACTTTTTGCCATACTGAGCTATTTTATGTGAGGTTACACCCGAAAGTTGGGCAAATTCAGTTAAAGTTTGTGGTTGCTGCAATGCCATCAATTTCAGCGTAGAATCGGCAAAAATGACATAGGGTGGAACTGATTGTTCGTCTGCAATTTCTTTACGCAGCGATCGCAATTTTTGAAATAACATTTCGACTTCAGCCGTTCGTGCTTCTAACGGTTGAGCCGAGAGATTTGGGGTGGTATCGATTGCTATTGAAACTGTCCGCTGTCGTCGCATGACTTCCCAACTTGCAGCATTAAGTTTTAAAACAGAATAACCATCAGTTGTTTGATCTAGTAAACCTTGGTGTAGTAGCGATCGCCCTAACAATCGCCATTCTTCTACAGTTTTATCTTTGCCAATTCCGTAAGTTGAAAGTTTATTATGGTTGTATTGCAAAACTTTTTGATTTTTAGAACCGCGCAAGATATCAATAATGTGATTCATGCCAAATTTCTCTTTGCAACGCGCCACGCAAGAAAGAAATTTCATCGCCTCGATTGTCCAGTCCACAACTGGTTTAGGTGCAAGACAATTATCGCAACCGCTACATTGTCCGGCAAATCTTTCGCCAAAATAGCCTAAGACAATTGTGCGCCGACAATCTGTCCCTTCAGCAAAATCTATGACCTGACGCAACTGTTGACGGGCAATTCTTTGTCCTTGCAAATCGGTTTTTTGGTCGATTAAATATTCAATTGTTTTGATATCACCGTAACCTAAAAATAGAGTACAACGGGCTGTTTCACCATCTCTTCCCGCCCGTCCCGATTCTTGATAGTAACCTTCAATATTTCGAGGTAAATCGTGATGGATAACGAATCGTACATCAGGTTTATTAATTCCCATCCCAAAGGCGATCGTTGCTACCATAACTCTGACATCATCGCGAATAAAACGGGTTTGATTTTCCGCTCTTTCTGTATCGCTTAAACCTGCATGGTAAGGTAGAGCCGCAATTTTGTCTTGTTGTAACTTAAAGGCAATCTCATCTACTTTACGACGACTGAGACAATAGACAATTCCCGATCCTTCCGATTGACGAATAATTTGTAAAAGTTGGCTGTAACTTTGCTTTTGTTTCGGTTGAACTTCGTAGTAAAGATTAGGGCGGTTGAAACTCGCAATATGAATGCTAGGTTGTGATAATCCTAACTGTTGAATAATATCTTGACGAACTCTATCTGTGGCTGTGGCGGTGAGGGCGAGGGTTGGTACACCAGGGTAACGCTGACGCAACTGTTTTAACTGGCGATATTCGGGGCGAAAGTCGTGTCCCCACTCCGAGACGCAGTGGGCTTCATCGATTGCAAAAGCTGCAATCCCGATTTTCTCGCGAATTAAGTCGAGAAAAGGCAGAAATTTTTCGTTTAACAGGCGTTCTGGGGCGACGTAGAGGAGTTTAGTTTTGCCGCTGAGAATCGCTTGTTCCCGCGATCGCACTTGATGTAAGTTGAGGCTGCTATTGAGAAATGTTGCCCCAATTCCGTTATCTCGCAGCGCCTCCACCTGGTCTTGCATGAGGGCGATCAGGGGGGATACGACTACAGTTAAACCTGGCTGTAACAGGGCTGGCAGCTGAAAGCAGAGAGATTTTCCGCCACCTGTAGGCATGACAATCAGTTGATCCCGATTTTGCAGCGCTTGTTCGACGATTTGTTTTTGTCCAGGGCGGAAGCTATCGTAGCCGAAGTAGTGTTTGAGTGCTGCTTCCAGGGATTGAAACCGAGGCATGGTTGAGGTAGTGTGCGGGATGACTATATTGTATTTTGCCCAGATTCACGATGCGAGAAAAGACTGGTAGTTACAAAATGTATGGAAGAGAGCGATCGCAATAACATTAAACATACCTCAACACAGATTACTCTTCTGCATTTGTAATGGGTGATGTATCGCTGACAACAACTACAGTCTTCCCATTGACCGTAGCGTTTGGATATCTGCCTCGAAGTCCTCTACGTCATAGTTAATACCAAAGCCGCGCTTAGCGAGTTCGTGTTGAAACTGGATGACCGTTAATCCCGTCCAAGCACGCGCTTTACCACTGCTAATTTTCTCCTGCTTGTATAACATAAGGGCAATCTCTAGTTTCAGTTCATCCTCGGTCATTTTTGTAGCTCGAAGGATGTCTTCAGGAATCACAACGCTCATCAGAGTTCACTTAAAATTTTGAATGCTATAGCTTTAAGATAAGCGATTGCCTCCTCAAATTTTCAGCAAACGAATTCTTACACAGACACTTCAAAAGCTTTGAATGTGACTTCATATGAGTTACTGGGAACAATAAAGCAAGTACCTAAAGCCGTAGATGTGACTGAGGATAATTGTGAGTAGTAGTATCAAAATACCTGACTTTGATGCCAACCTAATAATTTCAGATGCCGAAAATATAGCAACAGCTACCCCTGAGTTCTTCTGGAACAATCCTGTAAAAACCGTGTTATCTGTTTGTTGTGATTCACCCGAACTCTTTCCCACTTTAAAAAGATGCAACTCTCGCTTGGAGTATATCAGTAAGTGGTTAAAAAAATATTGTAGTAGTTACAATAACCGACCATCGAAGCGGACTAGTAAAAAGATAGGTACTGTTCCTGATGGAATTATTGATGTAATTATTTCTGCTCGTCTTCCAGATTTGAATAGTGACAATCTCAATAAAATTCTATCTGCACATCGTCTTGCGATGTCAGCAGAAAATATATTAGGCTCTCTACTTGAGGAATATCTTGCTGAAAAACTCTTGTCTCATGGTTGGTATTGTGCCTGGGGTGAAACTATGGATAAAGTTGATTTTTGTACTAAGCAAGGAGATTTATTACAAATTAAAAACCGTAGCAACTCTGAAAATAGTTCAAGTAGTAGTGTACGAAAAGGCACTACAATTCGTAAATGGCATAGAATTAATGCTAGAAATGGCGTTCAATACTGGAAGGAATTAAATCATTTAATAGGATGCTCGGAGCTTTCTGAAGAGGGTTTTTCCGCATTTGTTAGAAAAGCAATTACGGAAAATCCAGCAGCGTTATATGTAGAAAATAGTAATTATTGGCAGTTACTCCAGGACTAAAATACTGTATATATCAGCAAATTGAATTAATTATTGAGCAAACAAGGATAGTTGTTCAAAAATCTGGATTCCTGCTGTCTTTTCTTCCTGAAGCAATTTATATAAATGTTTACCAATTGCTTGAGCCAAAAGTATAGGAACAGCATTACCTATCTGTCTATATTTAGAGGCTGTAGAACCGTAAAATATCCAATCGTCAGGAAAAGTTTGAATTTTAGCACACTCTCTAACACTCAAAGGACGTAGTTCCTCTGGATGACACATATCTGTAGCTTTCTGGTACGGACTTGTTGTTACCGTTGGCGATGGCTTGTTCCAAGATAGTCTTCTATAAAAACCGACTTTACCACCTCCAGAGTTATATGCTCCTCCCATTGCTTCTTTTTTCAATTCATCAGGTAAGTTTCTCCAATTTTGACCGCCTTTTAAAAGTTTTAAATATTTGAGACGGCTGTTTGAGTAAGGAGTATATTCTGGTTGTGGATCGTTTAGGTTGATTAAAGCATCCTGAAGCGTGTGCCATTTAGGTAGCGATATCCCACTATTACTATGAGTAGGAAGTGGAAATGTAACTGCTTCACTCTCTCTAGAGCCAATAAATATAACTCTTTCTCTATTTTGAGGAACACCATAATCTGCTGCTTCTAAAAGATTGTATACGACTTGATATCCAAGACTTTTCATTTCTGCTAGAACTACTTGTAGCGCACTGCCTTGCATTTCATCTTGTTCAAGTGGAGGATAACCCATTCCTCGTTGCAGATGAGGTCGATGGCGGATAGGAGCAGATAATAATCCTCTAACATTCTCCATAACAAAGAAGCGTGGCTGCAATTGTTCAACAATACGTATAAAATCCATGAACAAGCTACCGCGAGGGTCTATGACCGAACCACGTTTTCCTGCTGTACTGAATGGCTGACAAGGAGGACCACCCGTCACTAAATCTATTTCACCAGGACGCAGGGATCTACCAAGGTCGATAGCACATCCTCCCTCTTCAAGGAGATCCGAAGCTTTAATCTGTTGTATATCTCGTGCAACAGCATTTTTAAGATAAGGTCGGTTGAGGGCTATAGTCTTTGCAGAGTCAGAATCTTTTTCTACAATGCTTACTGTATGGAAACCAGCCTGTTCCATACCAATATCTAAACCACCTGCTCCCGTAAATAAACTAATCGATATCGCTCTGCCTTCTATCACTGCTGTCAGTCCTCAAGCTTGTATCCTAGTTTAGCTAATACTGTTAGATGTAATCATTGACATTTATCGTATAAAAATATACCTAAAAATCTTCTAGCATTCAACCCTGACTGAAGCAGCATTATAAAGTTACAAAGCACTACGATGACTGTAGTTTACTTAAATACTAACTAAATTGTTCATAATCAAATACTAGTATTTACGATCGCGTATCATTATTGGTATTGATGGGGAGAATGGTACTGCCGATCGCGCCCTTACATATAGCTCTAGTTCATATCGTGCGCCTTCAAGAACGACAAGGCTTTATTAGACCAACAGAAATCTCTGCGATCGCTCTAGTCTAGAAACGAGAGAAAGCCAGTATCATATTCAGGTACAAGCTGCGGTATTTTAATATACATAAATTTGCAGTAGGGGCAAACAAACAAGACAATAGCGAAAGCTGGCTCGGGTGGGACAACTGCTTGACTTCAGGAGGGCTTAGACTTTATGCTCTATGAAAAAAGTCAAAGCGATAAGCGATATAAATCTGCAAGTAGCTTAATTTTCTAAAGATTATTACTGGCAATTGACAATTTGCTTCTAGTACTATTAAGTATTCACAAATTCTCTTATTCTTATTAATCAGAATTAGTAACCGAGTCGATGGAGTGAAATGCCAGGAGTAGAACTGCTCGATTCAGCAGGTAGCATTTGAGGCTGACCTGCTCTACCGAGAAGGTGAGTCGGCGCGAACATCATGCGTCGATACGAACTAGATTGTCACATACCAACTACCAACACAAGCATCTGCCACATGGAATCGGCAATGACTGAGAGTCATTTATATACAGTGAAACTAAACAACTGGCTACAAGCTTGGAGCCAAGGGCAATTAAGGAACGGTAGGTTGAAGATTCAAGACTCCAATGGACGGCAGCAGTGGAGTTTGTATTTTCACTTGGGTCATCTGATTGGGGATGCAGGCGGAGTGCATCCCCGGCGGCGTTGGCTGCGTCAGTTGGCGCAGTACTGCCCTCAAATTCAAGTCGATCCGATACACCTTTACCAAGAACAAAAATATCGCGGCGACGATTATGAGTTTTTAGCTGCATTGATGAGCAAAAGAGAGATACTGCGCCAGCAAATGGTATCGGTGGTTCAAGGTAGCGTAGCAGAAGTCTTATTTGATATTCTGCAACAGGAACAGTGGCTGCGCGATCGCTCCCTTCCGCCCCTGAGCTATACTTTTACTCCCGAAGAAAACTTATATGCTGCGCCTTTAGTTTTTCTCTCTCCAGATCGTTCTTGGCAGCAAGCAAAGCAGGCTTGGCAGAAATGGTGTCAGGCGGGACTAGAAGAGTTTTCACCGAATGTGGCTCCGTTGATCTGGCAGCGCGAAGAATTGCAGCAACAATCTTCACCCGTCGTCTACCGCAGTCTGGTATCGATGGTAGATGGTAAGCGAACGCTGCGAGATTTAGCCTTGAGATTGCGACAAGACCCGATATTACTCACCCAATCTCTGCTCCCCTATATCCGGCGCGGCTGGATGAAGTCGATTGAAGTGGGGGATATTGGCGAGAAGCTGGAACACATCATCAAGAGAGGTTCCCAGTCTTCTACCGCACAGCCAAAGACGACGAGTCCTCTCATAGCCTATATCGATGACAGTCCTAGAGATAGCCAGTTGTTAGGCAGAATTCTCACCCAAGCAGGCTATCGATACATCAGCTTGCAAGACTCCGTGCTTGCCCTACCAATGCTTTTAGAACATAAACCTAGTTTAATTTTCTTAGATTTGGTGATGCCGATCGCCAATGGTTACGAAATTTGCGCCCAAATCCGCCGAACTTCTGTATTGAAAGATACACCCGCCATTATTTTAACCAGTAACGACGGGATTATCGATCGCGTCCGTGCCAAAGTCGTGCGATCGACAGAATTTATCTCAAAACCAATCGAAGCGCCGAAAATCCTCAACGTGGTGAGAAAATATTTAGAATTCGGCGATTGAAATACTCGCGTTGCCGACGAGAAACCAGCGATGGAATATGGAATTGATTGAAATCGACCGTGCCTTGTTGTCACGAGTGGGGGTGGTAAGCAGGACAATTGAATTGGAGCAATTGGTAGGAGAGAGTTTGTGAGTACAGTTTTGTTAGTAGAAGATAGTTTGACTGATGCCGAACTATTAACCCGCTATCTCAGACAAATAGGATTAACGGTAATTGGCGTGCAAAGCGGTGAAGAAGCCGAGGCACAGCTAAGATTGCAAACACCAGACTTGGTGATCTTGGATGTCATTTTACCTGGTCAAAGTGGATTTGAACTCTGTCACAGCTTGAAAACAAATGATGCAACCAAGAAAATCCCGATCGTGATTTGTTCTTCCAAAGGTACGGAAGTCGATCGCCTGTGGGGTTCTATGTTAGGTGCAAATGCTTACATAGCTAAACCAGTAGACCAACAACAATTACTGCAAGTCATCCAACAGTTTATTTTATAGTTTTAGAGAACTTATGGAGATACTTGATTCTCTAGCTAAAACGAGTTCGTTACGACTGGATGGAGTAGCACCATCCTCCCAGGAAAAGTTTCTCCGCTGTCGCCTCGGCTCCCAAGATAGCGGTTTGCTAGCTTTAATTCACGTTGCCGAAGTTATACAAATTGTATTAGCAGAAATATTACCCGTACCCGCCATGCCTGAATGCATTTTGGGAATTTGCAACTGGCGGGGAAAAATGTTGTGGCTAGTCGATTTGAATCTCTTTCTCGACTATCCGCCCCTTGTCGCCTCAGAAATCGCCAGCGTCCCGCTGATGGCGATCGTCATGCAGATTGAAGGACAGTCAATGGGTCTAGTGGTATCGCAAGTACAGGATATCGAATGGCACGATCCGAGTCAGATTCAACCAGCAACAGCAAGTTTATTTGCTGCCAAAACCTTACCCTTTTTACAAGGATACTTGCCTCAAGCCGATGCTATAGTCCTCGATCCCGAGGCGATCGCCCGTTGTCCGATGTGGCAACTGCATAGGGGATAGGGGAGAATTCAAAATTCGGAATTCGGAATTCGGAATTGAAGATGCACCACGACGCGGCTTTATTGGCGAAGACGCTTCGCCAACCGCCCGCTTCACCGCGCACTACTCTCTACTGACAACTGATAACTTTGTACAGACGTTACATGTAACGTCTCTACACTGATAAATACTCACTACTCACTCTCCTAACAACTAACAACTAACAACTAATGCAATTTAAAAATTTATTTAAGCAAGAACAGGAACTACCAGAGCAGAGACAACAATATCGCGGTAGCACGAAAATACTGCCACCTTTAGATAGCACGCAGCAGTCTGCTAGTGACGCAGTTGCAGATGCAACTCAACCTACCGCACTAGTCAATGCCATGAAAGCGGAATTAGAACAAGCGGGATTGTTGAATGCACCGGAAGCTAGAGCTAAGTTTCTCCAGTTGGAGCAATTGGCACAAATGCTTCAAATGGGAATGAAAGACCAGGATGTAGCAACTGCTAGTAGCTTCAAAAGCGAACGGCAACGATTGAGCGCGATCGCCAGCGTGATGCGACAAGCGGCAGCAGAAGACGGACTGTTACCAACGACAGCTCATCTGGTGTGTCAGTATCTGCAAGCCGACCGAGTATTAATTTATCGTTTTTTGGATGAGGAAAAAGGTGTTGTTTTAGCAGAGGCAATGGTGGGAGATTTTACCCCGAGTTTGGGGGAAACTCTAGCAGTGCGGATGTTTGGGGCAGAAAATTTACAAGCGTACCAACACTCGCCCGCGATCGCTCTAGCAGATATTTATCAAGCTTCCTTGAGTCCCTATCAAATTCAATTGCTAGAACGGTTTCAAGTTTGTGCTAGCTTAAGCGTCCCGATTGCTTTACCAGAGGGAGGATGGGGTCTGTTGGTGGCGCAGCAATGCCAGAGTCCTCGCAGTTGGACGGAAAGCGAAATCAGTCTGCTGGATCGAGTTGCCACTGAATTAGCCCTGCTCGTACAACCAGAAGAATACAAGATTCTTTTGCGATCGCTTGGCGAACAGCAAAAAGTCTTAGCGCGGGTGATTGAAAAAATTCAAGGTTCCCCCGACATTGGCAGTATATTCCGCACGACTACTCAAGAATTACGCCAGTTACTCAAAGCAGATCGAGTGGCAATTTATCGTTTCAATCCCGATTGGAGTGGGGAATTTATTGCGGAGTCCGTCGCTGCTGGCTGGGTTTCGGTGATTGAAGCGCAGGAGGGAGACGAGGTTTTAAAAAGCGATCGCGCCAGCCAAGACCGCTGTACGTTAAGAAACTTAACAGCCTATACTCCTAACGCCGATGCCGATACCTATTTGCAAGATACAAAAGGTGGTGGCTACGCTAGAGGGGAAAAATTTAAGCGCGTGGATGATATCTACACGGCGGGATTTTCTCCCTGTTATATCGCCAGCTTAGAGAAATACCAAGCGCGGGCATATGTCATCGTTCCCATTTTCCAAGATACGAAACTATGGGGACTGCTAGCTGCTTATCAAAATTCTGGTCCCCGCCACTGGCAAGACGGGGAAGTCAATATCATGCTGCAATTAAGCAATCCCCTCGCAATTGCTTTGCAACAGGCAGAAGTCCGTCAGCAATTGCAGTCTCAAGCCGATCGAATTGCCCAAGCCGCCGAACGGGAACGTACCGTGACTCGGATTATCGATAAGATCCGGCAGTCTTTGAATATCAATAATATATTTAGAACCACGACATACGAATTACGCCAATTACTCAAAGCCGATCGAGTCGCGATTTATCGCTTCAATCCCGATTGGAGTGGGGAATTTGTGGCGGAATCCATCGCTCCTGGGTGGCGATCGCTACTAGAAGCGCAAAAACAAGACGATAGCCTCCAGCATAACTTTACGGACGATGAAGGCTGTGTCGTCAAAGATATACCTGCGCCAGGATCGACTACCGTTGATACTTTCTTACAAAATAACAAGGGTAGTTCGCTGCGAGACAAGCAATATCTTCAAGTCGATGATGTTTACAAGGCTGATTTTTCGGCGTGCTATATGGAATTGCTCGATAAATTCCAAGCCAGAGCCTACATTACCATACCAGTTTATCAAGGAGATAAGTTGTGGGGCTTGTTGGCTGCCTATCAAAATTCTGGAGCGCGCCACTGGCAAGCAGAGGAAATAGAAATTATGCTGCAAGTACGTAACCCTTTGGGGATTGCGCTACAACAGGCAGAAGCATTACAGCAAGTCCAAGCAACATCGGCAAAATTGAGCCGTGCGGCAACTATAGAACAAGCTGTGACTCGAATTACCAGTCGCTTGTTGCGATCGCTCGATACGGAGTCGGCGATTTATAAAATTATTCCGAAAGAAGTGCGGCAAATGCTAGCAGCCGAGCGCGTAGTTTTGTATAAATTCAAGCCCGATTGGGGCGGCGAGTTTGTCGCAGAATCCGTAGCGGCTGGGTGGAGTAGCTTGCTAGAGGTCTTACCCGTAATTGAAGACAGCCACTTACAAGACACCCAAGGCGGACGCTATCGCCAAGGAGGAACTATAGCTGTAAACAATATTTATACAGCAGGACACTCTGCTTGTCATGTGGAACTGCTAGAGCAAATGGAAGCCAGAGCCTACACGATCGTCCCCGTCTTCGTTCAGCAGGAACTTTGGGGTTTACTCGCAGCCTATCAGAATTCTGCGCCCCGTGAATGGGAAGAAACAGAAGTCAGTGCCTTAGCACAAGTAGGCAACCAAGTCGGCGCAGCTTTACAGAAAGTAAATTATCTAGAACAAATTCGCACTCAAACAGAACAATTGCAACAACTCGCCCAAAGGGAAAAAGTAGCCAAAGAACAACTTCAGCAAAGGGCGATGCAGCTACTCGTTGCCGTGCGCCCCGCTCTAAATGGCGATCTGACAGTCCGCGCTCCCATCACAGATGATGAAGTTGGGACGATCGCGGATGCTTACAATAATACCTTGCAAAGCCTGCGGCGAATTGTCATGCAATTACAAACGGCATCGACACAAGTTAGCCAAACTTCCCAAAATAGCGAGTCGGCAATGTCGGCACTGACGATACAAGCACAACAACAATTGACAGCGTTGCAGCGTGCCATGACCGAAATTCAAGCGATGGTTGATGCTACCACAGTTGTAGCTGCCGATGCCGCACAGGTAGAAAAAGCGGCGCAACGCACCCACCAGACCGTACGGCAAGGGGATGCGGCAATGAACCGCACGGTGGAGGGGATTCTTGCCTTGCGGGAGACAGTAGCAGAAACCAGCCAATTAATCCAGCGCTTGAGTGCCTCCTCGCAAAAGATTTCTAAAGCCGTAGACGCGATCGGTAACTTTACGACTCAAACTCAACTTCTCGCCCTCAACGCCGCGATTGAAGCGACTAGAGCCGGAGAATACGGTCGAGGCTTTGCTGTAGTTGCCGATGAAGTGCGATCGCTTGCCCGTCAGTCAGCCACAGCAACCACAGAAATTGGCAAGCTCGTGCAAGAGATCCAAGCCAGCACGGCGCAAGTCAGCCAAGCAATGGAAACAGGCGTGCAACAGGCGATCGCCAGCAGTCATTTAGTCAGCGATACCCGCTCTAGCCTCACTGCGATCGTGGAAGCCACCGCCGAAATCGGTCAACTCGTTGCCGGGATTAATCAAGCCACCCAATCGCAAACTCAGCAGTCCCAGTCCGTCACCCAAGCCGTATCCGAAGTGGCAAATATTGCTACCAGAACCTCCGACGATGCCACTCTGCTATCTATCGCCTTCCACGAATTACTCATCATGTCACAAGAACTACAAGCCAGTGCTAGTAAGTTTATTGTGAGTCGGGAGTAAGGAGTCGGGAGTCAGGAGTGGCTAGTGACTAGTGGCTGGTGGCTAGTCATTGCGACTTGCGACTTGTAACTTGAATTGTCTCCCTTGTCTCCCTTGTCCCTCCCCAACCCCTAACTTCTAACTCCTCACCCCTAGTATGAACGACTCGCTCCACGAACAAAGCTATGCTTACTTTCTCCAAGAAGCACCGCAATTGTTGCAAGTTTTGGAAGAGGAATTATTGAATCTGAAAGCCGAGTGGAGTATGAATAAGGTTCATACTCTCATGCGGGTAACTCACACGCTTAAAGGCTCGGCGGCTTGTGTTGGTTTGGACAGTATCAAGCAGATCGCACACTCTTTTGAAGATATTTTCCGCCACCTGTGCCGACCGGAAGTTACGCTCGATCGCGAAACGGAAGCCTTACTATTTGAAGCTTATGACTGCCTGCGTACCCCTTTGATGGCAGAAATTACTGGCAGCCACAGTCATGATGCCGAAGTCTTCGATCGCGCTGCCGCAGTTTTTAGCGAATTGCAAGCAAAACTAGGAGTTAATTTCGCGTCAGAAGTCGAAATTCCTAACTCAGATGAATTGGGGTTTGATGTCACCAAATCTATTTTTGAAGTTGGAGTAGCTCAACGCCTGGCAGAGATCGATCGTGCTTTAGCTGGTGGGGAAGTGGAGACGATCGCGATCGCGCTGCAAACTCAAGCCGAAGTCTTTTTGGGCTTGGCAGAGTCTTTAAATTTACCGGGATTTGGAGCGATCGCCAGTGCGGCGATCGCAGCTTTGGCTGGCGATCCCGACAAAGCGATAACCATTGCCCAAATAGCCCTAGCAGACTTTCAACAAGGGCAAGCATCCATCCTAGCAGGCGATCGCAGTGGAGGTGGGAGCCCTTCGGCGCAGTTGTTGGAATTGGTGGGAGGAGAGGACAAGGAAGACAAGGGGGACAAGGGGGACAAGGGGGACAAGGAAGACAAGGGGACAAGGGGACAAGGAAGCTTTTCTTCCCCAACTCCCCCAGCTCTCTTCTCCCCGACTCCCACTCTCCCACTCCCGACTCCCGAAGATGAAAACTCCTTGTTAGAGTCAATCTGGACGATCGCCGAACCTGTAGACGATGAGGAAGCAGAACTATCAGAGCCGTCAGAGACAGTCACCACAGCAACCAATACTAACTCCGAGCGATCGGTGTCGCCACCTTCATCTTTAGCGAAAAGAGATGCAGCTATGTCGGATACAGTCAGAGTTAATGTCGGGCATTTAGAGCGGCTGAATTATTCGATTGGCGAATTGCTGACTAATCAAAACCGCCAGACTTTACAAGATGAAAAACTACAAGGCGGGATGCAAGGGTTACTTGAATTAATCCAACAGCAACAGCAAATGTTGATGGAACTCAAGCAGCGCTTGGACTTACAGGAAAAAGACAGTTCTAGTAAACTTGCCGTGTTGGTGCAATCTTTATTAGCAAATGGAGCGCAACTGCAAGCAACTGGGGATGAAATTGACATTTATACTCGTCAGTCTAGCCAGATGTTGGAAAAACAAAGCCGCTTGTTAAATAGCGTGCGAGATGAGTTTTTGACAGCGAGAGTTATTCCCATCAGCGTTGTTTTCGATCGCCTGCCCCCTATTTTAAGACAACTAGAAACTCTGCACGATAAGTCTGTAGCGTTGGATTTCAGCGGTAAAGAAGTATTAATAGACAAAGCCGTCGCTGAAAAACTTTACGACCCCCTTTTGCATTTGGTGCGCAATGCCTTCGATCATGGTATTGAGCCTAAGTCTAGGCGATCGCAATTGGGGAAAGCGTCAACGGGTCGAATTGCCATTCGTGCTTTTCATCAAGGCAGCCACCTGACAATTGAAATCCAAGATGACGGACAAGGACTCAATTACGATCGCATTCGCCAACGAGCGCTCGAAATGGGTTTAGTTTCACCAGTTGACGCTAGCAGTCTCAGCGAAGTTCAGCTAATGGATTTTATTTTTGAACCAGGCTTTTCGACTGCGGCTCAGGTGAACAACCTTTCAGGACGAGGTGTGGGACTAGACGTGGTTCGCGCTCAGTTACATTCTCTTCAAGGAGCGATCGCGGTTTATTCTCAACCCCAACGCGGTACGACTTTCATCCTCCAAATTCCCTTAAGTTTGACAATTGCGAAATTATTTCTCTGTCAGGTTGGTTCTACTACCTATGCTTTACTCGGAAGCGCGATCGAGCAAATCTTACTACCTCAACCAGAACAATTGCGCCCTTGGCGGGGAGGTAAGGTATTGCGATGGGGTGAAGCAAATGCAGAACAGTTAATTCCTGTTTTACCCCTGAAAGGAATTTTGCCCTACTTTGCACCGCTAACGTCTCCTGCTGATAGTTCCACCGCTCTACAAGGACGCATTGTATTGCTACGCTATCAAGACCAACTTATAGCAGTAGAAATAGACCAGGCGATCGGCGAACAAGAATTGGTGATTCGACCTCTAGACCCGACGATCGTTCCGCCTAGCTATGTTTATGGTGGTAGTATTTTGGCTGATGGCAAACTTACCCTGGCAATTGACACTACTGCTTTAGCAAAGTACGTACTAGAGCGACAAGTAACTCAGGGCATGGGGCAGGTGAGGAGTGACAAGGATAGCAGTCTACTAGGTAGCGTTACGCCTATGCGCTCGATTGGGGAATTGCCATCGAAACAAACTGCTGTGGGAGCAAAAATCTTGTTAGTCGATGATTCGCTCACTTGGCGACAAACTTTAGCACTGACGCTACAACAGGCTGGATATCTAGTGATACAAGCAGATAACGGTCGCGAGGCAATGACACAAATGCGATCGCATCCCGATTTTGGGGCGATCGTCTGCGATTTAGAAATGCCAGAAATGAATGGCTTGGAATTACTCCACTACTGTCGTCAATCTTCAAGTTTTGCCCAAATTCCCTTTTTAGTTTTGACTGCTAATACTGATGCAGAAAATCGGACGGCAGCAATGGAATTAGGCGCAACTGACTATATCAATAAATCGCGATCGCATCAGGAACTTTTGGCAACTGTGGCTCAGTTAGTTCGATAAAGTGTCATTGGTCATTTGTCATTCGTCATTTGTAATTAGTGAGTGGCTGATTTTGACTTTTGACTTTTAACTTTTGACTTACCTACATCATTTGCCGCGATCGCACTTCTCTGACAAACTGTTCTGGATTATCTGGAGTCAGGACGATCGTGCGCTGCGGAAATCTCAAAATTACAGATCGCAGGGGATCGGTAGCATAAGCTTGATAGGAACCAAGGCGATCGTTGCGAAACCGTCCAGTTATCGCAAATAATCCCCCATTTCCCCACGTTCGTAGCGAGTTGTCCATAGCGTGCGGATTGCTCTCAGCATTGATTAGCTGCGTTAATGGAATCTTAGAATTCCAGCCAAAGCGCTGAATGTAAAGTGCGTCATTTGTTAGTTTGTATCCTCTAACACCGAACAGCGCCGATGCAATAAGAATTGCTAGAGGTAGTACAACCATTGCTAGTAGCCAGAAAAAATTGTTCCGTTCTTCCCCTACTAATAAGCCAATCAAAGCTACCCCTAGCAAAATAGAGCTAAAGAGCATAGTACTGAAAATGAGTGACTTATCCCAAGGGGCATTAAAAACCGTACCCGTATACATAAGTTCCCTCCACTTTTCAAACTTCAGAATAGTTTGACTGTAGTATCGATCGCCAACTACCAACTACCCATTACCAACTACCCATTACCAATTCATATCAAAATCTTTCTTCCCCTTGACACTTGCCTACCTCTTTCGGGCTAACTTATGCTGCTCGAAATGCTGCTAAACGAGCCTTTTCGACCGCTAATTATAGGCGTTGAAAAATGTTAAGTTGGCAGAGCGCGATCGCCTAAACTCATTATTTACTCAACTCTTGTAGAAACCTTGTCAGCTCTCAGCAATACGCAACCTCTAGCGGCTGTAACAGAATTAACCACCACCCACCAGCCGCCGATAATTTCTAAACCCGTCCTTCGGACTAGCCTCAAGGCTTCTACTATCGATGGTGTTTTTGCTGCCATCTTTTCTAGCGTTACCAGTGGTGTCTTACTAACTAACTTTTTGCTTCAGTTGGGGGCAAATCCTTTAGAAGTTGGAATGCTCTCTTCGATTCCAATGCTGACGAGTTTACTACAACCATTAGGAGCATACTTAGCCGAACGAAGTAGCAGCCGTCACTTTTTTTGTTGGTGGACTTTTATCCCCGCACGACTGTTATGGTTAATTCCCATCGCAGGTATTTGTTGGATTGTTTGGTTTAATACTAACTCTCACCAATTAGTCAGTTTGACTTTGGTAACAATTTTTGCTAGCAACATTCTTGCAGGCTTGGGGACTTCCTCATGGTTGAGCTGGATGGCGGCTTTAGTCCCCCATCGCTTGCGGGGTCGATATTTTGGCTTTCGCAATAGTGCGGCAAGTTTGACGACTTTAATCGCCGTACCACTAGCCGGATTTGCGATTTCAATTCTGCCTGGTAGCACCATTCAAGGATACGGGATCGTCTTGGGATTGGGAATTATTGCAGGAATTCTCAGTTTGGCGTGTCAAAATTTTATGGTCGATGTCAATCCCCAATTGCCACCACCATCGCTGTTATCGCCATCAAAATCAAATGCTCTAGCAGTAGCAGAAGTCATACAACCGCCGCCAATTTTTAGCTTGTTCCGAGATTTAAATTTTGTCAAATTTCTGCTGTACTTCGGTTTGTGGGCATTTGCGGTTAACTTAATCGTGCCGTTCTATAACCTTTACTTGCTAGACAATTTAAAACTAGACCTCAATTGGGTGTCTTTATATACGAGTCTCCATGCAGGCACGAACTTGGTGATGCTGCTTATTTGGGGTAAGCTAGCCGATCGCCTGGGGAATCGTCCCTTATTGTTGATAGTAGGGATTTTAGTGGGAGTTTTACCTTTATTTTGGCTGGGAACGGGAAATAACTTATTATCGCTGTGGTTGTGGTTGCCGCTCATTCACCTGGTTAAAGGTTCCCTGTGGGCAGCAATTGACTTGTGTAGTAACAATATCCAAATGGAATTAGCACCCAAGTCCCATCCTTCCAGTTATTTTGCGATCGCTGCTGCCACTGCTGGGGTATTTGGCGCTTTGGGGACAACTGTAGGCAGTCAACTCGCAACTTTAGATGCGATCGGCGGTCTACCTGGAGTGTTTATTATTTCTGCTATTGTGCGCTTACTTGCTTTATTTCCCTTAATTTTCGTCCGCGAACCGCGCAGCCAGCCTCTTACGCAAGTTTTGCGTCACTTACGGAAACCGCAATTAGTAACACAGGAGCCTGCAACAAGCGCGACTAATTCTGCACAATAAAGGTGAGTAGTGAGTGGTAAGTAGTGAGTAGTGAGTCGTCACCTCCGACTCCCGACTCCCAACTCCCGACTCCCGTTTTCTCACCCGAATCAACAGCATGAATCAAGTAGATTACCTCCGAATTAGCTTAATCGATCGCTGTAACTTTCGGTGCCAGTATTGTATGCCCGAAGGTGCAGAGCTGGATTATATTTTGCGACAACAGCTATTGACGGCTGAGGAATTGCTAACTTTAATTCGCGAGGTATTCATTCCAGTAGGGTTTACGCGATTTCGATTGACTGGCGGCGAACCATTACTGCATCCGCAGGTTGTGGAAATTGTCCGGGCGATCGCAACTCTACCTCAAACTCAAGACCTGGCGATGACAACAAACGCATTTTTGTTGGCAAACAAGGCACAAAATCTCTACGATGCCGGGTTAAGACGGATCAATATCAGCCTCGACTCCCTCGATCCTGAAGTGTTCGATCGCATTGTGGGTAGTCGCGGACGTTCCCGTTGGCAGCAGGTTTGGGACGGCATTCTCGCCGCGCATCGGGTGGGTTTCGACCCCTTGAAATTGAATGTCGTCGTGATTCCTGGGGTAAATGATTGCGAAGTCTTAGATTTAGCCGCCCTTACCCTAACTCGTTACTGGCACGTCCGGTTTATTGAATTTATGCCTATCGGTAACTCACAACTATTTGGCGATCGCGGTTGGGTTGCTTCGGCTGAGTTACGCCAGCGCATCTGCGAGGCTTACGGCTTAGTCGAGTCGCAAGTGCGGGGTAATGGACCTGCTGACGTATTTCAAATTCCTGGGGCAAAAGGGACGCTGGGATTTATCAGCCAAATGTCAGAATGTTTTTGCGATCGCTGCAATCGAATGCGTCTGTCTGCTGATGGCTGGCTGCGTCCCTGTCTGCTCAACGAAATGGGACAAATTGACCTTAAATCTGCCCTGCGCGCTGGCGTTCCTACTACTGAAATTCGCGATCGAGTAGCCCAACTACTTGCCCTGAAATCGGAGATTAATTACAAACAAAGAGAATCTGGAACATCTGCCGGAACTTATGCCCGTACCATGTCGCAAATTGGCGGATAGTAGGGGCGCACAGCTGTGCGCCCCTACCCCCAATTTCTGCGCGCCCCTACCCCCAATTTCTGTGCGCCCTCATCCAAAATCAAACGGGTAAAAATCAACAAGCCCTCCAATTGACGGAATCGGAGGGCTTGATATTAAAAATTACAAAACTTAATCATAGGATCGTCAATGGCGCACCGCAGCCGCACGAGTGCAGCCATCGAAATTAAGCCTGTCTGGAATAGTATTCAACTACCAACAGTTCGTTCACTTGCAGGGCGACCCATTCGCGCTCAATGACGCTGTTAACTTTACCTTCCAGCTTATTCTTATCAAATTCGAGGTGGCTGGGTAGGTTTGCTAAACCAGGATACTGGAGATTATTTTCTACTAACTGCCGCGATTGCGCTTTATTTTTGATCCCAATGACTTCCCCTGGACGACATTGATAGCTAGCGATATTAACTTCACGACCGTTTACCATAACGTGACCGTGATTGACTAGCTGCCGCGCTGCTGGGATTGTGGGAGCCATACCCATGCGAAAAACGGTATTATCCAAACGCATTTCCAACAGTTGCAACAGCACTTGTCCGGTAGAGCCAGTCACTCTTCTTGCCCGCCGCACGTAACGCAGCAACTGCTTTTCAGTCAAGCCGTAGTTAAAGCGGAGCTTTTGCTTTTCTTCCAAACGAATAGCATACTCAGAACGCTTCTTGCGAGCCTGTCCGTGTTGTCCAGGTGGGTAGGAGCGTCTGGCATTTTTCCGAGTCAAACCTGGCAGATCGCCCAGGCGACGAACAACTCTTAGTCTTGGTCCTCGATAGCGGGACATTCAATCTTCCTCTGCTTAATTCTGCGCGAACTATTCCAAAACTATAATTATAAGTCTAAAAGCTTGTGTCTGAAAAGCCCTGGTTAGTGGCTAGTGGCTAGTGGCTAGTCGTAGAATTCTTCATCTAGTCACTAGTCACCAGCCAATAGTCACTGACAACTGGTCGCTGATAACTCATAATTGATAACTGATAACTGATACCCTCAAATTGTAGTTATTTACAAATTTCTTGGTGGGAGTGTTATGGGGAAAACAATGTATTTAGTGGCTGGCTCTTTGGCGATCGCCGGTTGGATCGGTAGCAATTTTCCTGCAACTGGGGCTGAAATTGTCACCGACTCTTTACGCAACGGCTATCGTGCTTGTACGGGGCGAATGCTCAATTCTGGAGTTTCACCGGAAGCAGCAGCAAGAGCCTGTGCGGGAGCGCTTTACCCGAAGGATGTCGCTCGTTGCGTGACGAGAATTGAGGGGCAGACGGAAATTTCTGCCCAAGATGCTTTAGCAACTTGCACCCAAGCCCGCCGACCTGTAGAGTTGTCAAGATGTGTCGTTGGCATTAGCGAAAATAGTCAAGGGCAGCCCGTACCAGGAGTATTAGATTTTTGCGGTCGCAGTTTATTACCAATTCGTTATGCTGAATGTGTCGTTGGATTGCGGCGAGAAATTAATGAGTTAGCTCCTACCCAAGCAATGGAAACTTGTATTAGTGCAGGCGATCGCCCTTTGGATTTTGCACCTAATTTTATTCCCCAAGGTCAATTACAACCACCAGTCACATCTCCGGCTCTGACTACACCTGCAACACCCGAACAAACTGCTCCCGCGCCAGATGCACCTTAGAACGGAATTCGGAATTCGGAATTCGGAATTCGGAATTACTCCTGTACGGGCGGGTTTTGCGGCAAGATTTTTGGTCGTAGCCATGAATTGTTGACTAAACCCGCCCCTACGGTTTCCTGATAACTGATAACTGATAACTGATAACCGACTCCCCGTTATGAACCAAGAAATTAAATTACTCGTCCTCGATATTGATGGGACGATCGCGGGTAAGTCAAATCAAATTCATGCCAAAGTTAAAAAAGCGATTCAAGCAGTGCGGGCAAAAGGCATACAAGTGGCTGTAGCAACAGGACGAATGTATCGTTCTGCCCTACGTTTCCATCATGAGATAGGTTCGACTTTGCCTCTACTTGCCTATCAAGGTGCTTGGATTCAAGATCCAGCTACCCAGAAAATGCACCGTCATTGGACTGTTGCCAAGCAAACAGCAATTCAACTGTTAGATTACTTCGAGCAACCTGAATTGCGATCGCTGCTTTCGGTTCATTTCTATATCAACGATTGCCTCTACGTGCGCGAACTGACTTCTGAAACTCGACTTTACTCCGAACGCTCTGGGATTGAAGCGATCGCGGTGGGAGATTTACGCCAAGCTTTAACAACAGAACCAACAAAAGTATTAGCTCTGTGCGACGATACCGAAATCATCGATAACTTACTCAGCAGTCTGCGCCAGCAATATACCCCTGCTGAACTGTACCTGACTAAATCCGTTGCTACCTTCTTTGAAGCAACCAACCCTTCGATTAATAAGGGTGTAGGCGTGCGTTACTTAGCTGAAGAACTCCTGGGAATCACTGCTGCTAACGTGATGGCAATTGGTGACAACTTTAACGATGTAGAGATGCTAGAGTATGCCGGGATCGGTGTAGCGATGGGTAATGCTCCATCTGACGTACAGGCGATCGCTCAGTGGGTAGCGCCTAGTGTCGAGCAAAATGGTGTTGCAGTTGCAATTGAAAAATTCTTACTTTAAATCAGTCATTTGTCAGTTGTCAGTTGTCATTGGCAAGCGTTCTACTAACGACGAATGACCAAAAATCAGAAAGGACACCAACGACTGTCCGTGTTTCGTCTTGGTGTCCTGACTGGTTCGCTCCTCACACACCCTTATATTAGAGTAATGTTCTTGATTTGTCACCCCCTTGAACGCTAATTTCTACCTAAAGACAGATAAGATTTGCCTATAGAGCAAGATGCCTTATACAGTGACCAGTGACCAGTGACCAGTGACCGGTGACTAGTGACCAGTTTTATACTGTTCGCTAGTTCAAAGTTCTAAGGGTGCGCAACTATTTAGTACTTCTACTAATAGAATTCTGAATACAGATTGAGCGATCGCTATTAAGCCAAGTCGCCCTTGTGCTAAGTTGAGATTTTGATTTTTGACCTCTCCCCAAATGCGACATTGACTATAAAAAGTTTGAAAAGCTTGACTCAGATTCAGAGCTACTTTCAACCAATTTAAAGACTTGCGAGTAGGATCGGGGCAATAGAGAGCGTCTAATACTCCAATCGATTCGAGGAGTAAATTTAACTCGGATGGGTGATGCAAACAAATTTTTGCTTCACTCAACCAAGGAATAGGTTGAGGTGATATGACCTGTAGACATGAAGACTTAATGTCAGAGTTTTTTGACTTAATTATAATTATTTTCTCCTCATGAGCCATTTTCAATAGAGAACAACAACGAGCATGAGCGTATTGGATGGGAAATTGGTAATTGGTAATTGGTAATTGGTAATTGGTAATTGGTAATTGGTAATTGGTAATGTCTCCCTCAGCTCCCTCAGCTCTCTTCTCCCCCCTGCTCCCTAAACAGGGTAGTGTCTCAATCCAGTGTTGCAACCAAGCAGCCAGACTGGGTTGAGGTAATTCTAGGTCGATCCACCCTGGGGGAACAACTTGAAGAATCAAGTTTTGTTGACAATCTTGTTGGGCAATTAGCTGCGATATAGATTGGGCAACTTCTATAGTTGGGGAGTTGACAAGTTGACTTAATTTAAACGCGATCGCGCACCTGTAAACAACCGGGCGCTGTTTAGATAACTGTAAAGGAATATAACTTTTGCGATCTGTTAAGGATGGAGTGTCTAATATATACAAACTTAGCGCTGCTTGTATCTGCTGTAACAGCGCTTGCTTAGGTGTTAACTCAGCTAATGGAGGCGATCGGTGATCCACTTTTAATTTATAGTTAAAATCCCTATCCCTACCTGGGGGATTTACCAAGGTTCCATGCAAACGAATTGCTTAACCCCTATTTTTTGAATGGCTACCTGAGAATACTATGCCCTAGCGAAATTTACTATTACTGGAGCGTTCGTTCATCCGCGATCGTACTGAAAGATCTATGAGTTTTCGCTAAAAAATCTGGTGATTTCAGTAGATTTACGGTACAAAAAAACTCAGTCCTATGTTGTTGACAATATTTTGTCACAATTTTCCCTAGCTCAACTACAATCATTTGTACAACTGTTACTTGCAATTCCCTGGTTTGATTGTTTACACTTATCTGTTGTTTTAAACATGAACTATACGGATAAAAAAACTGAAAAGCAGGAGACTTGATCGAGTAATTGAGTGATTGAGAATACTAGGATTGTGTTGCAAGACAGATAAAACAAATCTATGGCTAAGTTCGCTTAGCTGCGATTGCTATTACTGGTTTGAGGAGTGGAGTTCACCTGCCAACCAATTTGGCAATAGGTGAGCTTCACAGTGACGTTTCGTCTATCGCCAACTGCTGCAAATTATGCATTCCCCATCCGCTTCTCCAGAGTCGCAAAGACCATTTTTAACCTGGCAACGGATTCTTGACTGGGCGCAGGAACACTATCGCGTTCGCTCTTTTAGTAAAGACGAACGCATTCCAGCTCGACCTGGACTGCTCTATCTCGTTCAAAGAGGTGCTGTGCGACTTGTAGGTACAGCTCAAGTTAGCGCAACTAGTCAGCTATCATCTCGGCGCATCAACAGAACACCTGAAGAAGCTTTTTTAGGCTTTGTTGGCGCTGGACAGCCGTTTGAAATTGTTGCCCAATCTCCGTTTACGCTCCAAGCTTATGCCCACGTAGAACCCACTTTAGTCGTGTGGATGTACTGGCATGACTTGGATAACTGGCCCCACTTTCGGCGGGAAGTTCTCGATGCATTTCGCTACCAACATCAGCGCAAGTTACTGTGGCTGAGTGCTTTAGGACAGCGACGGACGATCGATCGTCTCTTGGGATTCTTAACCCTGCTGGTAGAAGAATACGGACAACCAGCGACAAGTGAAGAAGATCCCGAGATTCTGCGCGGATACTCTCTACCGTTTACGCTGACGCACGCCCAAATTGGTAGTGCGATCGGTTCGACGCGAGTTACGGTGACTCGTTTAATGGGTAAGTTACGCCAACGCGGTTTACTTATCGCCCAAGAAGATAATCTCATCTGTTTGCCAGCCGATTCAATCAATCGAGCTAGTTGAATTATAGAGACGCGAAACTTCGCGTCTCTATAATCCTATGCCTAGCGCATTCGCACAAATCCAGCGTTAGCGATCGCCGACTGTCCTTGCTGCGTCAGCAGTAATTTAGCATAAGCTTCTCCTGCTTGCTGTGCTAAATCGTCATCTTGCTTGACGACAACGTACAGGTTACGTGTCAGAGGATATTGTCCGGTTTGAAAAGCATCTGTATTGAGCTGATTGCGCCGCTGAGGACAGTTATTCGCTGTTACTAAAGGTTCTTGGTAGGGAGGAGTAAATTGCCCTGATTGACGACCTAGCGGTAAGGGTCTAATCCTACACTGAGGTACGATTTCTGGAGCCGAGGCGTAGTAAATTCCGCCACGGTTACTAGCTAGCTTTTGTAGAGCTTGAGTTGTCGTACCGACAAATTCAACATTAGCAGCTAATGCTTGACCTGCTAAAACATCCTGTACGAAAAGCTCGACCGTACCACCCTCGCTCATCGGACGAGAATAAGGTTGAATCGGCAGGTTAGGACCACCGAGTTGTTTCCAGTTATTTGCCTTACCCGTGTAAATTGCTTGCAGCTGTGCCAAGGTTAGTCCTGGTATATTTAGGCTGGGGTGAACTGCGATCGCTAAACCATCAATTGCTACCGGAATTTCTTTTAAATTAAATCCTCTTTGCTGAGCGCGGGATACCTCTTGATCTTGTAAGGGTCGAGACGACTGAGCAAAGGTAAGCCTACCTTCAATCAGCATCCGAATACCAATACTAGTTCCTGGGGAAGCATTTGTCGGTTCTACAAATCGTAACTGAAATTCTGGATAAGCTGCCCTAATTTGCGGATCGATCGCTTGTCGAATTGCTGCCCAAGAAGTACTACCACCATAGCTGAATAACCCTTTAGGAATGCCTGAAACACCGCTAAAACTTGAGCCAGTCAATTCTGGATCTGAAGTTATATCGGATGTGTTGGGGGTGGAAATAGATCTTGGCTGAGGATCGCTGAGTTCGACACTAGTGCTAGAATTTCTCGTCAGCCACCAAAAACCACCAGCTAAACCCCCAGCTACGATCAATAGAGTCAGAACGAGAACAGCTGTTTCATTTTTTTGCGACGACATAACAGAATGATAAGTGCTGTAATAAGTGCAACATATACTTGCTTGCGTACAGATTATCCCCGCAGCAAAGCAGTGTTGCATCCCTGTGAGATCGCCTCTAATTCAAGCGATCGTCCTATGATGAAATCAAAGTACTTAAGTTAAGTGTTTTGCTCTCAGTAATCCTATGAATTAAACTCTTATGTCTGTTTTATCATAACCTAACCTTAATCTTGTCAGGACGATTAACTATATATATTTAGCGGCTTTTGGCACAAATAGTATACACACAACTACATAAAGTCACGATCGTTGGTCATGAGAATAGGGGTAAGGGTAAGAATTTCTTACTTACGACTTACGAATTACAAATTACGACTTATTTAACCTAGTGATTAGAGTGTCTGAAAAGATCGTCGCAGTAAAATAACCAAGCTATACCCAAAATAGCTGTAGTTACGCTAGCAATTATCCCCGCTATAACCCAGCCGAATGCTCCTACTAATATAATTAATCTTCCTAGTAAAGCTAAAACTGCTTTCGCCGTAATGAATGCAGTAACGGCAGAAATTATACTAATCAGTCCTAATTCTAAAAGTATAGATTTAGTATCCTTAGTTGCTAGTTCCTCATCAAAGTATATATCCCAGACAACAGTACACATAGCAACATCAGCAACCGTCAAAAATATTTGCTTGAATAATTCTAAATTTATTGCAGGAGTTACTGTGACTATCCCCGCAGCAAAAATTGTAGCTAAAATTACTATAACGGCTCGTTTTCTTTTTAGATAGATCTGACTCATAATTAATTTCCTGAATCACAAGCTTTTTAATAAAGAAGAGTCAGAAGTGGATATAGCAATTCTAAATGAATCGTGAAATCGATTGTTCCTGTAGAGACGTTACATGTAACGTCTCTACACACATGGAACGTCTCTACAGGGAAAACGTTCACAAATCAATTTGGATTGCTATATTAGTTTTTATACCAACAAAATCAACATTTTACATCAGAAAAGTTTTTGATTTCGTAGCATTAATTGCAGCTTTTTCACAATTAATTTTCTAACTTCTGCCTCCTTCTACAGATTACAACCAGTGTTTTGGATAAGTTCTACCTGGCATGAGATTGTTAAAAACAAAAGTACAAAAGACTAAAACAATTGAACCTGCTAATACTGGCGTGAATAGAAAACTCCATTCAGCACGGCTCATCACTCCTACTAAAGCAACTGCTCCTCCTGGTGGATGGAGAGTTTTTGTCAGTTGCATGACTTTGATTGCTGTAGCAACAGCTAAAGCCATTACCCAAGGTTCTGAGCCGAATAAATGTACCATAATTAAGCTGACTAATCCGCCGAGAAAATTGCCTACAATACAGTTGCGTGGCTGTGCTAGAGGACTATCGGGTGCAGCAAATAATAAAACGGCAGCCGCTCCGAAAGGAGCTGCGATTAGAGGATAATGCGTACTAACGCTGATGTAAGCTAGCGCGGCAATGCCAATAAAACTACCTATGTAAGAAAAAACAATTTGTTTTAAAGGAAAGCGGGGTTGATATTTAGAGCTGCCGTGAATTTTAGCCAAGAAGTTTTTGAGTCGAGCCGATTTAAATCGAAAGCTCCATGTAGACTGGGAACGATTTTTTCTCAAAGCAGCTAGTTCAGATGTGAGTTGCTCTAGTTGTTGCTGCTGAATGATTAATTGCTGTTGCTGTTGTTCTAGTTGCTGTTGATACTGCTGGAATTGTTGTTGTTTGCTTGTCAACTCAAAGGTGGACATAGCTTTGGTAAGTTTTGTCATAGAGCTAGTATTTGTATTTGGTTTCGCCGCAGTTTTACTAATGTCTTTCATACTTCGATCGCTAAATAATGAATTGCAAAAACTTAGATTAATTCTGTGATATTGCGATCGCACTACTATAAATTGTGTTAACTGATACGGAATATTATTACTCATGAAAGAAGCGCATTTTGAAATTGCTCTAACCGCATACAATCAACGAAAAAGTACTATTTTATACTTGCAACTTAGAGCAAACTACGCTCGCAATAACGCTAGAACTATCAAATAAATTAAATGGATAAATTAATTTTTTCAAAAAATATTGACAGCGATCGCTAGCTACTAGAGCAATCCTATTTGATTCATGAATGTGGAGCAGGCTAGAAGCCTACTTTACAAATCATTTAGAACTGCTATAGCTCGCTCAAATATTTATCGCTGTATAACTATATTTAATTATTGTAGTTAAAATCTGACAAGACATTTCAGACTCGATCGAAGTGTTCTTTGTTTATTCGATGGTATTCAAAGTTTTTATTTCAAGAGAGTTAATCTTGTATTTTAATTTTATTCATCAAAATTTTAATTGCTCTTAGTGTTATGGAATAGCTTTGAGATTTATCGTATTTTTACTGTAACTTTGGTTGCAGCATTTTTGCTGCACGGTTGAGTAAAATCTGAAGATTAGCTTTTTAGCTTCTGTGCCTCTGCATGGAAATGCTAGTAAAGCCATAAATTGTGACTTGATACAGAGGCAAATTTGTTTGTTGGGTTAGTTTTAATTGTTACGTAATGAGAGCTTAATTTGTTACGCAATAGTAGCGAAACTAAACCAAGCGATCGCGATTTAACTTGAAACTGTGGTTGTTGAATTGCTAATTCATGGGTGCTGTTGAGATAGAACGAAACTGATGATAGAAATTACAGCAAGCGTTTTTTGTACGAGTCTGGGCGCATTCTTATTCAGAAGAGAAATAATTCCTCGTTCCTTTCCCAATTTGCTAGGTCGCCTTCTTTACTGGCTGGGCGTACCTTTGCAAATTTTAGTACTGACGCGCAAGTCAAATTTATCGCAATCGATTTGGTTGCCCCCAATCTTGACAATTGCAACATTGCTTTTGGGTTTGGGCTTAGCTTATGTCAGTTTACAGCTACTCAAACAACTGACTCAGTACCGCTCGGTTTCATGGGTAAAACAATTGTCCGATAGTTTTTATCCTAGCGATCGCGCTGAACAAGGTAGTTTTGTCCTCGCTTCAATTTTGGGAAACACCGGCTTCATCGGGTTAGCGATCGTTCCAGCTTTTGTCAGTCAAGACTATTTAGTTTGGGTAGTGTTGTATGGCGTAACGCACAATCTAATTGGTAGTTACGGACTGGGAGTATTTTTAGCAAGTTATTTTGGGCAAACCACAGCAAATAATAAATGGAAAGCTGCATGGCGAGACATTTTGCGCGTTCCTGCTTTATGGGCGTTTGCGCTGGGTTACTATAGTAAACCTTGGCAAATTGTCAGTTTCATCGATCCCTTACTTCAAGCAATAGTCTATTTAGTCATACCTGGAGCTTTTTTGTTGATTGGAATGCAATTATCACGGCTTCAAGGAATTGAAAATCTACGAGGGGCGATCGTTCCCAGTACGATCAAGACATTTGTTCTGCCCATTTTGGCAGGAATGGTAATAACATGCTTGGGATTTCCCCACGAAGCACGCTTGGCTTTAGTCTTGATGTCTGGAATGCCAAGTGCTTTCGCCAATGCGATTTTAGCAGAAGAGTACAACCTCAATCGTCCGCTAGCTGCCAGTACGATTGTTCTCAGTACGGTTTTGCTACCACTGGTACTTCCCCTATGGTTGTATTTATTTAGATAATAGAGACTCTGCGTGGAACTTCTCTGCGTCGTCTCTCGATCAACGAAGGCTCGTGTCAACCGAACTAGGTAGGGGAGTAAAATCGTAACCAGTGCCGGAGTATCTACCAGGCTGAACTCTGACTAGAGTTCCTGATTCTTGGCGATCGCCTGACGGTAAAAACTTGACTATCCCAGTTGCCCCTTTAAACATAAAACCAGTATTAGATAAAGCTTTCTGTAGCTGTTCGCGATTCGTACTCGCTTTTAAACCCGTGAAAACAGCAATTGTTGCATCGTAAGTCAATGCAGTTCGCCAATTACCAGCCCCACCCCAAAACCGCTTAGCATTGGCAATGAAAGAACTATTGGGGAAAGCAGAAGGATGCCAAGGTACAGAAAGCACCATAGTATTAACATCAGCTTGTCCTTGCTGCAACGTGTCGTACGTATACATTGTGTGGCTGCCGAACAAAGTCAATCGACTGCGATTTGCTTGCGCTACTTCCACTGCACGACCCATTCTATTTACATCTGGTGCTAGCAGCAAAGCTTCTGCTCCATCGCTGACTGCTTGAGAGGGAATTTCGCTAGGGTTAAAATTAGTAGCAGCAAAATCGCAGGGGGTACTGGTGATATAACCGCCATTTTCAAACACGCTAGAAGTGAACTCCTCTTGAAACGAGCGACTTGCTTCTGCCTGAGAATCCGCACAGATCGCAATTCTGGTTTTGCGTGCTGTTTTCACGACGTAGCTAGCCAAAGCATCGGCGATTGCTCTTGAATTTGGCGTAGTCCGAAAGATAAATCTCCCAACTCCACTTAAGTTACGCGCTACGCTCGTGGGCGAGATCATCACCAAACCGCTTTTTTGATAGATGGGAGCAGCGGCGATGGATGCATCACTAGAGTTATGTCCTACTACTGCGAGAATATCTGGATCGTTGGCAAATTCAGCCGCGATTTGTTTGGCAACAATGGGGTTATTATCGTCGTTGGCAACTTGCACTTGAACCAGCTTGCCGCCAATCCCGCCACCGTGATTAATTTCGTATTGTGCCTGTGCCACGCCCCGCAGCATCTCTCTGGCAACGTTTAAGTTACCTCCTACAGGAACGCTAACACCGATCTTAACTGTATTGCTAATTGCAGCTGCCGAAGCATTATTTAAATAAATCCACGTTTCGGGATCGTTGCGCTTCACCTGCAAAGCCGCATTAAATTTGGTGACTGCCGTGGAAAAATCTCCTGCGGCAAAAGCTTGTACCCCTGCTTGTTTGTCTGGATTATTGTCGGCAGTAAATAAAACTTTATTACCTAAACTAATTCGTTTTTGCAAAGCTGGGTTGCGGTTGGGGGGATTGAGCAATCCATTGAGAGATGGTTGAGTTGCTTGTTGCCCTCCTCTACCACTGCGATAACTCAACCAAAAAATTAGCGGACCGATCAAGCAGAGGGCGATGAGATAGAGAACCAGGACAGTGTTTTTTTTGCTTTGCAACATAAAGTTTGGAACAGGAGTTTAATCGAGTATTGTAGACATGTCTAGACAACTTTCCCAGCCTCATATTTTCTTCATCGCCATGACTTAGTACAACCCAGATGTCGAAGAATCTATAAGGATCTAAATCATATTCTTTTTAGCAACAGCACTTTGGGCGATCGCAATAATAGTACGAGATGAATACCCACAAACAAAGCTACAGCTTGAAAGTTGGTTTTTTTAACATATAAATAAATAATATTTGATTTGACCCATAACCAAACAAAATAGAGCCACAACTACTTGCGTACCAACCGTAATTTTACGGAAAAAATATAATGCAGCTGATTTTAACCGTGAAATTACTTACGCAAATTTACTGAGTCTAAGCCTATACGTATAAGAGATTTACCTAACTATAGCAGTAAAGAGTTTGGCGATCGCGCTCCGCTCAATCTGTATCTTCTGTAACTACTTCCCACTTAATTGCAGTCACTTTTATTTGCGATCGCAACTGCATGACAATCTCTTCCATCAACAGATCGTTGCGACCATTGGAAGTATATTCTGCCTTGATTTCTACTGAAGAGAAGTTATCGAGATCTTTACTGTTAATATTTTTACTAGACAATTCATTCAATATCATTTGTCCTGGTGTGGTTTGTGCCAGTAGCACAGCCCTCACAGCTACTTCGTCTTCAGTTAAACAAATGAGGCGACAGCAATAGCGAGTTTCTGCTTTTGTGTGCGTAATCAATTGCTCGTCTAACTGCTGAAACCACTGTACCATCGGGCGCAAAAGTAGATTTGCTCCTACCACTGCTAAAGTGCCGAAATAAGCTTGAAATAGCAATCCCGCCCCGACCAAACTACCCACGGCAGCAGCACACCAGAGGGTAGCTGCGGTATTGAGTCCGCGCACGCTGGTTCCTTCCCGCAAAATTACACCGCCACCCAAAAAGCCAATGCCAGAGACAACTTGGGCTGCTATACGTGTAGGACTGGCATCGCCGGGAATCATTGCCGAGAGCATGACGAACATAGCAGCACCAAGAGACACCAACACATTTGTTTTCAGTACCGAGCGAGTTCGCCGCCATTGTCTTTCGCTGCCAATTGCCGCACCGAGAATGAATGCCAGTAGCAGGCGAATTGCAAAATCTACCCAAGTCATTGTTTTTTTCGTTTGGTTGCACCCAAATTGCTATTGTCGCACTGGTACGAAATCATAGCCAGTACTTGTATTGACTTGACGCACGACTTGTACTAGCTGCACTGGTGCGTTACTATCGCCAGAGGGAAGAAACTGCACTGGATTAGCTGCGCCAGGAGTGGAAAAATCATTACTAGTCAGAGTTTGTTGAATCCCTTCACGAGTAGGAGACTTCTGCATTGCCGCAGTCAAAGCCTTGGTTGCATTGTAGGCAAGAGCAGTACGCCAGTTGACCTCAGCTCCCCAAAACTGTCGTGACTGACGCACGAACTGAGATTTCGGATCGGTATCAATATCCCACGGAATAGCAACTACCATATTCACAGCCGCGTCTCCTGCGACCTCTAGCGTGGTTGAGTTGTAAATGGCATCACCACCTAGAAGTTGCAATCGTCTGCGGTTGACTTGCACGACCTGTAGGGCTTTATCGATAATGCTAGTACTAGACCCAGTATTAGGTGCTAACATCAGGACTTTTGCCCCTTGCTTGATGGCTTGGTTAATGCTGTTAGCTGGGCTAAAACTAGGGTCTGATAAGTCAAACTCAGATGTGACTTTTCCACCTCCGAGTAGAACCGCTGTGACAAACTCAGATTTTAAGGATTGGCTGTAAGCACTTTGGGGATTGAAAAAAACAGCAGCATTCTTTTGCTGTAAATTGGTCAGCATATAATTTGCCAAAGCTCTTGCAGCAATATAATCGCTGGGAACGGTACGAAAAATGTAGGGACTGATGCCGGAAAGTTTAACAGAAGTACTGACAGGAGAGATCGCGACTAACTTTCCCTCATCATATATAGGTGCAACGGCAAGGGTGACTTGACTTGCCCAGTGACCGATAACTGCCAAAATTTCAGAAGTGTTGACCAAAGTTGAAGCAACTTGTTGAGCTTGGTCTTCTTGATTGTTGTCGTTGACGATCGCCACTTTCAAGGGAACACCATTAATATTCCCCGTTTGATTTGTTTCGGTCTGTGCCTGCGCAACGCCACGTAGAACTTCCAAACTTCCATTAGGACTAGTACCAGTGGGAACGACAACAGCAATTGCGTAGCTTTTGCGATCGCCTATCTTGGCATTGTTAAGGAAAATTAGGGTTTCGGGATCGTTGCGATTTTGTGTTAATGCTACTTGCAATTTCTCGATTGCAACACTCCAATTTCGAGCCGCGATCGCCTCTATTCCTTCCTGTTTTGCTGGTAATATCTTCCCTGAAAATAACGTTTTCTCACCAAAACTAATTGGTTTTCCAGTTGCAGAAGTACCATCTGTAGGAGTCGAGTTAGATTGATTTCCAATACCGACAAACGATTTGCCAAAAAAATTACTGAATAGTAAAGCTCCTCCCCCTACTAATCCGAGCGTAATTAGTAGCGATAGTAGCAGAAGCACTGTTTCATTTTTACGCGACATATTAGAACTAGGGAGTAGGGAGTGGGGAGTAGGGAGTAGGGGAAGACAAGGGGGACAAGGGAGACAAGGGAGAGGGGGGAGACAAGGGAGACAAGGAGAAGTCGTAAGTCAGAAGTGATGATTAACTGATAACTGGTCAGGAGTCACTGGTCACTGGTCAGGAGTCACTGTCACCCCACACCCTACACCCTTTCTTCACTGATAACTGATAACTGATAACTGATAACTGTCACAGAATTCGATCGAGTAGTTGATAAATTATTTTAAATAAAGCTGTGAGGGCAACTGCAATTAGTCCGCCACCGATCGCCAGAACCAAAATGCTAGAAACGCTGAGATTGGCGTGCAGGGCAGGAATAAAAACCACAACTACCAAGGAAATTACTGAAATAATTAATAAATCTACTTTTTCGATCCAGCGACGAGATAAGGCAAAAACTAGACCGCTCAAAATCACAGCGGCGATTGCCCAACCAAGAGCGGGAGTGGGAAAAAGGCTGGAAAGCGCGATCGCCAGCAAAGCACCTTCAAAACCGCTAAAAGCCGCTCCCGTTAAAACCTCCCACAGAGCAAAACTAGGTCGCCTGGTTATTGGTGGGGGAGTAGATGGTATAGGGGTGGGGCGATCGAGCTGGTGCAGAGCGGTAAGGACTTCGGCAGCTGACTGATAGCGCTGCTGGGGTTGAGCTGATAGCATCTTGGTCAGAATGCTGGCAAGCTCACTGCTAACTTCAACATGCATTCGCCAATGCCATTGATTGCGACCGGCATCATATAAATCTGTAGGTTTTTTGCCAGTGAGTAGGTTGACTGCGGTTACAGCCAAGGCATACAAGTCCGTAGAAGGGTAAACTTCCCCACCTGAGACTTGTTCGGGAGGGGCAAAACCCATAGAATAAATTCCGGTCGAAGCAGATTGCGCTCCTCCTGCTTGGCTCGTCACTTGTTTGACCGCACCAAAATCGAGTAAGTAAAGCTTACCGTGGCGATCGCGGATGATATTAGAAGGTTTGATATCCCGATGAATCGCTTTTTGTTCGTGAACGAACTGTAAAACGGGTAAAATGGCGTAGAGCAGTTGCAAGACCTGCGATTCGGAGAACCGACCTTGAGATTCTAGTTCTGCTTCTAGAGTTTCACCGTCGATAAACTCTTGAACGAGATAAAAAAAACGTTCCTGTTTATTGGGTTGCCAACTCGGGACGCTCAATTCAAAAAAAGCCAACAAATCGGGGATTTGGTCGTGGCGATCGCCGAGTTGTTCTAAGGCGACTGCTTCCCGTTCAAATAGGGTTTGGGCAGTCATCAGCTGAGTCGCGCTCAAGTCACCAGAAGGCTTGAATTGCTTCACGACACACTGACGCATCCCAGGCGTGTAGCGATCGCGTGCCAAAAAAGCCGCACCAAATCCCCCTTGTCCTAGTAGTTTTACCGGTAGATAGCGCCCCTGTAAAATTAGCGGCATACCGCAACAGGTGCAATACTTTTGTTCTGTTGTTTTGAGAATGGCGCTGTTATCGAGATCGGTAAAATGATTGAGCGGACGGGGACAGCCTAAACGAGTGCAGAAAACTTCCATGAACGGCAAAGGCTAGGGGCTAGAAAGATAAGTGGCTGGTGGCTAGTGACTGGTGACTAGTGACTGGTGTTTTCTAGCCCCTAGCCACTAACCACTAGCCACTCCTATAGCTTTTAATTTAGCTGTCTAGCTCAAACAACTCAATTCACTTCCTCGACCTCTGGCGTTACGACTTCTATAGTTTCCTTGGCAACTCGCGGCGACTCTAACAGTTCCTTGCCCCAACCTGGAGTTGTAAATTGGGGTAAAATCTCGCGGATAAACGCATCAGCTGCTTTCGAGCGATAACGGTTGGGGTTTAAAATTGCTGCTAGCGTCCGTCGCACCACGACTCCCTCAATTGCAGAGCGGTGCAAGATACCCATTTGTAGCTCTTTGGCGATCGCAGAGACGGAAACAAAAGCCGCTCCTAACCCTGACTGCACGGCGTTTTTAATTGCCTCAATTGAATTGAGTTCCATTTCAATTTTGAGTCGTCGCGTATCGATCTCGCAGCGAGTTAATACAGAGTCAATGACTTTGCGAATGGTCGATTGGGAATCGAGAGCGATGAACTGAAGTTTATAGAGGTCGTCTTTATAGATTTTCTCGGCTTTTGCTAAGGGGTGCAGCACTGGTAATATCAGGGCTAGCTCATCTTCGGCGTAAGGAGCGATCTGTAAAGATTCATGTAACTCTGAGGGAATTTCGCCACCGATGATCGCTAAGTCTACCTGTCCGTTTGCCACGCTCCAAGCAGTGCGCCGAGTTGAGTGGACGTGCAACTGTACCGCGACATCAGGATATTTTTGCCGAAACATGCCGATCATGCGCGGTAAAAGGTACGTGCCAGTAGTTTGAGAAGCACCGACAATCAGAGTTCCGCCTTGAAGGTTTTGCAGATCCTCAATTGCCCGACAGGTTTCTTGACAGAGGCTGAGAATTTTTTCGCCATAGTTGAGCAGCAAATACCCTGCTTCTGTCAGTTGCGCTCTACGTCCGCCTCGGTCGAATAAAGGCACGTCCAATTGCCGCTCTAAGTTTTGCACCTGCAAGCTCACCGCAGGTTGAGAGACATAAAGACTGTCAGCGGCACGCTTGAAGCTCCCTTCAGCAGCGATCGCTTTAAGAATGCGTAACTGATCTAAGGTGAAAGGTAGGTCAGACATACAGCTATATCCATGAATACGAAAGGAGACTTCAGGCAACCTACTCGATTAGTGAGAGAGCGCGAATGTGTCATCTGCTCAAAGTGGGAAACATTCCGCGAAAATGACCCTAACACCACATTAATATATAGCGAGTCTAAGCGAATCGTGAAAAAGCATCGTAGTTGCTAAAATTTGGAAGATTAAAGAGTTTTAAGTCAACAAAAAGCTGAAATAAACGTTTGACGCTCTTAAAACTTTTTCCAAAACGATAAAATCTTCTCAGGAGAGTTTTCAGTTGTAACCAAATAGCTTCGACCGGATTCTCTTGAGGGGCATAAGGGGCAAATCGGACACAAGTAATTTGCCAATTTTCAGGAAGAAGCCCTTCATTTTGTTCGGTGAGAAAATCCCTCATTACTTGCCCTCGATGATAAGAGGCTCCATCCCAAATTAATAAAATTCTGGCTTGTGGATGTTTACCTAGTAATTTTTTGACGAATTCTACTGTTAGTTCTCCATTTGCTGTTGGCTCAGGAACCAAAGTAAACTCTTGAGTAAATAGCTCTAGCGCACCATAATAAGTTTGCCGTTCCTTGGGATTGAGGATTGGGATTTTTAAAGGATTTTTTACGAAGTTCCAAAGATAGCCAACCAGATCGTTCCAGAGAAGATGACATTCATCTATGATATACACAACTAGCTCTTCAGCTTCAATCTGGGGTCGATACTTCTCTAGTAACTCGGCAATTTCTCGGTTTTTTTTGTAGATCGCTTCTGGGTCTTGACGTGGACTGGTTTGTTCTCCTTTTTGCCACGTAATTCGCGCTTCTTTCAACAGTTGATAATAACTTTGTCGCGATTGAAAAACTATATCGTACTGCTCGATTAGATACACCTCTAAGTCTGAAATATCCCAAGTTTTTTGTTCGACCAGCCACTGAATTACCGCTTGCCTTTCAATTTGAGTTAAGTAACCTTTTCCTCCTTGATACGAAGACCTTAACGCAGCTAATCCACCAGACTCGAAAGCTTGTTTCCATTTGCTAATAAATCCTACAGAAACTTCTAAGATTTGGCTAATTTGTCGATATACATAACCTTCCATAGCTAGCTTCACAGCTAAAGCTCTTCTCATCTCTTTTTCATTTGGGTGACTTTGAATGAAATCTTTTAAGAGTTGAATTTGTTGTGTTTTGGTTAGAGAAGTCGGATTCACGCTAGTTTTCATCAGCCTCTGACATCTAGAGCTTCATTCTACCTACTTATCTCCAATTTTGTTCATAACTTGTTTAGACTCGCTATATAAAGTTACCTAATAATTCGCGATCGGAGCTTTACAGGAACAAAATATATAAAATTTACTAATAGAAAGTGGGTGGTGAGAGGTAATGGGTAATGGGTAATGGGTAGTTGGTTATTCTCGCTTCCTTGTCTCCCTTGTCTTCCTTGTCTTCCTTGTCTCCCTTGTCTCCCTTGTCCCCCTTGTCTCCCTTGTCCTCCTTGTCCCCCTTGTCCCCCTTGTCCCCCTTGTCTCCCTTGTCTTCCTTGTCCCTTCCCCTAAAATGAATCACACTTGGCTAACGCCCAGCCATTTTGTCATGCTGGGTCTATTACTAGGATTTGCGATCGCCCATAGCGGTTTAGCCGCCCTGCGAATGCAGGCAGAAAAAGCAATTGGTGCTAGGCTTTATCGTGTCTTATTTGCTAGCGTCAGCTTACCTTTAGCTGTCGGTTTAGTAATTTACTTTTTCAACCATCGCTACGACGGAGCGCAACTCTGGCAAGTACAAGCTGTCCCAGGCGTGCGCGAGATTGTTTGGGTGCTATCTGCTGTTTCTTTCCTCTTTCTTTATCCCGCTACATTTAATTTACTGGAAATTGCCGCAGTCCAAAAACCCGAAGTCCATCTCTACGAGACGGGAATTATTCGCATCACCCGTCATCCGCAGATGGTAGGACAGTTGATTTGGTGTATTGCCCATACTTTATGGTTGGGAACGAGTTTTACCCTCGTCACTTCCATTGGCTTAGTCTTACATCATCTCTTTGGAGTGTGGCATGGCGATCGCCGCTTGAGTCAACGTTATTCAGAAGCATTTGAAAAAGTTAAGTCTCGCACCTCCATCATTCCCTTTCTAGCGATCGTGCAGGGACGGCAAACATTATATTGGCAAGAATTTCTCCGCCCTGCATACATAGGTGTTGCCATTTTTGTCTTTTTATTGTGGCGATCGCATCCCCTGCTGATCCAAGCTACAGCCAAAGTTCCCTGGTAGTGGGGAATTCAGAATTAACTACTTGGAAGTTCGCGATTCCCGACTCCCCAATAGCTGACAAAATCGATCTTTCCCACTTTTGAATTGATCCCGAATCGATGTAGCATAATTCCAAGTTGATAGCAAACTCAGATAATTCCGCCTAGAGGAAACATGATATTGTCAGTTAACGAGCGGACGTTTACAAAAGAAGTTTTAGAATCTTCAGTTCCAGTTTTAGTCAATTTTTGGGCTCCCTGGTGTGGGTTGTGTCATTTAATCCAACCTGTACTATCAGAGTTTCACAAGCATGGTAGCCAGCACGTCAAGATAGTGGGCGTAAATGCCGATGAAAATTTTAGATTATCCAATACTTATCGACTCACAACCTTGCCCACACTGATTTTGATTGAGAAAGGTATTGTCAGACAGCGATTAGATCGCCTACACAGTCGAGATGAACTTCGGCAAATCCTAAAGTCAATTCAGTACGACTACGCTAACTCCGTTCGACTTGAAATAGGGGCTAGGAGCTAGAAAGATAAGTGGCTGGGGACTAGTGTTTTCTAGCAACTAGCCACCAGTCACTAGCCACTAACTACTCTCCTACCCCTTACTAAAGCTAAAGTCATAGTAAGTTTTCCCCATCTAGGTTCCCTCAGGTGGGGTATTTTACGATCGGAGCCATGTGTCACAATTGTTAACAGTTTGGAGTAAGCGATTAGTCGTCAGAGGTTATTCATCATCAGTTATTTGTACTCAGTTCCATACAAATGACAAATGACAAATGACAAATGACAAAAAAGCTAATAGCTTCATTGAGTAAGTTAGTAGTAAAGTTCTCAAAGTAGGCGCAAGTGATGGAAGCTATCTATCAATATGCCTGGCTGATTCCGGTGTTACCCTTGGTCGGGGCGATGCTGGTCGGTCTGGGGTTAATATCGGCAAATCAGGCGACTAACCGCCTGCGGCAACTCAATGCTGTATTTGTCATCTCTTTAATGGGAGCAGCAACGGTACTGTCTTTCGCGATTCTTTGGAGTCAAATCCAAGGACACGCGCCCTATACCAGAACCCTGGAATGGGCAGCAGCCGGAAATTTCCATTTAAGTATGGGATATACGATCGACCATCTGACAGCCATGATGTTGGTGGTAGTGACCACGGTAGCTTTGCTAGTGATGGTGTATACCGATGGTTACATGGCTCACGACCCAGGTTACGTGCGCTTCTATTCCTACCTGAGTTTGTTTGGTTCTTCCATGCTCGGTCTGGTGGTCAGCCCAAATATCGTCCAGATTTATATTTTCTGGGAATTAGTGGGGATGTGTTCGTACCTACTAGTTGGGTTCTGGTACGATCGCAAGGCAGCAGCAGATGCTTGTCAAAAAGCATTTGTCGTCAACCGTGTGGGTGACTTTGGTTTATTGTTGGGCATTCTAGGGCTTTACTGGGCAACCAACAGCTTTGAGTTTGGCGAAATTGGCGAACGGTTGCAAACTCTGGTTGAATCAGGTTCTATCAGCAGTTTCTTGGCAGTTGTATTCGCCGTTCTCGTATTCTTAGGACCAGTTGCCAAGTCAGCTCAGTTTCCCTTGCACGTCTGGCTACCGGACGCGATGGAAGGTCCCACCCCCATCTCAGCTTTGATCCACGCGGCGACGATGGTAGCAGCTGGGGTATTTTTGATCGCTCGGATGTATCCCTTGTTTGAAGGCATCCCAGCAGCAATGAATGTGATTGCCTATACTGGTGCGTTTACGGCATTTTTAGGGGCAACGATCGCAATTACTCAAAACGACATTAAGAAAGGCTTGGCTTATTCCACCATCTCCCAATTGGGTTATATGGTGATGGCAATGGGTTTAGGCGCGTATGGCGCGGGATTGTTCCACTTAATGACCCACGCTTACTTCAAAGCAATGCTCTTCCTTGGCTCCGGCTCAGTCATCCACGGGATGGAAACTGTTGTCGGTCACGACCCCGTTTTGGCGCAGGATATGCGACTCATGGGAGGATTGCGGCGCTATATGCCAGTCACGGCAATTACTTTTTTAATTGGCTGTTTGGCAATTTCGGGAATTCCGCCTTTTGCTGGTTTTTGGTCGAAAGACGAGATTCTAGGGGCAGCTTTTGCCACGAATCCTTTACTTTGGGGTGTAGGCTACCTGACAGCAGGAATTACGGCTTTCTACATGTTTCGGATGTATTTCTCGACATTTGAAGGGAAATTCCGAGGCAATGAAATGGAAATCCGCCACGAACTGAAATCGGCAGCCCTCGTACCTAATTTTGGACCAGGGGCGATGGATACGCGAGAATTGGCAGCAACCGCTAGCAGCCACGACAGCCATGATAGCCACGGACACAGCGAACATCCCCACGAGTCTCCTTGGACGATGGCTCTACCTTTGGTAGTCCTAGCTATCCCGTCGATGCTGATTGGTCTGGTGGGTACGCCGTTTGCTAATTACTTTGAGGAATTTATCTATCCTCCCAGCGAAACCTTAGCTATGGCGATGGAGAAAGCTGCCGAGTTCGAGCCGACAGAATTCTACACTTTGGCAGGGGCTTCGGTAGGGATTTCTTTGATAGGAATTACTTTGGCTTCGTTGATGTATTTGTGGCGCAAGATCGATCCTGCCGCGATCGCCGCCAAAATTCGACCGCTTTACGAGCTATCGCTCAATAAGTGGTACTTTGACGACATTTACGACAAAGTGTTCGTCCAAGGTAGCCGTCGCCTTGCCCGTCAAGTGATGGAAGTCGATTATCGCGTTGTCGATGGTGCGGTGAACCTCACGGGCTTCTTTACGCTCATCAGCGGTGAAGGCTTAAAATACCTAGAAAACGGTCGCGCCCAATTCTATGCCTTGATTGTGTTTGCCGCAGTCCTCGGTATGGTAATCGTGTTCGGCGTAACTTGATAGCAGGAGACAGGAGACAGGAGACAGGAGACAGAAGAAGGACAAGGGGGACAAGGAAGACAAGGAGGACAAGGAGGACAAAATTCTTCCCCCTCTCCCTTGTCTCCCCCCTCTCCCTTGTCTCCCCCTCCCGACTCCCGACTCCCTACTCCCTATTCCCTAGTTAGAGATGAATACAGCTAATTTTCCCTGGCTGACAATAATCATTCTGTTTCCAATCGTTGCCTCGCTATTCATCCCGCTACTGCCACCTTCTAAAGAGGGATCGACAGGGCGCTGGTATGCTCTGGTAGTGGGGCTAATTGATTTTGCCATTATCGTTTACGCATTTTACACTCAGTACGATCTGGCTAATCCAGAGTTGCAATTGGTGGAAAGATACGCCTGGGTTCCTCAATTGGACTTGAATTGGTCGGTAGGGGTCGATGGTTTGTCGATGCCCTTGGTGATTTTGACAGGGTTTATCACGACGCTGGCAACTCTAGCGGCTTGGCCCGTAACTTTGAAACCCCGCCTGTTCTACTTTCTGTTGCTGGCAATGTATGGCGGACAGATTGCTGTATTCGCCGTACAGGATATGTTGCTGTTTTTCCTAGTGTGGGAACTAGAACTGATTCCTGTCTACTTGTTGCTGGCAATCTGGGGTGGTAAGAAACGGCAGTATGCTGCAACCAAATTCATTTTGTACACTGCTGGCGGATCGCTATTTATTTTGGTAGCTGGTTTGACGATGGCATTTTACGGCGATACCGTAACGTTTGACATGCGATCGCTGGCTGCTAAAGATATTCCCCTTAACTTTCAGCTTTGGCTGTATGGGGCTTTTCTGATTGCCTACGGCGTAAAATTACCAATCTTCCCGTTACACACTTGGCTACCCGATGCCCACGGTGAAGCGACAGCCCCAGTACATATGTTGCTGGCTGGTATTCTGCTGAAAATGGGTGGCTATGCCCTGATTCGGATGAATGCGGGGATGCTTCCCGATGCTCATGCTTTCTTTGCCCCGGCGATGGTAATTCTGGGGGTAGTAAATATTATCTACGCTGCTTTAACATCTTTTGCCCAGCGGAACTTGAAGCGCAAAATTGCTTATTCTTCAATTTCTCACATGGGATTTGTGGTCATTGGCATCGCTTCCTTCACCGATTTAGGATTGAATGGCGCGATTTTACAAATGATTTCCCACGGGATGATTGGCGCGAGTCTATTCTTCCTCGTTGGGGCAACATACGATCGCACCCATACCCTGATGTTGGATGAAATGGGTGGTGTCGGGCAACAGATGCGAAAGATTTTCGCCATGTGGACGACTTGTTCGATGGCATCTTTGGCACTGCCAGGCATGAGCGGTTTTGTTGCAGAATTGATGGTATTTGTAGGCTTTGCAACTAGCGATGCTTATAACCCTACTTTCAAAGTGATTATCGTCTTTCTGATGGCAGTCGGTGTGATTTTGACGCCGATTTATCTCCTTTCCATGCTGCGAGAGATTTTCTACGGGCAAGAAAACAAAGAATTAACTTCTCACGAAGCTTTAATTGATGCCGAACCGCGAGAAATATTTATTATCGCTTGTCTGCTAGTACCAATTATCGGTATTGGTTTGTACCCGAAAATGCTGACTCAAATGTACGATGCAACAACCATACAACTGACAGCTCATTTAAGGGAATCAGTGCCAACATTAGCAGAACAAAAGCTAACACCAGCTGTATCTTTGAAAGCGCCTCAGTTGGCGATCGAATAGTTGGCTTGTACGAGATTTTTTCAGCCCTTGCCGCGTTGTCGGTAGGGGTATTTTATTGTTTATAATGGCAGATGGCAGAGGGCAGGAGACAGAAAGAAAAACTTTTCAGGCAAAAGGTGAAAGCTGAGATCTTGCATCAATTGCAACACCCGCCTGTGAATCAATTCACAGTCTTATAGCCTAAGTCGGATAAGTCCGGCTGCAAGATCGTTGTTAGTCTACTTCAGTAGACTTGTGCTATTAGCCTCAAACTTAAGTTCAAGGTGAGTCTGGATACTTACTTTTATGTTCTAACCTTTCCACGCTTTTATCTCGTATTGCGCTGTAATTCTACAGTGTATTCTAGTTGATAAATACTAGCTTTATACCTACCAATCCTACCAATGAACATGAATGATGAACAATGGCTTTTGCTAAAGCAGCGATATCCTATTGGTCATAAATTTTGGGCAAAAGTAAATAGAATTAAATCCTTTGGTATATTAATTGAAATCAGCGATCTCCCAAAGGATAGCAGTCAATTTTTAGGATTAATTGATATTGGTCATAGTCCTCTCTATGCTGATTTGCACGATTGCAAGGTTTCAAAGTTAAAAAACGTCTAATTTGTGAAATAGCTACTTAATAAAAAAGTGGGCAATGCTCACCTTATATTTGAATCTCGCTAATAAAGCATGAATTTTTAAAAGTTAAAATTTCGATCCATACTATTATAAAAAGAGAAATTTCTTGTACTGTAAGAGAATAAATCTACAACTACAGGAGCGCACTGAGATGTTTCAACTTGGCTCTCTTTTCTGCTCGTTCGTTGGTTCTATTGGCGGTTCGTTGGTTGGGTCAGTTGCGGGGGCAATTGTAGGAGGCATTGGCGGTTCGATTGGTACGGCACTTCTTGGCTCTTTAGTTGGTTCTCTGGGGGGATCGGTAGTCGGCTCGCTGCTGGGGGCTGTTGTTGGTTCGGTTGTGGATTCAGCAATGGATAGACTCTGGGAGGAACTCACCGAACAACAGAGAGATATGTATCCGATGAAGTCTGCTGCGGTTTAATTTGAATATTTAATGGGAAAAACGTTCTAATCCCGCTAGCGATCGCGCGTAGGGGGTTTCGTGCAAGTGTGCCTTGCCCACAGAACCGAACAGGTGCAGTTTTTCGGCGATCGCTTCCTGCATTGCCGCGATCGCTACGCCTGCTATATCGAGTAAGTCGCTACCATTACCCGCGCAAACTTCCTGTTTGAGCGATCGCATGTAAGCTTGTCGTATTTCAGTATTGACATTAAACTTACACACGCCTAATTGAATCGAACGACTAATCATCCACCCTGGCAACCCTGAAGCACCATGCAAGACAAGGGGAATATCAATTAAGCGGCGAATACGGGCAAGGCGATCGAAATCCAAACGGGGCGGATTTTTATATTCTCCGTGAACGTTACCAATCGTTACCGCTAGAGCATCTACCTGCGTTGTGCGGACGAATTCAACTGCTTGCGCAGGATCGGTCATTTTGGCTTCTTTTTCTGCGATCGTTAAGCCATCTTCAGTACCGCTGATGCGACCAATTTCAGCCTCGACAATTGCACCAGATTTATGAGCCAACCGTGTCATCTCTCGCGTAAACACCATGTTTTCTGCATATGGTAAATGAGAGCCATCCGCCATAATTGAGTTCATACCGGCGGTGAGGGCTTGGCGAATATCATTAGCATTGGTACTGTGGTCGAGATGAACGGAAATAGGGACTGTAGCAGCGCGTGCGGCTTCTAAACACATTGCTACTAAAGCCGATCGCCCGTACTTTAAGGCACTCGGATGAATCTGCAACATGGCAGCACTACGATGCGTCTCGGCTGCACTCACTACCGCTTTTACTCCTTCCAAGTTATAGATATTAAAAGCTCCAATCGCGTAAATATTCTGTCGTGCTGTTTGGAGGAGTTCTTGAGTAGAAGCAAGCATAGAAAGTTAAAAGTCAAAAGTTAAAAGTCAAACATCTGTAATAAACAAATAATTCTGCCGATAAACCCGCCTGTACTCTCATAAGGGGGCGCTCCATCCACCATCTTTGTCGGAGTTACGATCGCTTGATAAATCTGTCCGTACAGATGCTAATTAGTCTACACTTCTACCACATGAATTTCATCGAGTTGAGAAATTGCCACGTCGGCTGCTTCTAAATGAGCGGCTTCGGGTCTGCCCCAGCAAATGCCAATACAACCCGCTGCCCCTGCATTGCGTGCCATTTCAATATCGGCAGCAGAATCTCCTACCATTAAGGTATCGTGGGGTGCTACACCCAAGGATAAGCAGGCTTGTAAAAACAGGGCGGGGTTAGGTTTGCTGATTATAGTATCTACGCCCATTTGTAGCTGTACGTAAGCTTCCAGTTGATGGCGTTGGACGAAGGCGCGGACTCGTTCTGTAGAGGCAGCGGAAAGAATTCCCAGTTTAATGCCAGCATCGCTGAGATATTTCAAGACTTCTAAGCTGCCTACAAATAAGGGTGAAGGGGCAGTACCGATATACTGGTCAGCTTCCTCAAAGGTACGACGCGCGATCGCCAAGGACTCGAACCAACTGCGCCCAGTCTCGGCAATATAAGCAGCTGCGGCAATTTCCGTTTCGCGCCGACTACCTACGGCTAACAGTCCTGTCGGATCGAGGCGATCGCCATTAATCCCAAATGCCATCAGCAGGGGTTCGCCAATCCCAGGAATTTGAGCATCGATCAGGCGCGATCGCTTTTGTCCCAAATTGCGCAAATACTCTTCAGAATTTTCTAACGTGCCGTCTTTATCGAAGACAATTGCTTGGATATTACTGAAGCGCTTGTCTTTACATTGAATTGTTACCATCGTGTTGTGTTACGCTTCTGCCTGAGATTTACTGTAATTTTCTGGAACAGGTATTGCTGCCTCAGTGCAATAGAGCTTTCAGCCTTTTAACTTTTGACTTTTAACTTTTGACTTTTGACTTTGCTGAGCAATGGACTTCATTTTACGACAAGCACGCCTAGACGAGCGTGTCCAAATCGAACGATTAATTGCTGCGTCTGCACGGGGATTGAGTCGAGAAGATTACACTGACGAGCAGATTGAGGCGGCGATCGCTACGGTTTTTGGTGTCGATACAGATCTGATTGTAGATGGTACGTACTTCGTTGCCGAGGCTGCTCAAATGTTGGTGGGGTGCGGTGGTTGGAGTAAACGCAAAACGCTATTTGGCGGCGATCGCTATAGCGATCGCGAGTCAGGCTATCTCGATCCCAATTACGATGCGGCAAAGATTCGAGCTTTTTTCGTCCATCCCGACTGGGCAAGACAAGGCATCGGCAGAGCGATTTTACAACGATGTGAAATGGAAGCTCAAGCCAGTGGTTTTCGATCGCTAGAATTAATGGCAACCCTACCAGGAGTGAAACTGTATCGAGCATACGGGTACGCGGGTAGCGATCGCGTTGTCTACACAATTGGCAATGAAGTCAGGATTGAGTTTGTCCCCATGAGTAAGGCGATCGCGCGATCGTAGAGGCGGGTTTATCGACATGTCTAACTACAAATCAATCTGAGTGCTAAACCCGCCCTCCGAGATCTGGCGATTTGGTAAGGACGCACGGCTGCGCGCCCCTACAACCCATTATTCCACCAGAAGCAATCGCCACAAAAAAAGAGGGTTTAACCCTCCTTGGTGTAGAGACATTACATGTAACGTCTCTACATGCGATTTGCATAATTTTTTTACTCAACTGCTGCTGGCAAATCCTCATCAGATGCTGGCAATTCCTCAGCATCGGTAGCAACAGGTTCTTCGGTATCGACAGCAACAGGCTCTTCGGTAGCCGCCGGAATCTCTTCTTCCACTGCTACTGGTTCTTCTACCTCAGCAGGGGCATTTAGATCGATTCCTTGTTGCTTAGCTGCCATTTGTTCGCGATATCTCGCAGCCATTTCTTCTGCTTTATCGTAAACCAAGTCGCGGTTCTTGATCATGTCGCCTGGTTCTGGCTCTAGCTGTTTTGTAGACAGAGAAATCCGACCCCGTTCGGCATCCAAGTCAATAATCATGACTTTGACTTCATCGTTGACGTTGAAGACGCTGTGAGGTGTATCGATGTGGTCGTGGGAGATTTCCGAGATGTGCAGCAGACCGCTGACACCACCAATATCGATAAATGCACCGTAAGGCTTGATCCCGCGTACCGTACCGATGACGACTTCGCCAACTTCCAAGCGGTTCATCTTGCGCTCGACTAAAGCGCGACGGTGTGAAAGTACCAGACGGTTGCGGTCTTCATCAACTTCTAGAAACTTTAACGGTAGCTCCTCGCTGACCAACTCTTCTTTAGGCTTGCGAGTGCTGATGTGGGAACCAGGAATAAATCCGCGCAGACCTTCGATTCGCACGAGTGCGCCGCCACGGTTTGTAGCGAATACGAGCGATCGCACCGTTGCATCTTCGTTTTGTAACTGTCTGACGCGCTCCCAAGCTCGCATATACTCAATGCGGCGAATCGAAAGCGTTAGCTGTCCGTCTTCGTTTTCATCGGTAAGAATGAAAAACTCCCGCGTTTCGTTGGGCTGCAAAACTTCTTCTGGAGCATCCACCCGATTTATCGACATTTCTTGGATGGGAATGTAGGCAGCGGTCTTAGCACCAATGTCAATCAGAGCGCCCCGTGGCTCCATGCTAAATACCGTACCAGCTACGATGTCGCCAGGGCTGAAGTGGTAATCGTATTTGTCGAGTAAAGCCGCGAAATCTTCGTGAGTAAAGCCTATTTCTGTAGTAAGTGTTTTCTGATTGACCATGCTGGTTGTTTCCTGGGAATAGTCTCCGAAAGGTTTTTCCTCCTCTCGATGTATATGCAAGGCGAGCGTAGGCAGATTACACCTACATCTCTGATTCCATCCTAACGTAGGAGAAGTTAATCTAAACGCAATTTAAGTACAGACTCACAATTATAACTGAGCTTTGCGAATAAATTTACTGAAATTCTTTAGATGTAGTTCGAGTCGATAGAGTTTGAGTTATGGAGTCGATCGCGATAAAATCTCTCAGTCGGCGATCGCCACAGTATGAGCTGGGGATTCATGGCACTGGCAATATTCACCTTCAATCGGGATATTATTTGAGGCTTCCTGACGCGACAGATCGTCCAAAGTTTCGACAAAATCTTTCATAGTTTGAAATTGGCGATAAACAGAAGCAAAACGCACGTAGGCAACTTCACTCTCGCATCGCAGATGTTTGAGGACTAATTCGCCAATTTCCAGACTGCTAACTTCCCGCGAGACACGTTGTTGCAGTTCTGCTTCAATTTCATCGACGATCGCCTCCATCCGCAAAGCCGAAATTCCCGTTTTCTCGCAAGCGCGGACAATTCCTCGTAAAACTTTAGAGCGATCGAATAACTGGCGATCGCCATTCTGTTTCAGAACGGTAATTGGAACAAATTCAATCCGTTCGTAAGTTGTAAAGCGGCGATGACAACGCAAACATTCCCGTCGCCTACGGATACTCTGTCCCGCTTGCGCAGAACGCGATTCTAAAACGCGATTATCTGGATGCTGGCAGAAAGGGCATTGCATAGCTAGGGGTAAGGGATAAGGGGTAAGGGGTAAGGGAAGGATGAGGGATCGGAGCTATCTAACTAACCTCCTGACTTCTAACTACTCCCTGCTCCCTGCTCCCTGATAAAGGAATATCCGCTGCTATCAAGGACGATAACAGCGGTGGAAAATGGATATGATTTGGCTATTTTTAGCGAATTAAGCCGAAAAAATTTACTTTTTCTCAATACGAGGTGGTTCGCGAAAAGCTATGGCAAAGAATAGAGTACCAATAGCTAGCGCGAGAATCAAAATGTAAGCAACGCTTTCCATGTCAGTATTCCCTAACGACTTCCTTCTTACTGATAGTTTATCAATCAAAAGAAAAGAACGGTTACATTAACTGCTAGAAAAATTGTTTCCCGACAATATATTTAACCGTTCTTAACAACTGACCTCAGTTTAGGCTTCCTTACGGCGAGTGGTCTTGTCACCCACTTTCTGGAACAGCCCCCATTCGACTTGTTCTTCCAAATCTGCCTCGACCCCTGCGAATACATCGCGGAAGATCGTGCGAGAACCGTGCCACAAATGACCGAAGAAGAATAGCAAGGCAAAGGTAGCGTGAGCGAAGGTGAACCAACCTCTAGGGCTAGTACGGAATACACCGTCAGGCTTAGCAAGTGCTAGATCGCCAAATCTGGTGCTTTGATCGCCGTCAAAATTGATGATTTCGCCACCTTGAGCTTTACGAGCATACTTCTTCACGTCGGCTGGGTCGGTAAAGGTTTGACCATCCAACTCACCGCCGTAGAAGCTAACAGTTACACCTGTTTGCTCGAAGCTATACTTGGATTCTGCTCGCCGGAAAGGAATATCGGCACGGACAACACCATCTTTATCTGTTAAAACAACAGGGAAAGTTTCAAAGAAGTTAGGCAGACGACGAACTTCTAATTCTCGTCCTTCTTTATCTTTGAATACGGGGTGTCCTGCCCAAGACAGAGCAATACCATTAGTCTTGTTCATCGGACCGACGCGGAACAAACCACCTTTAGCGGGGCTGTTACCTACGTAGTCGTAGAACGCCAGTTTTTCGGGAATTTCCGACCAAGCTTCAGACAAGCTCTTACCCTCAGCCACGCTAGCTTGCACGCGGCGGGTCATTTCTTGTTTGAAGTAGCCATCATCCCACTGATAGCGGGTAGGACCAAACAGTTCGATTGGGGTTGTGGCGTTACCGTACCACATCGTCCCTGCTACAACGAAAGCAGCAAAGAAGACGGCAGCAATACTGCTAGAAAGCACGGTTTCGATATTCCCCATCCGCAGAGCTTTGTAAAGCCGTTCTGGGGGTCGAACTGTCAGGTGGAATAAACCAGCAATAATACCAACAACACCCGCAGCAATGTGGTGAGCTACCACGCCGCCAGGATTAAACGGGTTAAAACCTGCTGGTCCCCATTCCGGCGCGACTGCTTCTACGTGTCCGGTGATGCCGTAGGGGTCAGAAACCCACATCCCTGGACCAAATAGTCCGGTGAGGTGAAAAGCACCAAAGCCGAAGCAAAGTAGACCAGACAAGAATAAATGGATACCAAACATTTTTGGCAGGTCTAGAGCAGATTCGCCCGTGCGGGGGTCTTGGAAAAGTTCCAAATCCCAATAAACCCAGTGCCAGCAAGCAGCTAGGAATAATAAACCGGAAAGAACGATGTGAGCGGCAGCAACGCCCTCAAACGACCAGAAACCAGGGTCGTAGCTGGGAGCGCCCATGACGTTCCAGCCACCCCAAGAGCCAACTACACCCAAGCGTGACATGAAGGGCAGTACGTACATACCTTGCCGCCACATGGGGTTTAATACTGGATCGCTGGGGTCGTAAATAGCTAGTTCGTATAGAGCCATCGAACCAGCCCAGCCTGCAACTAGTGCTGTATGCATTAAATGTACAGCAATCAACCGCCCTGGATCGTTCAGGACGACTGTGTGTACTCTGTACCAAGGTAGTCCCATCGACTACGCTCCTCCTCGATGAGTTATTTCTACAGGATAATTTTTCGGCTTTTTGTTATTGCCATCAACCGAGCCTTACTAGATATGGATCTGGACGATCCATCTGACTTGTAAAATTCAGCAATGGTATTCAATACAAAAATGAGAATTATTAAAGAAGTGTAACTATTGGCGGGACTGAATGCAATACGAGAATCAGTTATCAGTTGTCAGTTGTCAGTTATCAAGGGTTTCAAGAGCCAGGAGTCGTAGGGGCGGGTTCACCAAAGATCTCTGACTCCGAGGAAGATTTCGGGTGAACCCGCCCGTACAGGAGTTGCTGAGTCAGGAGCCAGGAGAATATGAATAGAAATCCGATCGCGCACCACGCACCACGCACCACTCACTGTACTACAGATTGAATGCTTTTGAGTTGGCACATAGCTTCGGCTATTCCCAAGCGATCGATGACTTGTTCGGCAGTGATTAATCGCTTGAGTACAACTTGTCCGATCGCCTGTTTTGTGCCATTACTGGAAGCAGTAGCGGGTCTGACTTCTACAGTCATGATCGTGTCTTCTACCCGATACAGCCATAATTTTTCATGAGCTTCTACCAAACAAACGTTCAGTCGTTGAATGTCTGGTCGTCGCCGCCAAGCTGTTTCATTCCATAAACCGTCAGATGCCCAGACTCTACCTACTGTCCATCCCTCAGTGAGAAAAAAATATTTCACGGGTTTTTGCAGCTATTCGACTGGATACTCCTCGACTAGCTTATAGGATTTGATTTGGCGAAACAAACTGGATTTGATACAGTTTTCAGGAATGTAGGCGGTGCGATCGCACTCACTCAATCTTAAAACGTCTAACCAAACAATCTTGCCACAGCACAGCTAAAACCAGGCAGTAAAGGCGAGGTAAGTTCGTCACTGGTAAATAAAGTTGCTACCGTAACCAGCGTTGCATGTTCGCGGCGATAAACTTGAATTTGCTGCAAGCGCGGATCTGCTATCCAATATTCACACACTCCTTGAGCAGCATATAGCTTGAGTTTAGCCTCTTTGTCGCGGCGTTCGTTGGTTTCCCCTGGTGATAGTACCTCAACAACCAATTCTGGTGCGCCAGTCAAGTGTTCTGCTTCGTCTAGCAAAGCAGCCAATCGCTCTTTACTTATCCAAACTACGTCAGGAATAACGTTATCAGCATCAGTAAAAATAATGCCAGGGGTAGGTACTACTTCTCCTAACCCAGTTTGCAACGACCAAAGATCTAACTCTCTACAGATATTTTTAATAGTTTTTTGGTGTCCCCAGCCTGGTGCGCGTGTCACAAATAATTCCCCATCGACAATTTCATAGCGATTGCCATTATCTGGCAACAACTCTAAATCGCTAGTCGTCCATCGTACTCGCGCCTGACTCATAAAAAGCTCCTTGTATTAGTCATCGCTCGTCAATCAATACCCATTACCAATTACCCAATACCAATCTCATTCTACTTTTTGTAGTGGATCGATTTTAGGATTGACAATTTTTGGCGTACCGAGACTAGCAAACCGAACTGCTAAAGAAATTTTGTTACCAGAACCGAAAATGTGAGTTACTTCGCCAATACCAAAGTTTTTATGGAAAATGCGATCGCCTACACGCCAGTCCCTCTCTAAATCTGCCTCTGATGAATTTTTGCTAGCACTATTATTCTGAGGATGGCTCCACTTTTGAGTTAGTTGGTGAGTCGATCTAGTCGATGTATTAGGAACTTTCGCTTGGCTAGAAAGATGAAAACTGAGTAATTCTTTGGGTAATTCTGCCAGAAATTGAGATGGAATTGCAGGTTCGCGGGAACCGTAAAGGCGACGTTCGCGGGCGTGGGTGAGGTAAAGTATTTCTTGAGCGCGAGTAATTCCTACATAGCACAAGCGGCGTTCTTCTTCCAACGATTTAGGATCGTCAAGCGAACGATAGTTAGGAAGTAGTCCTTGTTCTAACCCCACAAGAAAAACAACGGGAAATTCTAATCCTTTGGAAGCATGAAGCGTGAGGAGAGAAACAGCAGCTTGTCCTTCTTTCAAATTGTCTAAATCGGAAGTTAAAGCTGTACTGGCAAGAAAATTTGATAGGTTAACCTCCTCGTTTTCTTCTTCAAATTGTAAGACGGCGTTATAAAGTTCTTGTACGTTTTGCAGTCTATCTAAACTTTCATCCGTGCCTTGATTTTGTAAATCTTTGACATAGCTAGACTCATCTAAAACTCCTTGCACGATCGCACTCGGAGAAAGAGTATCTACCTGTTCTTGCCATTTGCGAATTAGTTGGGCAAAATTGTTGACACCCTTAGCCGATCGCCCTGCTAAAGTGTTAACTGATGTCTCGTCATTGAGAATTTCCCAAAAGGGTAAATTAAGTTGTTGGGCAGCATTAACTAAATTATCAATTGTGGTTTTACCTATACCGCGACGGGGAGTATTAATCACTCGTAATAAACTTACGGTATCGTAAGGATTGACAATTGCTCTTAAATATGCCAAGACATCTTTAATTTCTTTGCGATCGTAGAACTTCAATCCACCGACAATTGTGTAAGGAATACCTTGACGAACTAGATTCTCTTCTATGGGACGAGATTGAGCGTTAGTACGATAAAGAACGGCAAAACTACCCCAATTGAATTCTGAATGTTGCTGTTCTAAACTACGTAAATGATTGATGACAAATTGGGCTTCGGCGATTTCATCATCAGCTTTATAACAGTAGATTTTTTCTCCTTCTCCCCGTGTTGGTTTGAGAATTTTATCGATCCGCTGGGTATTATTTTCAATTAGTTGATTAGCGGCTTGTAAAATAGTTTCTCTAGAGCGATAGTTTTCTTCTAACTTAACCATCGTGCGGGTATCTTCGTCAGGTAAGCCATCACCAAAGTCGGCTTGAAAGTCTAACAGAATGGTGAAATCCGCCATGCGAAAACTATAAATTGACTGATCGGCATCGCCAACTACAAAAATTGAGCGATCGCGCCAATTCCATTCACTTTTTCTCGTCTCACCATTGGTTGTGAGTAAATTAATTAAATCGTACTGGATTCGGTTTGTATCTTGATATTCATCAACTAGAATATGTCTAAATCGCTGATGCCAATAGCCAAGAACTTGTTCGTTCTGCTGAAATAACTTAACTGGCATTAAGATCAGATCGTCAAAATCCAAAGCGTTGTTTTCGGCTAGCTTATCTTCGTAATATCCGTAAACTTCCGCAATAACTCTACCGCGATAGTTAGGCTGTTCTCGTTCAAAATCGCGGGGAGAAAGTCCCTGGTTTTTAGCATTGCTAATAGTGTAGCGGACGGAACGCGGTTCAAATTTCTTGTCGTCTAATTGGAGTTTTTTAGTAATGATTTCCTTGACTACACTTTGAGCGTCAGACTCATCGAAAATCGAAAAGTTTTTCGTCCAGCGTCTCCCTTTCTCATCTTGATATTTTTCAATATCAAATCGGAGAATCCGGGAAAACAAACTGTGAAACGTACCGATCCACAAATCTTTAATATAGGTTTTGTAAACTTGCGATCGCAATCTTGTTTGTTCGTGAGGCGCTAATTTATCCAATGGTTTATTGTATTGACTCAGTGCTATTTGTTCGGCAAAGATTTTTTGAATCCTGTCTTTCATCTCCCGTGCCGCTTTATTGGTAAAAGTCACAGCTAAGATATTATGAGGATCGACACGGTGTTTGAGAATCAGATTTGCAATCCGATAAGTTAATGCTCTCGTTTTACCAGAACCCGCACCCGCAACCACTAGCAAGGGACCGCAAAAATGCTCTACAGATGTACGCTGACTGGGGTTAAGGTGACTTAAAAAATCTGTGGTTTTGGTCATACTTTAAAAACTAGAATTATAGTTTTATATTTAATAGCTGGAAATGTGCTATTCTTCGCTAAAATGTCCATGAATCTGTTCTAGAGCCGAGTCGTTGCGACATGACAATAATTTTCGGACTCACGTGGTAGCCATTCTTACTATAGAATGCCTCTGCTTGTCATTCTCTATTAGAGATACATCTAACAGACCATAGAAATTATATGGTAGCCGCTTTGTGGCAGTTGTAGGGATGCGATCGCCACAGGTGTTGCGGGGTAAAGAGTTAGGGGTAAGGTATGGATAATATTGTCATCGTGGAATACGATCGCCAATGGGTAGAGTTATTCGAGCAAGAAGCTATTTACCTACGAAATCTGCTGGGAAAAGCTTCGATCCTCCGAATCGAACACTTCGGTAGCACAGCTATACCTGGAATGCCTGCTAAGCCCATAATCGATATGTTAGTAGAAATTCCTAGCTTCGATCGCATTCAGCAGGAAGCCTTACCCAAGTTAGTAGATGCAGGATATGAATATCTATGGCGTAGCGATCGCCCTCCAGGGCATATGATGTTTGTTAAGCGATCGCGCAGCAATGGTAAGCGTACCCACCACATTCATATGGCGACTGCGGGACACACATTATGGGAAAGATTGTATTTTCGCGATTATCTCTGTAGCCACCCAGCAGAAGCCGCACGCTACGCACAACTAAAGCGAGATTTAGCAGCACAATTTTCAGGCGATCGCGAGGCTTATACTAATGGTAAAAGCGAGTACGTTAATCTAATTACTACCAAAGCAAAATTAGATGCAACAAACTCTTAGTCCGCGCCGGCGGATCTTGCCTGTGTAGCTGCGAATTCTACTCGCTCTATTTAAATTCTGAATCGTAAGGTGAGCAATGCCCACCCTACGATCCTATATTGAAACTGGATCGCCAATTTTTAAGATTTTTCCCACTTCTGACGACGGAATTTTTGTATTGATACTTAACCGATAAAAGTGGTCGAATCTCTCTGGAGTTGTCCAATCTGGTAGGGTTTCTTTACGTTTAGAAACAAAGATTTTCTGAAAATTCTCTGTGGCTACTGCTGTTTTTGAATCTCTTGTGGGTACGATGCATCTCGCACAAGGATTAATTCCAGCAAATACAACTTCTCCAATTTGAAACTGGATACTATCCCCTACTTTGGTAAATAATCGGTCTTCCCAAAATGGAGGTACGCCATCAATTTCTATATTTGCTCGTATCCGATTCCTCATTTCCTCAACACTTATGTCAGGAAACCAGGAGGTAACTTCTGCAAGCGTAGCTGCACTGATTATTGTAGGACCAGAAGCATTAGTATCATCTGGAAACCCTGTGAAATTATTTTGCTTAATGTTGACAGGTAAACCAAAATAATTGCTCAACCAAGCTTCTAACTCCGAACGCTCTTTATCCAAGTGAAAAGTAACGCTCTCATCTGTTCCTTGGACTTGTAACGATAGCTGTTGACAATCTGCATCGAATTGCGATCGCAGCAAATGAACCTTAGCATTGCGCTTACCATTCACAAATCGCCCTTTTTGGTCAAATAAGGCATACTCGCGATCGTGCTGGAGTGCGCCACTTGCTAATACACTGACTTGAGACAAAGTGATGCCATCAAGCGATTTAACCGGAAAAATCGAAATTTTTGCCAGATAAGGCTGTATCATAAGCCATCACTTTATATTGCTACTCAAGACAATAGTTGATGTGAAGTTACACGAGTTACAGCGTTAGTAGATCCTACACCATTTCTAACCAATCGAACACGCGGTTTAGTTGTGGCAAGGTAATAAATCCGTATTGCCAAAGTACCATCGGCAGAAAGTTTAGCTCCTGTTCTCCCTTTTTTAAAGCTAACGCGATCGCTGCTTCTGAAACCGACAATTCGTCGCGTAAAAAGCTCATCAAATCATCCCGAACGTTAGATTTCATATACGTTTATCCAATTAATGCATTTTTTAACTAAATGGTAATGTAACAAGCATTGTAAAGTTATGCAACGTTTTCTCAGAATTATTTAGCTTGCAAGCAGCACTTGGACTAGCCGCTACTGTGTAACTTGGTGTGCGACTGCGCGATCGCTTGCTCGATTAAACTACCTAATGGCGCGTGCTATCTACTGGATCGAGCGGCAAAACGATCGAAATCGATAAACTTCTTTACAAAAGTTAACTACTTTGTTACATTTATTTACGTAACCAAGTGGGTATGTGCTAAAGCCCCAGCTTTAGCATTTTGCCTTAAATCTCAAAATCGACTAATACAAAGCAATCTGGAGCTTCCGATCGTGACATATACTATCGAGTCGGCACAAAATATCTTCTCTGGAACTCAAATCCCCAGTCCAATTCCAGCCACTATAGCGCTGTTCGACCAACTGAGCGTTGACGATCGCCTAGCGTATCTTTGGTATGCTTACACGGAAATGGGTCGGACAATCACCCCCGCAGCTCCAGGCGCGGCTCGCTTACAACTGGCGGAAGGATTGCTCACCCAAATCAAACAAATGTCACCTGAAGAGCAAACCAAAGTCATGCGCGACCTTGCTAATCGCATTGACACTCCGATCAACCGTTCCTATGGTTTCTTCAGCGTGAATACCAAGCTAGCTTTTTGGTACGAGTTAGGAGAGTTGATGAAACAGGGGATCGTCGCTCCAATTCCAACTGGCTATCAAATGTCTCCTGGTGTCAAAGTCGTCCTAGAAGCAACCCAGAAACTCGATCCAGGTCAGCAGATCACAGTTCTGCGCAACACAGTCGTAGACATGGGATTCGATACATCCGACTTGGCTCCCAGCAGCTCTCGAAAGAGTGCAGAACCAGTATTTGAACGCACCGAACCCGTCACCACCAATGTCAAGATTGAAGGAATTAACGAGCCTGCGGTGTTGCAATATGTCGAAGCAATGAACGCAGACAATTTCGCCGCTGCTATTGCTTTGTTTACTGCTAATGGTGCTTTACAACCCCCATTTCAAAAGCCAATTGTCGGTCATGAGGCGATCGCGAAATACATGCGCGAAGAAGCACAGGGTTTAAACATGATGCCGAAACAAGGTATCTGTGAAGTACAACCAGATGGCTCCAAACAAGTAAAAGTCACTGGTGTCGTCCAAACTCCTTGGTTTGGTGTCAACGTTGGGATGAATATTGCTTGGCGGTTTTTGATCGATCCTCAAGGCAAGATTTTCTTCGTCGCCATTGATATGCTTGCTTCTCCTCAAGAGTTACTCAACCTGCGTCGGATGTAAAACGTTCTAAATGGGGGAGTGGTGCTAGCTAGCACTGCTCTTTCAAACCCAATATATCTCGCAAGCGCGGTGAAAAGATTTAGGAGATCCCCCAACCCCCTTTCCAAGGGGGCTTTAAATTCCCCCCTTTTTAAGGGGGCTAGGGGGGATCGAGATCTTCAACTTCCGTGCGTAACTCCTGGCGTATTTATGAATGCCGATCTATGAATGTTGATACTCTACTAGAGCTTTATACTGCTGGCAAAAGAGATTTTAGTTGTTTTGACTTGCGCAGAGTCGATTTGAGTGAAATCGACTTGAGTGGAGCCATCTTGAGCAAAGCAGAGTTAGCTGGAGCCAACCTGAATGGAGCCAACTTAAAAGGAGTCAAGCTCAGCGAGGCAAACTTAACTGGAGCTACCCTTTGGAGAACTGACCTTAGCAATGCGACTTTGTATAAAGCCATCCTGAGTAGAGCAATTCTTATTAAAGCTAATTTAAGCAGTGTAGATCTACGTGACACTTTATTAAATAGAGCAGATTTGCGCTTAACGAATTTAACTGGAGCCAATCTCAGTGGTGCTAATCTGACCGGAACAGATTTACGTTACGCACAATTAAAGTTAGTAGAACTAACTGGGGTAGATCTGAGTCAAGCATGTATAGTTGGAGCATCGATCCAAGACTCATTATTGTATGATTATGACGAAAATAATTAGGTCTCTACCAGCTGAGCAAGAGAGTCTTATACTATGCTGCTACGTTAATGCAACCAGCCAAATTCAGGTGATTCGCATTGTCGATCTTCCCAGTTACTATTTTGAACGGGCAGTTTTTCCAGGACAACGGTTTTTGTTTGAAGCTTTACCCAGTACTGAATTAGAGGTTCATACGAGTATGACAATTGATTCGCTCTTAGCCGATAAAATTTCTTGTTTGCACCTTCAAGTTGATAACGGCAATTGATGAAGCGATCGCTTAAAAGCTAAACTGCGCTCTTAAGTTACCTACATAGATCGTTGGGTTATCGCTAAAGTTATTTGGATTGGCAATCAGATAAAACGCTGGTACTAAAGCTATATTATCTGTTAGTGGAAAATAATAATTCGCTTCAAACTCGTACTGCACGCCACCATTTCCGCCTCCAGCAACAAGAAAATCGCGTCCATCCAAGATGGCAAACGGTCTGACATAAGAGATAGTTAATAGCGCCCCCTCCTTACCTAAATCGGGAAAAGCAACACCAGCTTGCATTGCTTGAGCTTCAATTTCTCCATCACCAGGCACTAGATTTGTCTTGGCATAGGTGTAACGTCCGAAGAAACCGATACCAGGAGTTAGCAACCAATCAAAATTAACTCCATAGGTATCAGCTAAACCAGCATCCAAACCACCATCAGCAACGAGTCCTGTCACTGGATCGAATACCGCAGAACCACCATTATCTGCAATTCCGTAAATTGGCTCTCCTGTTGCACCACCAATGACTCCGCCAATTGCTTGAATCCGCGTCCGATTGTATAGCAGCCTTAAATTAAAATTTTGGCTGGGCGAGTAAGTGAGTTCAGCTGTTGCGGTGTACGTACCACCAAATAAGCCAAACCTCGGATCGCTAGAGGTGTTAAATCCAGGTGCGATCGTACTAGAAAGAAATTCTGTATTTTCTCCAATGTAACCTGCGGTCAATTGCAATTGCTTGCTAGGCTTCCAAGTTATAACCGCCCCCGATCCTCGGTCGATCGCATTGACTAGCGTACCGCCATTGGAGTTAAAACTATTCGCACCCGTGAGGATGAAGGTAAAAGCGTTGTAGTCAAATAGGCGATACCAGTTAATCCGGGGACCAAAAGCAATTTCAAGATTATCCCCCACGGGAAAACTGTAATACAATTCGTGGATAACGACATCATTACCCAACCCTTGAATCCCCGCAGTTTGGTCAAAAAAGGGTACGCCGTAGGTGTTGTACAGCCCTGCTGAGGTGAATTGGTTGGCGGGAGAGTCGGCATTACCTGCGACTAGCCGCACCTTGAGGCTATCCCTACCATTGAAGGAAGTATCGAAATTTAACCAGATCAGATCGCTGAAAGTAATTTCTGGATCGTCTGTAAGTTCTTGTACAACTGGTCTGCCTGTGACTGCATCTCTTCCCCCTCGTCTAGCGACAACGCCGCCAAATGCAGCTGGCGGAAAGAGATCGACTGATTCAAATTGTACGTCACCATCGGCAAAAGCTCCCGTGACGTTAGCCCAAACTAGAGCGCTTAATTTCGTTGTAGTCGAGAATTGATTGGCTTCTAGTTCTGCTGTCGCTGCTTCTAAAGCATCCACGCGACCGCGCAAAGCAGACAATTCAGCGGCAAATTCTGTCTGCAATTTTTGCAGCGTATCGGCATCTTCTTGCTTAACGGTATCTGCCGATGCTGTAGCAATGAGTTCGTTAATTCTGTCCAAACAGGCATTCAAACCAGCCGCAAATTCATATCTCGTTAAAGCACGGCTGCCTCGATAGGTGCTGTCTGGATATCCTGCAATACAACCATAACGCTCTACCAATGACTGTAACGCTTGAAATGCCCAGTCAGTAGGTTGGACATCTGATAGCTGCGATACAGATGTGACTTGCGCCATCGAGTCGCCACTTGCTGCTTCCGGTATCTCGACTCTAGGAGTCGTCGCTAGATCGGTTTCAGGTTCTATGGAAGTACGATTGGTTGCGTGACGATCGCTGCGATCGGGAGGTAGTAATAATTTAGCTTCGCGATCGTAATTCATGCTAGCTAGTGTCTGTTTTGAGCTAACTTCTACCGCGTTAGTCTCTGCACTTGCTCTATAACTATCAACGGCATGACACGCTAATATTACCGAGGCGATCGGCAATACTTGCAACAAGAATTTATGCATTTATCCTCACACCCAAACGCACACTTTGATATTCAGAATGCAGGGTTTAGACTAGCAAAACTAGCTTCGGGTAAATGTGTTTTTATATACAATTCATTCGGACGCGCTGCGAACTCTAATTCAGAGTCTCGATCGCATATATAACGCTGGTAGGGGCGCACAGCTGTGCGCCCCTACAGTCTGTGTATTTCACCCAATTGAAAACCGCTATAATTCAGAGTTTCGATCGCGTAACCAAAAAGCAAGCAAAAAAATTCTAAGTCTAGTCTAACCTTGTATTCATCCATCGGGAAAATTTGAAAATCTTGGCTTTATACTTAAGTTCTATAATTATTCGCTTGTCTAAAAAGTATGTTTCAACTAATTTAAAAGTGCAAACATAGTAGAAATATATTTTTTTGAAACAGAGATATTTTCTGTACTTTTAAGTTGAGATTTTGAATCAAACGTAAATTTTATTACTACTGAACTTTTAAATTAAATCTGAGATGAAATGCAGCTGCTTAGCATGAGTAGATTTAAAATAGATAAAAAACTAACCGCACTAGTCAAACTGCCGTGACTCAACACTGGGGAATGCCAAATAATAGCGATCGCCCCATGTCAGACCGCGTGTCAGACCGCATGACAGACCAAGCCACTCATTATACCCTGCTTGGACTGCATCCCTCGGCATCGCCAATCGAGATTCGTCGTGCCTACCGACATCTCAGCAAGCTGTATCATCCTGATACAACTGACTTACCTTCAGCAATTGCTACTGTCAAATTTCAGCAGCTCAACGAAGCATATGCCACGCTGAGCAATCCAGAACGGCGGACGAATTACGACTTACACATTGGCTATTCTCGTCTGTATGTCATCCAACCACCTCCAGATTTTCAGCGCGCAGCCGCACGACAAGACGAACGGCGTTCCTCTGCTTACCTCGACCCTACAGATCGTCCCCTGTCATCTGGAGAAGTTTTTGTCTTGTTTATTTTGGGATTGACCTTCATAGGTTGTATATTATTGGCGATCGCTATTGCTACGATCCGGGGTGATACCTTGCAAACTCCAGTCCCGCCAGCTCAGTTGTCAATTGTCAGTGTAGAGATGTTACATGTAACGTCTGTACAAAGTTATCAATAAAGAGCGGCGCTTTGGCTGGTGGCTAGGAAATTCCAACTTACGACTTACGACTTACGACTTACGACTTACAACTTCTAATATATGTCCTTACCTTCTGCCGACACTCCCTTATACAATCATCCTTTACCCCAAATCGAGCAGTGGTTGAAAGACCAAGGTTGCCAACAAGACCAAAAGCAACTGCATTGCTGGCACATTCAAAAATCGAACTGGGAAGCCGAACTATGGCTAGATATCGACCAGTTGACGATCCGATACATTGATGCTGAAGCAGTAGGACAAGACATTCAACGCTCTTTTAAATATTCTCTCAGCCGAAAAGATATAGAGCAGGCTGTATTTTCTGGACCCTGACTCAATTTGAGATTTTAGATCTTCACACTTGTCTCTACTCTCTTAAAGAGCATCACACACTCTTTCCCTACTCTCTACTCCCTACTCCCTTACAATCACACTTTCCCAAACCGTCGTTCCCGTTGTTGGTAAGCAGCCAAAGCCCGATGAAACTCCGTGCGGTTGAAGTCGGGCCACAGAGACTCGGTAATATAAATTTCGGCATAAGCCATTTGCCAGAGGAGAAAATTACTGATGCGCATTTCTCCACTGGTGCGGATCAATAAGTCAGGATCGCTAATTCCAGCCGTGTAGAGGTGGCGCTCGAAGATTTCTTTGTCAATCTCTTCTGGTTGGAGCAAACCTTGCTGTACTTGCTGGGCGATCGCTCGACAAGCGTGCAAAATTTCCTGTCTACCACCGTAATTCGTGGCAACAGTGAAGCGGATACCTCGATTCGACCTTGTTTCAGCCATCGATCGCTCGATTTCCGATTGGAGACTGCGCGGTAAAGCCTCCAAATCTCCTACAAACCGAATTTGGACGTTTTCCTCTAGCATTTCCTGCAATTCTTTCCGCAGAACGCGCTCGAACAAAGTCATCAAAAATTCAACTTCTTCTAACGGTCTGCCCCAATTTTCGGTCGAAAAGGCATACGCCGTTAATGCTTGTATACCCCAATCTCGACAACAGCGTAATAAATCTTTGAGAACATCCACCCCCCGTTTGTGTCCCATGATACGGGGTAAACCCTGCTTTTTTGCCCACCTACCATTACCGTCCATAATTACTGCAACGTGTCTGGGCAGTTTTTCTTGTTCTAGATCGAGAGGCAATTGCAACACAATCGGCTTTACAGTCATTTTTTATTTCGGGGAGACGCTGGTAAGTTTAGACCAAAAAGCGCAAAAAAACGAGTCATGAGAATCCTAACTCGATTGCCAATTTGATTTACCAGACCGCGTATGCTTGGGGCTACAGCTTCCCGTTCCACAGCTGGCGAGAATCGAGCTTCCAACAATTCTTTCAGTTTACTGCTGGTCAGCGGTTTATTTAATATTCCTCGTTCTGCCAGCGAAATTGACCCTGTTTCTTCCGACACGACCACGCATACGCAGTTTTCTACCTTCTCCGTGATGCCTAAAGCAGCTCGATGGCGCGTCCCCAATTGACGAGGAGCTGGACGTTCGTAAAGGGGCAAAATCACCGCTGCTGCAACTACCCGCGAACCTCGAATCAAACAAGCGCCGTCATGCAATGCTGTTTTTGGATGAAAAATTGTCAGTAAAATTTCTTTTGAGACTTCCGCATTTAACTTTACGCCTGGAACTTTGAGATCTCGCTCGTCAATAGGACTGTCTGTTTCCAAAATGAGCAAAGCACCGATGCGATTTTGAGACAGTTCTCTCACCGCATCTACGATTTCATCAATGACGCTATCGGGTTTTGGTACGATACGTCTTCCTGGCTGCAATAGCTGTCGAAATTCTCCCCTACCCAATTGTTCTAAAAAACGGCGAAACTCAGATTGGAAAGTGACTGCCATTGCTACAGCAGAACCAACCACCAATTTCTCCAATACAAAACTCAATAGCGGCAAACCCAGTCTGGCACTGATGGCAGAAGCAAGCATGAGGAGAATAAAACCCCTGACCATCCACAAGGTGCGGCGCTCTCCAATGATGACCAGCACCATGTAGATTAGCGCCAAAACCAAGCCCAGATCGATAGCGTAAAATAACAACGACTGAGTCCAGCCAAAGTCTGTTGTCAGCCATTGCTTCCACCAATCTCTCATGAGCGAAATATGAAATCTGAAGAATTGAATTTGTTAACGGTTGGCAGTTAAAAATTAGTGGCTGACGGTTAACTGTATAACTGTCAACTGTCAACCTTTTGCTCTTAGCCTAGTAATGAATCGGGCAGGCAGTCTTGCCGAATTAAGTCTTGATAGGTTTCGCGACGAAGAAGCATCTTTGCTTCTTGATTCGCCACTACCACTGCTGCTGGTCGGGGCAAGCGGTTGTAATTAGAAGCCATGCTGTAGTTATAAGCACCAGTTCCCATTACTACCAAAATATCCCCTGGCTCAGTTTGCGGTAAAGATGCCTCTTTTATTAGGATATCGCCTGACTCGCAGTGTTTTCCAGCAATTGTGACGGTTTCGCTGACTGGTGCGGACATTTTATTGGCGACTACAGCACGATAAAGCGATTGATAGGTAATCGGTCGAGGATTGTCGGACATCCCGCCATCGATCGCCACATATGTCCGAATTTCCGGTACGGTTTTGCTAGAGCCAATCGTATAGGCAGTAACGCAAGCAGTACCGATGAGCGATCGCCCGGGTTCGCACAATAATTTTGGTAAAGGTAAGTTTTGAGACTCGCAGGCTGCTTTCACGGCTTGACAAAGTGCTTGTACCCATTCGTCAATACTGGGTGGATCGTCGGATTCTGTATATCGAATTCCCAATCCACCTCCTAAATTTAACTCCGTAACAGGCAGTCCATAGCTTTTCGCTTTTTCCATCCACTGCACCATCACTTCAGCCAAGTCTTGATGGGGTTGGCGCTCGAAAATTTGCGAACCGATGTGGGCGTGCAATCCGACACAAGTTAAATTGGGTTGTTGTCCGATAAAGGCAAAAACTGCTTCAATCTGGTCGGGATCGAAACCAAATTTACTATCCAAATGCCCAGTTCTGATGTAATCGTGGGTGTGGCAGTCGATTCCTGGTGTTAATCGCAACATTATCCGAGTTGGGAGTTGGGAATCACTTCCTTGTCCCCCTTCGCCCCCTAATCCCCACTCCCTTCGGTCGCGGGGACCCCGAGTTCCCCCTTGTCCCATTTGCGCTAAATTCTTCAACTCATACCAGTTATCTACCACAATCGTGCAGCCAGACTCGATCGCCAGCGATAATTCTTCTACAGATTTATTATTACCGTGAAAGTAGATAACTTCTGGCTTGACACCTGCTTGTAGTGCAGTATAAAGTTCTCCTCCAGAAACAACATCAATGCCCAAGCCTTCAGAGTGGGCGATCGCGCATACTCCCAAGCAACTCCAAGCTTTTGAGGCATAAAGTACCTGAAATTCTCCAGGGTAATAGTTTTGAAACGCCTCGCGATACTGACGGCAAGCGCTGCGGAGGGATTCTTCGTCTAGAATATATAGCGGCGAACCAAACTGCTGTACGAGTTCTGTCACGTCGCAACCACCAATTTCTAGATGATCGTGGCTGTTGATTCCTGCTGTCAGTGGTAAAAGTTCTTGGTTGGGCGATCGCTGAGCGTTCTCATTTCTGTTATTTTCTCGATTAAATATATATTGACGACCGGAATTGTCTACTCCAGCAAGCTGAGTCGATAGCATAATTGTGTAAACTGTCCTCTTACAGGGCATGAGTGGGTCTAAACTTAAGTTTACAATTGCTGCATGTTTAGTTATGCAATGAGTAGTAAGTCGTGAAAATACAAACGATCTAATAACTGCTACTCCCAATCCCTAATGAGTGCTTGCCTGTCAATCCAACCAATATTGCCATCTGTCCTACCTGCGGTACTGGAACTCGACAATCTTTGTTTCGGTAAACTATGGACTCTCGAAGCCTATCAACGCGAAATAGATAGCCCCAATAGCGAGTTACTAGGATTATTTCTGGAAAAAAATCAGGACAACCAGGACGAGGAGGCAGGTGAGCAGGTGGGCAACTACCAACTACCAACTACTAACTACCAACTACCAACTACCAATTACCAACTCCTAGCAATGGGCTGTTTCTGGGCAATTTTAGATGAAGCTCACATTACCTTGCTGGCGGTTCATCCCGATTATCAGGGACGAGGTTTGGGACAAGCATTGCTTTGGGGATTGATGCAGGCTGCACGCGATCGCGCCTTGGAACGAGCGACTCTGGAAGTGAGGGAATCTAATCAACCAGCTATCTCTCTTTACAGCAAATTTGGTTTTCAACTAGCTGGGCGCAGGCGACGATACTACAAAGATACGAATGAAGATGCCCTAATTCTGTGGCAGAGTGGGTTGCAACAACCGGAGTTTCAAGCTAAGTTGACAGGCTGGCACGATCTGGCAAGCGATCGCCTCCAACAATCTGGTTTCAGCTTAAACGTTCAAAAACTAGAGATGACCCGTCCAGAGTCAAGAAATTTGAGCTAAAAAGCTTGACAAATGACTGATTTTATCCACATAATTTCTGGTTGGAAGCAATTACGCGGCTGAAATACTGATGGATTTATCCCGAATTAAAAGCGACAAGCAATCGCTTTTTCAGGCTGAGTCAAGGGCAGCAATGACAGCAGATAAGCGAAGCTTCTGAGTTGAGGCAAAAATTTTGGCTGCATAAGGCGGTTTTTGCCAGGTTCGATGGCGTAGTGACGCTCTTAGATATGGATTGCAAAGTAGGCGTGGATTAAAAAACTATTAACAAAAGATAAAGATTGCGCTCGCAGTAGGTGAATCCTGAGCTGGTTGTCGGTAATATCAATAGACAGCCAGATAATTAGCATGTGCTAAAATCAGCGTACCGGCACGACTCAGGTGATGGAATACAGCCATGTTTGAACGCTTCACAGAAAAAGCAATTAAGGTGATCATGCTGGCCCAGGAAGAAGCTCGCCGCCTGGGTCACAACTTCGTAGGCACAGAGCAGATCCTCCTGGGTCTGATTGGAGAAGGCACGGGCGTAGCAGCTAAAGTCCTCAAAACGATGGGTGTCAATCTCAAAGATGCCCGGATCGAAGTAGAGAAAATTATCGGACGCGGCTCGGGATTTGTAGCTGTAGAAATTCCCTTCACCCCAAGAGCGAAGCGGGTTCTGGAGCTATCTTTAGAAGAAGCTCGCCAATTAGGGCATAACTACATTGGCACTGAGCATCTCCTGTTGGGTCTGATCCGTGAAGGAGAAGGCGTAGCGGCTAGAGTGTTAGAAAACTTGGGAGTTGACCTATCGAAGGTACGCACTCAGGTAATTCGCATGTTGGGAGAAACGGCTGAAGTTTCGGCAGGCTCCCAGTCTGGACGCACCAAGACCCCCACATTGGACGAGTTCGGTTCCAATTTGACCCAAATGGCAGGAGAAGGCAAACTCGATCCTGTAGTCGGTCGTGAAAAAGAAATCGAGCGCGTGATTCAGATTCTGGGTCGGCGCACGAAAAACAACCCCGTGCTGATCGGGGAGCCAGGGGTAGGTAAGACCGCGATCGCTGAAGGTTTAGCCTCTCGGATCGCCAACAAAGACGTACCCGACATTTTGGAAGAAAAGCGCGTCGTCACCCTCGACATTGGCTTGCTCGTAGCAGGTACGAAATATCGAGGTGAATTTGAAGAGCGCCTGAAGAAGATCATGGACGAAATCCGTTCTGCTGGGAACGTGATTTTGGTAATTGACGAGGTGCATACCCTGATCGGTGCGGGTGCAGCAGAAGGGGCGATCGATGCAGCAAACATCCTGAAGCCAGCTTTGGCGCGGGGTGAATTGCAATGTATCGGTGCAACAACCCTTGATGAGTATCGCAAGCACATCGAGCGGGATGCAGCCCTAGAACGACGCTTCCAACCCGTGATGGTGGGCGAACCTTCCGTTGATGAAACGATTGAAATTCTCTTCGGACTGCGCGATCGCTACGAGCAGCACCACAAGCTGAAAATCTCCGATGCGGCGCTAGAAGCAGCAGCCAAACTGTCCGACCGTTATATTAGCGATCGCTACCTGCCAGACAAAGCCATTGACTTAATCGACGAAGCAGGTTCGCGGGTACGGTTAATTAACTCTCAGTTACCCCCAGCAGCGAAGGAATTAGATAAAGAACTGCGTCAAGTATTGAAAGAAAAAGACGACGCTGTACGCACTCAAGATTTCGACCGGGCGGGAGAACTGCGCGATCGCGAAATGGAACTAAGAGCAGAAATTCGAGCGATCGCTCAATCCAAAACAGGTACTACTAAGAGCGAGGGTGATGACTCTCCCGTAGTCACGGAAGAAGATATCGCTCAAATCGTTGCTTCTTGGACTGGCGTACCAGTCAACAAGCTGACCGAATCCGAGTCTGAAAAGCTGCTGCACATGGAAGACACCCTGCACCAGCGCTTGATCGGTCAAGAAGAGGCTGTTAGAGCGGTTTCTAAGGCAATTCGCCGCGCCCGTGTCGGCTTGAAGAATCCCAACCGTCCGATCGCTAGCTTCGTGTTCTCCGGTCCTACTGGGGTTGGTAAAACCGAGTTGACAAAATCTTTGGCGGCTTACTTCTTCGGCTCCGAAGATGCGATGATCCGCTTGGATATGTCTGAGTACATGGAACGGCACACCGTTTCTAAATTAATTGGTTCGCCTCCTGGTTACGTCGGTTATAACGAAGGCGGACAGTTAACAGAAGCCGTGCGTCGTCGTCCTTATACCGTCGTGCTATTCGACGAAATTGAAAAAGCACACCCCGATGTCTTCAACATGCTATTGCAAATTTTGGAAGACGGGCGGTTAACAGATGCCAAGGGACGTACAGTAGATTTCAAGAATACCTTGATCATTCTTACCTCTAACATTGGTTCTAAGGTAATTGAAAAAGGTGGCGGTGGAATCGGCTTTGAATTCTCCTCGGAAGATGCAGCCGAAACTCAATACAACCGCATTCGTTCCTTGGTGAACGAAGAGTTGAAGCAATACTTCCGTCCAGAGTTCCTCAACCGCTTGGATGAAATCATCGTCTTCCGTCAGTTGAGTAAGGCAGAGGTGAAAGAAATTGCCGATATCATGCTCAAGGAAGTCTTCGGACGCTTAACTGAGAAGGGCATTACCCTCACAGTTACCGAACGATTCAAGGATCGCTTGGTAGAAGAAGGTTACAACCCCAGCTACGGTGCTAGACCATTACGCCGCGCCATTATGCGTCTGTTAGAAGATAGCTTGGCAGAAGAAATTCTGTCCGGTCGCATCAAAGAAGGCGATGAGGCTGTTGTCGATGTCGATGACACTGGTAATGTAAAAGTGCTGTCGCAGGAGCGCAAAGAATTATTGCCTCAAGCAGCCGAGTAATTAGTTTAAGTTAATTTAAATTTGTAGGGTGGGCATTGCCCACCTTATTTATTGATTAATTTCTTTCAGCTCATCACGAGTTCAATTTGCCTTCAACATTGCATCTTTAATAGCTTGATGCCCTAAATCATTAGGATGAATGAAATCGTTGCTAACTAAAGTACTAGCACCACGATTGAGCATGTACTGATAAACGTCTGCCCACTTAGTATGATATCGCCGCGCGATCGCTTTGGTTGCATCCCGATATTGCCGATGTTTTGTAGTAGAACCTGCATTATAGGGCGGGTAGAGAGAATAACCAGTAGGATTTATGTAAGGGGGAGAACCAATAACAATATGATTGGGAGGGATTCCATCTGAAATTAGTCCCGCTACTACTTCATCTAAATCATTTTGAAAGTTCATTGTCGAAAAATTAGCTCCGTTGTAGCGCAGATCGTTTAAGCCGTAGAGAATATAAACATAATTAGGAGAGCGCTGAATGATATCTTGCTGATAGCGATCGCGACCGTTATTTGCTAAAACTGGAACAGTATTTTGTAAAACTGTAGCCGAAATTGCTTGGTTATCTTCTTGCAGATTCAAAGCATTTGTTACTAAGGTAGACCAGCGATGACTACTGTTTGATGCACCGTCACCATACGTAATACTATCACCAAAAAAAATCGCGACTCGATGTCCAAAAGTTACACTCGCACTACCGTGTACGACGATCGCGATCGCTATGTATAGTACACCTAGTAAGATTGAATTTAGTAATAAAACTGGATGTTTAGAACTTCTGTAACTGTTCAATAGAAATACGCTCCTCAGCTGACGAGATTTTTTTCAATCTTGTCAAATCTAGTTAATTTTAAATCTAGTTAATTTTAAATCTAGTTAATTTTAAAATAACTCAAGCTATTCTGTATCCAACAACTGGCGAATAGTTCTTAGTAACTCTTGAGCAGTGTAGGGTTTGACCAAAAATGCCTTGACCCGATCGCTTACAGATGTCAATAATCGATCGTTTGCTGCCAACCCACTTGTAGCTATAATTTTGACCTCAGAATTCAGTTTTTGTAACGTGCGAATCGTCGTGACACCATCCATTGCAGGCATCATCATATCGACCATCACCACGCTAATTTCCGAGCGATGTTGCACGTAAATTGCGATCGCATCAATCCCGTCAACCGCAGTCAGGACTCGATAATTATGTGCTTCTAAAGAAGTTTTAATAATCTCGCGAATTGCTACTTCGTCATCTGCAACTAAAATCAATTCTCCATGACCAAATGGAATTTCTCGTTCGGGCGATCGTGGCTGTTCTTCAGCCTCTTTTGCAGGTAGATACACCTGAAATTGAGTTCCTTTTTTCTCCTCGCTCGTGACTTGAATAAATCCCCCGTGTCCTTTGACAATTCCAATTGCGGTAGAAAGTCCTAATCCAGTACCTTTCCCAATGTCTTTGGTTGTGAAAAACGGCTCGAAAATTCTCTCTTGCACTGCTTTTGACATGCCCATTCCTGTATCTGCAATGGTGATGACAACATATGCACCAGCCTTTGCTTCTAAATGCATCCCTGCATAGTGTTCGTCTACTAACAAGTTCTCAGCCGCAATTTTTAAAACTCCACCATTCGGCATTGCATCGCGAGCGTTGACGCACAAATTCATTAAAACTTGATGCAGTTGCGTAGCATTGCCAGCCACCGCCCATAAATCTGGGGCGATATCTGTATAAACTGCTATTGACTTAGGAAAAGTCTCTTTGATAACTTGTTTTATTTCTGCTAATAAATGTCGCAGTTGTAAAACTGTTTGTTGTCCTTCAACCCCACGAGCAAATGATAGCACTTGCTTGATCAAAGCCGCACCCCGCTTTGCATTAGTCTCGATTGTTTGTAAAATCTGCAAGTTGCGCATGTCGTAGGTTTTCAACTGCAACAGTTGGGCTGACATTAAAATTGGAGCCAAAATATTGTTTAAATCGTGAGCGATACCACTTGCTAAAGTACCGATACTTTCTAATCGCTGAGCGCGTAAAAATTGAGTTGTCAGTTGTTTTTTCTCAGTAATATCTGTATCGACGCATAAAATCGATTTGGGTTGTCCTTGTTCGTCGCGCATCAACGTCCAACGGCTTTCGACGACGATCTCTTTGCCAGCTTGCGACACTTTTTCTAACTCGCCATACCACTCACCTGTGCTAAGAACTGTTTGCAAAGCTTGGGCGTGTAAAGATGCTTTTTTGTATAACAGCTCAAATGCACTCGTGCCTATAGCCTCTGCTGCTGTCCAACCATACAGCCGCTCTGCACCGCGATTCCAATATAAAATGCGATCGCTACTGCAATCTTTGACCAAAATGGCATCGGTAGTGACATCTAATAAAGCAGCCTGTTGACGAATCTTCTGCGCCGCTTGCTTACTTTCAGTAATATCTTCAACAATATAAGCAAATCGAGCATGATGCTCTCGGTTGCCAGCAATTGCCGAAACTGTGGCTGAGAGCCATTTTTTCCCTAATGGTGTTTTGTGGGGGTACACAAATTTAACTGGAGTTTGGCTGCGTTCTGCTTCTCGGTAACGTTCGATCCAAGTTTGGATGTGATGCTGCGGTACTCCCATCTCGCTCGCAAGTCGGTGCTGCATCATCTGAGGAGAGAAGCCGAAAAAATTGGCAGCAGCAGCGTTGTCATAAATATGTAAAATATCGTTTTCGCGCAGTTCTACGATCCCCATCATCATGGAGGCGCTGTCATAGAAACTCCGCAGAATCGATTCGCTTTCTCCCAATGCGGCAGCTGCTGTAACGCGATCGCTAATATCGGTTAAAATGCTGACGAAATAGAGCAATGTTCCCGTATTTGAGAATACGGGGGTAATTTTTATCTCGCTCCAGAAGGTTTGTGCGTCAGCTCGATAATTTAATAGCGTAGTTTGCACTTCTGTATTTTGAGCGATCGCCCGCTCGATTTTGGCGATCGCTTGCGGATCTGTGGCTGTTCCACAAAGTAAGCGCCAATCTTTGCCTAATACTTCTGTTAGGTGGTATCCAGTCATGCCGCAGAAAACTGAATTAGCATAGACAATCGGACACCCTTGCTGATGCGGATCGGTAATGAAAACCCCCTCAGAAACAGCAGCCATTGCTTGAGCCAGCATCAAATTTTTTGCCGATGCTTGTTTCAGAGCTGCAACCGAGCGATCGAACTGAGTATGAGCTATGGTTAAATCTGCTAACTTGCGCTGTAATTCTAACTGGGTAACGATCTGCTGGCTGAGAACTTTGAGTATGGCAATTTGTTCGGGATTTAACTCTCGCGGTACGTAATCGATGACGCACAAAGTTCCCAAGGCATAACCTTCCGGTGTTACCAATGGTGCGCCAGCATAAAATCGAATTTGTGGATCTGTCGTGACGAGAGGATTAGTCGCAAATCTTTCGTCCTGCAAAGCATCTGGAACGATGAATACATCTCGTTGTAAGATTGCGTGAGCGCAAAAAGCTAAATCGCGATGGGTCTGAGTGACGGTTAAACCAACTTTAGACTTAAACCATTGCCGATCGCGATCGATCAGACTAATCAGAGCAATCGGGGTAGCGCAAATCCGAGCAGCGAAATGGGTAAGACTATCAAATTCAGCTTCAGGCTGAGTGTCTAAAATTTGGTATTTATTGAGGGCTGCAAGCCTCATAGCTTCATTTATAGGCGCTACAGCTTTCATACTCTTTCCTACGCTCAATTACGCTCTTTGATTATTTTTCCCCTTCGATCGCTCTGGAAAAACAAATAGCTTTGATTCCGTTTTTGCTGGCAGGTTATCTATTCTGAATCTTAGCGATCGAGGCAAATAGATCGCGATCGCTAGTTTATGCTGTTACTCCACTCTATTTATTTGGATAGATGACAAATACGTGAATATTGCTTTTGAATTACCGAAATCGCTATGGGGATCGCTGAAAAACCTTTTATTATAGTAATGTTTTTATTTGACTTTTGTTATATTTTTTTGATAATTTTTAATCATTTTCAAACAAAATACATAAATCTAGAGAGTAATTATTTTGAGTAATTTTACTCAAATAAAGAAGCGATCGTAGTGCCGAAAAGCTAGTATATGCTATCGCTCTCTACAACACAATTGTCCCAATAGATAAAAAATCTATATAAAACTAAGTCGCGAATGCTGACGAAATTGTTGAGAAAAGTTAAGAAAGGCAGTTATCAGTTATCAGTTATCAGTTATTAGGGAGTAGAGAGTAGGGAGGACAAGGGGGACAAGGGAGCGGTCAGCCAACAACCAACAACCAACAACCAACAACCAACAACCGTCAACTGCCTCCTGTCTCCTCGATTTTGACCTTTGACTTTTGACTTTTGACTTCTAACTGTAAACTTCTCGTGCCACTAAAATAAATACAGTCCTTCTGAACGCAGAGAATAGGAAAACGTGAGCAACGCTGGAGTTACTACTAACTACCTCTCATCTCCAGTCAAAGCGAGATCGGAAGATAGCTTTGCGATAACTTTCGCACCTTTGTCTTTAGATGCATTCTATGCCCTTGCCGATGACCCAGGCAATGGAGCGATTGTCGTTATGAGTGGGATGGTACGCAATCAAACTGACGGCAAACCAGTCGTATCGTTGGAGTATCAGGCATACGAACCGATGGCAATGCAGATTTTCAAGCAAATTGCGGCAGAGATTCGCCAACAATGGCAAGACGTGAATCGAGTCGCCATTCACCATCGCATCGGTAAGTTAAAAATTGGAGAAATTAGCGTTTTAGTCGGCGTAGGTTGTCCTCATCGTTCTGAAGCATTTGAAGCCTGTCGCTATGCGATCGACACGTTAAAGCATAATGCCCCGATCTGGAAAAAAGAACATTGGCAAGACGGATCTTCCAGTTGGGTGAGTATTGGGGCGTGCGAGACTCAAGGGTGCTAAAAGGTTGGTATGGTGGGCATTGCCCACCCCACACTTAAGTTTTGACTCAATTAGTTGCTAAAACCCAAGGCAAAAATCAACACAGCACCTACTACTGCTAAGATTGAAAGCACCATACCTGCATTTGGACTACCTTTGAAGGAATAGTTTTTGTCATCCATTAGGTATACCTCTCTTTTACAAAGCTACATGCATTGTTACACCTTGCCGTTGGCGCGCGATCGGTCGTGCGAGAGAAATTGACTCAATGCGGCAGTAAAACATAGCCCTTATCTTTATCTTCTACCCCCAGGCAATTGTATATTCTTTAACTTCTGCCTAATATCGGAGAGAGATAATGTGGCTGGAGTAGAGAATATGCAGGCTTATGATATTGTCATCATTGGGGCAGGACACAATGGCTTAGTGTGCGCGGCTTATCTATTAAAAGCCGGATATAGTGTTTTATTATTGGAAAAGCGCTCTGTTCCTGGTGGAGCAGCAACTACAGAAGAATGTTTACCTCAAGAAGCACCAGGATTCAAATTTAACCTTTGCGCGATCGATCACGAATTTATTCACCTTGGACCAGTCGTTCAAGAACTAGAACTAGAAAAATACGGATTGGAATATCTTTATTGCGATCCGGTGGTTTTTTGTCCGCATCCAGATGGCAAGTACTTTTTAGGTCACAAATCTGTTGAAAAGACTTGTGCGGAAATCGCCCGCTACAGTCAACGAGATGCAGAAAAATATGCTGAATTTACAGATTATTGGCAACGGGCGCTCGGTGCGATGATTCCGATGTTTAACGCTCCACCAAAGTCATTATTAGATATTCTCGGTAACTATGACATTACCAAAATAAAAGATTTATTTTCTGTCATTGGTTCTCCCTCAAAAACTTTAGACTTTGTGCGTACCATGCTCAGTAGTGGGGAGGACATGGTAAACGAATGGTTTGATTCTGAATTTTTAAAAGCACCCTTAGCTAGGCTCTCATCAGAACTGGGTGCGCCTCCTTCGCAGAAAACCCTTGGGATTGGTGCAATTATGATGGCAATGCGTCACGATCCGGGGATGGCTAGACCGCGTGGTGGTACGGGTGCATTAGTGCAAGCTTTAGTGAATCTAGTCAAAAGTAAGGGTGGTGAAATTCTTACCGACCAGCATGTAGAGAAGATTTTAATTGATAACGGTCGGGCTGTGGGTGTAAGAGTTGCTAATGGTCAAGAATATCGAGCTAACAAAGCTGTTATTTCTAACATTGATGCGCAGCGAATATTTCTACACATGGTAGATCCGAGCGAACTGGATGCTGCCGAACCGCATTTACGCGAAAGATTAGAACGTCGAATTGTCAACAATAATGAAACAATTCTTAAAGTCGATCTAGCAATTGATAAACCACTATGTTTTGAGCATCACGAACACAAAGATGAGTATTTAATTGGCTCAATTTTAATCGCCGATTCCGTCAGCCATGTAGAACAAGCACACAGTTTGTGTACGTTAGGGCAAATTCCCGATGCGAATCCATCTATGTATGTCGTCATGCCGACAGCGCTCGATCCTTCAATGGCTCCGGCTGGAAAGCATACAGTTTGGATTGAATTTTTTGCACCATATCAAATTGCTGGGGCAGAAGGTACGGGGTTAAAAGGGACGGGTTGGACGGATGAGTTGAAACACAAAGTTGCCGATCGCATCATCGATAAACTAGCAGAATACTCTCCTAATGTAAAAGATTCCATTATTGCCCGTCGAGTAGAAAGTCCGGCTGAATTAGGTGAAAGATTGGGTGCATATAAAGGTAATTATTATCATATTGATATGACTCTCGATCAGATGGTTTTCTTCCGTCCTTTGCCAGAAATAGCTAACTATAGAACTCCGATTGATGGCTTATTTCTCACGGGTGCGGGAACTCATCCAGGCGGATCGATTTCGGGAATGCCAGGGCGCAATTGTGCTAGGGTATTTTTGCAGACGCAAAATCCGCTATCGCAAACGTTTAAGGATGCAAGAGAGTCGGTGAAGTCAACTTTTGAATCCGTGTTTGGCACGAAACAAGATTGAATTTTCAGTTGAATTTTCAAATTCTTATTGATGGTCTAAATCGGGATTCAAACGGCTCAAAAACGTCCGCAGTCGATCGCTTCTCGGGCTGACTAAAACCTCCCGGGGCGATCCTTGTTCTTCAATTTGTCCTTGATGTAAAAACATAACGCGGTTGGCGACTTCCCGCGCGAATAGCATTTCGTGGGTAACGACGATCATTGTCATTCCGTCAGCCGCAAGTTGTTGCATCACGCGCAAAACTTCCCCTACCAGTTCTGGATCTAAAGCGCTGGTAGGTTCGTCAAATAGCATGATCTGGGGGTTCATGCACAAACTCCGAGCGATCGCGACTCGTTGTTTTTGTCCGCCAGAAAGCTGTTCGGGATAAACGTTAGCTTTTTCAGATAAGCCAACTTTTTCTAAATATTGTGCGGCAAGTTGGGCGCTTTCTTTTTTAGATTTTCCTAACACCTTTTGTTGTGCCAAAGTTAAGTTATCTAATACATTCAGGTGAGGAAACAAATTAAATTGTTGAAATACCATCCCGACTTGCGATCGCAGTTGACGCAGCACGTTGCGGTTGAGATTGGGACGCGATATATCAATATCGTTGACGACTAAACGTCCGCCATTAATGGCTTCTAGGCGATTGAAGCAGCGTAGCAGGGTACTTTTGCCACAACCAGAGGAACCAATAACAGCGACGACTTCACCGCGATAAATTTCACCGCTAATTCCTTTGAGGACTTTGAGGGAACCGAAGTTTTTCTCTACACCTTCAAATGCGATCGCGGGGGTAGTACTATTCATACCTACGTTGGAAGTGGTTTGAGTTGGTTACAGGGTATGTTGATTACACTCCACTTGATTGTATTCTATGGCACAATACTCTCGTGTAGAAGGGGATAAAAGGAAGTTTAACTCACTGAAATTTAACTCATTACTGCAAGTATAGAAAATGCATAAGGAAAAGAAATAATGGCTACAAGTACGATCCGGTGGTTGCGTCGGTATTTAGTTATCAGCTTATGCTGCTTGCTGCTAGCGATTGGCTGTGGTAGTAATAATTCTGGTACTGGTGGGACGGGGGATACAGGCGGTACGAAAACATTAACTGTGGGAACCGAACCCGCATTTGCGCCATTTGAGTTTAAAGGTACAAATGGTGAGTTGCAGGGGTTTAGTATCGATCTGATGAATGCGATCGCTAAGTCGGCTGGATTTACAGTCAATTTTCAAAGTTTACCCTTTGATGGTTTGATTCCCGCTTTACAGGGAAAAACGATCGACGCAGCTATTAGCAGCATGACGATTACTAAAGAGCGATCGCAAACAGTTGATTTCTCTCGTCCCTATTTTAAGGCAGGGTTGGCGATCGCGGTTCGGAGCGACAACCAAGATATTACGAATTTTGTAAGTCTCGAAAATAAAAGAATTGCCGTTCAAATTGGTACAACTGGGGCGGAAGAAGCCAAGAAAGTTGCAGGGGCGAAAATAAGTAGTTTTGATTCTGCACCTTTAGCTTTACAAGAATTGAAAAATGGTAATGTGGATGCAGTTATTAACGATGCACCCGTCACTTTATATGCAATTAAAAATGCTAACCTTTCAGGGATTAAAGTTGTTGGTCAATTGCTGACAGAAGAGTTTTACGGTATTGCTACGGCTAAAAATTCTCCTAACTTAGCTTTAATTAATCAGGGAATAGAGACAATTTTGGGTGATAATACATATGCTCAAATTTATAAAAAATGGTTTAATGCCGAACCGCCTAAATTGCCAGAGAAATCGCCATTTGCCAACTAAAAAACTCGGATCTCGCAATTATGACTAATGCATTTGAGATTATTTTTCAGGCAATTCCTACTCTACTAGCTGGTGCTTTAGTCACGCTCCAATTAACAGCCTTTTCTGTCCTTTTGGGATTAATTGGTGGTTCGTTAGTCGGAATTGCGCGACTTTCTCATATCGTACCTTTGCGCTGGGTGACGAGGGCATATGTCGATTTTTTTCGAGGTACGCCATTGTTAGTCCAAATCTTTATGATTTATTTTGGCTTACCCGCGATCGCTCAACAAATCGGGTTTGATTTTTCTCTGGATCGTTTAGCTGCGGCAGTGTTAGCTTTGAGTTTAAATAGCGCGGCATATATTGCTGAAATTGTTCGTGCGGGGATTCAATCAATTGAGTTAGGACAATCGGAAGCTGCTGAATCTTTGGGTTTAGATTCAGTTCAAACTATGCGCTATGTCATCTTTCCTCAAGCTTTCCGCCGCATGTTACCACCTTTGGGGAATGAGTTTATTACTTTACTTAAAGATACGAGTTTGGTAGCGGTCATTGGATTTGAAGAGTTGTTCCGCAAAGGACAGTTGATTGTTGCCACCAACTATCGCGCTTTTGAGATTTATGCAGCTGTAGCGATCGTCTATTTGTGTTTAACTCTGCTGTCTTCTCAAGGATTTTCTTGGTTAGAAAAGTGGCTTAATCCCGTGGCTCGGCAAAAGCAGCGATCGGCTAAGCTGAGTTAGGAAGTTTGTGAAATTGCCATTGGAAGTTAATGATAGTGTCACGCAAAGACGAGGACACTTCCGTGCGGGGGTGGCGCTATCGCGGACTTCGTCGCCCCCCATTGAAGCATGTCGCGTGAAAGTGTCCGTAGCAAAGACGCAAAGTAATTTTTTAAAGTATTTGCGCAAGGGGTTATTTACTTTTTGGCGCTGCGATACTTCCAAGGGGCGACGAATTGAGCATCGTTCCATACGCCTCGGCGCTGTGCTTGTGCTTGGGTTGCGGCTCGTTCTACCACTGCGGCACTGGGACAGTTTTTTAAGTAAGGTGTGTAGACTAATACCAATCCTTCCCGCGCCATAACTTCTTGGACGAGAGTACCGTCACCTAAACGCACTTCACTCACCTTTCGCCCGTAGCGATCGCTATCTGTAATTGTTAAATTAACGCGATCGCCTCCTTGATGAATTAATTTTTGTAACCGCTGCTGTGCCTGAAGTCCCCATTTAAATTGATCGACATCTACACGGCTTTGGCTCGCTCTTTCTTTTACAGAATGGGGGATCTCTGGTGCATCCACGCAAGCAAAACGAACGGTAAACTCATCGCCCTTAGCGTTTACCACCCTGATAGTATCGCCGTCACTGACGCGCTTAACTGAATATGCCGCAGCACCATAGCGCGGCTGACATCCTGTTAAAAACAAAATAAAAATAATTGTGAATAAATACGGTAATAGCTTTCGGATGAGTTGCACTGGTAATGGGTAATGAGTAGTTGGTAGTTGGTGGTTGGTGGTTGCTCAGAATTACTCTGCTCCCTGCTCCCTTTCTTCACTGATAACTGATGACCTTAGTAGTTGGTTTAATTAGCGGTACGTCTGTTGATGGCATAGATGCCGCTTTGATAAATATTACAGGCAGAACTGAAGATATTCAGGTAGAACTGTTAGCGGCAAACACTTATCCTTATCCTATCGATTTGCGATCGCAAATTTTAGCAGCTTGTAAAGGTGAAGCCATCTCCATACCTCAATTAGCAGCTTTAGATGATGCGATCGCGCTGTGTTTTGCTCAAGCTGCTCAAAACATCCAAGCCGGACATCCTCCCGCCGAATTAATTGGTTCCCACGGACAGACTGTTTTTCACAGACCACCCGTTTTAACTAGTAGAGACGTTGCGGGCAACGCCTCTACTACTCTCGGCTACAGCCTTCAACTCGGACGCGGGGCTGTTATTGCTCAACTCACAAATACTCCAACAGTCAGTAATTTTCGGGCAGCAGATATTGCTGTAGGAGGTCATGGAGCGCCTTTAGTGCCGAAAGTTGACGCTTACCTGCTCAGTCACCTTCATGAGGCGCGATGCGTCCAAAATCTCGGTGGAATTGGAAATTTAGCCTATCTTCCTCCCCGCAGTCATGTCAACTGGGAGGAGAAAGTCAGAGGTTGGGATACGGGACCAGCCAATACTTTATTAGATCTCGCAGTCCAGCACTTAACTGATGGCGCACAAACTTACGATCGCGATGGCAATTGGGCAGCTAGCGGTACTCCTTGTCATCCTCTTGTAGAGCAATGGCTCAATCAAGATTTCTTTCACCTCCCACCACCCAAATCGACAGGACGAGAGTTATTTGGCTGGGAATACTTACAACAATGTTTGGTTGATGCTCGAAGTTACCAATTGAGTGCATCTGACTTGCTAGCAACTTTGACAGAATTCACGGTTGCGTCAATCGTGCATAGTTACCGGACATTTTTACCGCAAATGCCAGAGCGAGTCTTTTTATGTGGCGGTGGTAGTCGAAATTTATATTTAAAACAACGACTGCAAATTCATCTAGACATACCAGTTTTAACAACAGATGAAGCAGGATTAAGCGCCGATTTTAAAGAGGCGATCGCATTTGCCGTTCTAGCCTACTGGCGACAACAAGGCATACCTGGCAACTTACCTCAAGTGACTGGGGCAAAGCAAGCAGTGTTGTTGGGTGAGCTTGTGTGAGCGGTTAGTGGCTGGTAGCTAGTGGCTGGACTTTTCTCTCTAGCCACTAGCCACTAGTCACTGATAACTGATAACTGATTTTGGGCAGAATACTAATGACAACTAGAGACCACAAATTTTTGCTGTGGCGGAACTTTAATTCATGCGAGATCCCAATCTCAACCGCATACTTGCTAACCGCTATCAACTTCAACAGGTGCTTGGAGCAGGGGCAATGGGTCAAGTCTATCTTGCCCACGATAAATTGTTAGGAGGAGTTCCCGTTGCTGTCAAATTACTAAGTATATCGATTCATAATAAAAAACTTCGCGTGCAAGAACGTTTTGAACAAGAAGCGAAAACCTGCGCTATCTTGGGTCAAAAAAGCATTCATATCGTCCGCGTCATGGATTACGGTGTTGTAGAGGAGAATGGTACACCGTTCTACGTGATGGAATACTTAAAAGGGAAAAACTTGAGCGATGTAATTCGCAATTATGCTCTATCACTACCGAGGTTTTTGAGTATCGGACGGCAAATTAGTCTTGGTTTAGAATGCGCTCACCAAGGAATTCCAGTTGATGGAAAAACTTATCCAATTATCCATCGGGATATTAAACCAAGTAACGTTTTATTAATTCAAGATAATAGTTTGGGAGAATTAGCGAAACTATTAGACTTTGGTATTGCTAAGTTACTCCAAGCAGATAGCAGTCAGACTCGATACTACATGGGGACGTTTGCTTATTCTTCTCCAGAACAAATGGAGGGTAGCGAACTTACTAATCGTTCTGATATTTATAGTTTGGGAGTCATGCTATTTGAGATGCTGACGGGTAATATCCCGATTCAAGCCAACACGGACTCATTTGGAGGTTGGTTTAAAGCCCACCACTATCAACCACCCCGTTCTTTTGAGACATCGGAACCAAAGTTTCCCATTCCGCCACAGTTGAAAGATTTGGTCATGAGCTGCTTGGCGAAAGCACCAAGCGATCGCCCGCAAAACGTCAGTGAAATTATCAAGGTTTTTACCCTGCTCGAACAGCCGCGCGATCGGTCTTTACCTTTAACGACTCAACCCATAACACCACAAACGCCAAGTAGCGGTAATGAGCCAGCGAATACGATTGTTGCACCACAGAAAGGTCAACTCACCACAGATGCTATTTGTCGGCTAACTCGTTGGCCGCAAAATAAACCGATCGCAGATATTGTTTTTCCTCAATCAATCCAAATTAACGATGAAGAGAGTCCTGCTTTGTGGGTGATGTTATCCCAAATAGAAGTGAATAAACGTTTGGTTAATAGAACCTACAACCACTTCTTATTTATCACCTCGCCTTCTCCCATGATGCTATGGATTACTGCTCTCCATCACCGTGCTTATGGGACAAAATGGTTGACTTACTATCTCGATTTAAAAAATAGTCAAAATCGAGACTTAATTCAATCAATCGGCATCAAGGGATACTATCGCGTCCTTCTATTTGCGCGCGAAACTCCACAATATGCTAGCTCTTGCTTATTAATTCATGTTGCCTCTAGTCAAGGAATACTGTTGCAACAATGGTATCTCCTCAGTCAATCTTCAAATATTCATGGTGATGTGCAGTTGAGTAAAAGTTTGCTGAAGCAGGAATACGAGAAGATCAAACCACAAATTTTAATGAAATTGGAAGCAAGTGTTTGATGGTCAGTTATCAGTGAGTAGTGACTGGTGGCTAGTGGCTCGACTCTTATCTAGTCACTAGCCACTAGTCGCTAGCCACTCACTATTTACTACTCACTTCTTTTGACATAGCAACAAACCGAACCAATTTTTGGTATCCGTCCAAGTTTGGATGGGGATTAATCCTTGTATTTGTAGTTGTTGCTGTAGGGTTTTGAGGTTAAACTTACGAGAAATTTCAGTTCTGATTGTTTCTCGATCGGCAAATTCAACGGCTAAATTGAGCGATCGCATCTGTACAGTTTGCGATCGCAAGCTTCGCAAATGCATTTCAATTTGATGCTCGGTTTCGTTATAGAAAGCCCAATGCTCGAAGTTTTGCAGGTCAAAATTGCTGTCATAGCGCCAGTTTAAGTGTTGCAGCATATTGAGGTTAAATGCTGCCGTGACTCCTTGGCGATCGTTATAAGCTGCCTCTAAAACTGATTTTGGCTTTTGCAAATCTACACCCAATAAGAAATACTCTCCTACTTCAAGTGCTGCAAAAATCCGGGCGAAAAACTCATCAGATTCTGAAGGGGTCAAATTGCCTAAAGTACTACCAATAAAACAGATCGTGCGACTGGGTAAAAGAGTTGGCGCGAGTCGTTCTAGTGCAAGTTCGTAGGTACTGGCTAAAGCGCGAACTTTGAGCGTGGTATAGTCGGCTAAAAGTTGTCTGGCACTGCTCTCTAGTATTCCCGCGCTGACATCCACTGGAATGTAGTGTAGTGGGTATCCCAGTTTGTGATAAGCATCCAAGAGAATGCGCGTTTTAGTCGAGCTACCGCTACCCAATTCGACGAGTTCGCACGCACCTGTTAGCCGCGCAATTTCAGTTGCATATTTTTGCAGGATAGCTGTTTCGGTGCGCGTCAGATAGTACTCTGGTAATTCGCAAATTTGCTCGAATAACTGCGAACCTCGGTCATCGTAGAAGTATCGCGGTGGGAGGGTTTTAGGCGTTTGAGTCAATCCCGCGATCGCGTCTTTTCCTTCTGTGAGTCGGCTTGTCGCGATCGCTGCGGGAGCGATGAGATTCTCTATCTGCAAGCGTTGCTCGATGGAACGGGGATAGATATTGCTTGCAGTTTCAAATATGGACACGCTCAACCTCCGTCAAATTTAAACATACCAATCGCGATCGCCGATTTGCAATAGTCTGCGACCTTCAGAAGTAAAACACAAAGCCAATTAGCAAAAAATCATGCTGGAGTTAGATCAACTCAGCTACTACCAATTCCTTACGCATTTTCCCATAAAATTGTCAGTTATTAGTGACTAGTAGCTAGTGGCTGGTGGCTAGAAAAGAGTTTAGTTGCTAGTCACTAGCCACCAGCCACTCATTTCTTCGCACACCGAAACCCTGCCAAGATTTGCCGCACGCCTGGATGATACCAATTGCGAAAACTCGCTCTTAGCGCCCAAGGACGAGTTGCCCAACTGCCACCTTTGAGAACTTGATGCTGTCCGTCAAAATAAACTTGGGAATAACCAGTGTAGGGATAACTGGCAAAACCTGCGTAGCCATCAAATACACAAGCAGTCCATTCCCAAACATTGCCCAACATATCTTCACAACCATAGGCGCTGCGTCCGTTGGGATGAGCGTTGACTGGTGTTGTTTGGGCGATCGCGTAGTTATGATTACACCGATCTAGGTTTGGCTCTATTTCTCCCCAAGGATAGGTACGATGATGACTATTTAATGCATCCCAGCTAGCAGCTTTTTCCCATTCGGCTTCTGTGGGCAAGCGTTTATCGGCAAATTTGGCATAAGCTTCGGCTTCGTACCAACTGACACCACAAACGGGATGATTATCGTATTGCGGATCTTCTAACCAGTAAAGGGGTCGAGCGATTTGTTCTCGTTGCAACCATTGCCAACCATTTTCCGACCACCACACCGGATTATGATAGCCTCCCGCCTTCATAAACAGGCGATATTCAGCGCAAGTCACGGGATAGCGATCGATCCAGTAGGTATCTAAATAAACTTGATGTGCTGGACGCTCGTTATCTAAAGCGTCAGTGGTATTACTCCCCTGCTCGAAATATCCAGCAGGGATTTTTATCATTTGATTTTGGTAGTTGGTAGTTGGTAATGGGTAATGGGTATTTTCTTCCCCAGCCTCCCCAACTCCCCCAACTCTCTTTTCCCTGCTCCCTGCTCCCAGCTCGTCCCTGCTCCCTGATAATTGCAATAAAAACGCGATCGTCTCGCAGTGCTGGCTTTCGTGTTGTAGCATCCAGCGCCAGAGGCGTTCGTGTCGATCTAAGTCTATTGTTTCTAGGATTTGGAAAATTTCTTTTCTGACTGTATCTAGATAGTGACGAATAACGGCTTTACCTGGCAACTTAACGCGATCGCATTTTGGTAAACCGTCAGCCATAAATAGGCGGCGGTGTTCGGGAAATAATGGTGCTAGTCCCGCACTGCGCTCTCGCAACCACAGAGATTCTGTGTAGGCAATATGACCGAAATGCCATCCCACAGGGCTAAAGTCGGGGTGTACTTGAGCGCGGAAAGTTTCCTCGTCTACTTGCTCGAATATAGCTAAAGTTCCTTGACGACACTGCTCGTACCATTCTTTTAGTTGGTGACGTTGCTGGGGGCGATCGCTTGCTCTAAATTTGATGGAACTGGATTTCAAGGTCTTCTCCTACACTGACGATGCTATGTTCTGGCATAGAGTGCCAGTCACCTTTAAATAAAGGTTCGGAAGCAATGATGACTGCGGCTGGAAATGCTGGATCGTCTCGCAGCCAGTAGAGAGAGGGAGAGTTGCGATCGCTGGCAAAACGAGCAGCAATTAGACGCTTGCCGTCGCTTATCAGCAAGTTGGCGGAAGCTCTAGTTTGATGGGACTTAGCCAATAGATCGAGATTGTTTATGGTAGCTGATAATGCTTGCTCTAAACTCATAGATGGATTGGCTTGGACTTCATCTAGTAATAGCGCAAATATGTGTTCTGAGTCAGTACTACCTTTAATTGCCTGGTAAGCAAAATCGCTGAGGCGATCGCGGATCGGACGATAGATGGTTTGACGAAAGTTTTCTACCCGCCCGTTGTGAATGCACAAAAGCTTTTGATTGTCAAACGGTTGGCAGTTACTTAAATCGACTGCTTGTCCCAGCGTAGCACTGCGGACGTAGGCAAGCACGCAGCCAGACTCGACATAACGACTCAAACTGGGCAGATTGAGATCGTTCCAAATTGGTAGAACGCTTTTATAGGCAAACGGATTAGTATCGCGTTGGGCGTGATACCAACCAACTCCAAAGCCGTCTGCATTGAGCAATCCAGAATTCATCTCGCGGGGTTGATAGCTTTGGACGATCAACGAGTGTTCTGGTTTGTACAGCAGTTTTTCTAGCGATACGGTTTCACCGAGGTAGCCAAGTAAACGGCACATACTCAGGTATTTATACTTGCGTTACAGTTGATACTATGCTCTCTAGCTGAGAATTCCATGAGTGTTAGCTAAAATTCTTCTAGCAACCAGAAAAGCAAAATTTTACACAGTTTCACATTTTAGCGTGCGATCGCCTTTTATGACACAAGTTAAAAGTCAAAAGTCAAGAAACCTTGTGTGAGCAGTGTATTTGAAATGCTCAAGATCTTGGTTAAAGATATTCCTCATCATGATGAAGGCTTTAGACTCTTATTTTCTGCTAGTCTTTTTTCTCAATATCAAGCAGAGTTAACCTAGATAAACTACTATTTCTATTCATACCATTTTGATCTGACTGCGCCACGGAAGATCCCCCCAACCCCCCTTAACAAGGGGGGCTATGAGCGACCGATTTAGTGCAAGCATAAATAGAATTGGTATCACTATTAACTACTTTTATTTGAGACTAAATTAAAGGACTGGCAAGATGCCAGCCCCTCAAAATCTTCAAATGACCAATGACTAATGACTATTTAGCAACTGCGTTACTTCTGCATGTGCTAACACAACAGCCGGTTCTTGCTGAAAGGCTTTGTAGTATCTTCTAGCAAATTCATCGCCTGTTTCAGATGGTGTTAATAGCGTGCGAGTGTAAGCAGTCAACTCTTTGATAATACCTGGCGTAACTGGCTCATCTGCTTGCAACATTTCATCAATTTGCACGATTAATTCAGAGATGCGATGTAGCCAAGCAAATTGTTCGCGATCGATCGCTAATTGCAACAGTTCTCCACTCGATACTCGCCCGCTAACTTGTTCGTAAGCAATGCGTTCGGTATCTAACAATATACGGTGTAAATAGAGCAATTTATTACGCAGATCGCGCAGATATTGATGTCGATGTATTCGTTGTAGCAATTTGTGAGAAGTCAATGGAATCCATCCTCCCGTTACGATAGTCTTTAATCGTTGAAATTTTTGCTGCTGCGGTATTTATTACAGATGGAGTTTAACAGTTAACGGCTTTTGACAATATACGTACGAATCGCAACTTAGATTTGATGGGCAGGCGATCGCGACTCTTTTATTGTTAGCACTTTATCGTTAACACAGTTCCATCTACCCGTCTCCTCAACGTTCTGCGTCCGAGCCTTGCGTCTTTGTGTCAGCGCTCTTTGTCGTGGTAAGTCGTTATCAGCATCATAATTGATGCCTCTTATATATGACTTATCGTATAGTAACATAAGATTAGATCGGTAGTAAAAGATGGGGAATTTACTACCTTATATACAGAAAACCGTATGTCATTAGCACACGCAATATTGGGCTTCCTCCTACAAGCAAAAAGGACAGGGTATGACTTGAAAACGAGCTGCTTCGATCGCTGCATGACTTACTTATGGTCTGCGGATCAGGCACAAATTTATCGAACCCTTGATAAACTAGTCGAGCAAGGATGGATTACCTATAAGGTTGAAATTCAGTGCGATCGCCCCAACCGTAAAGTTTACAGCGTCACTGAAGCAGGAAAAGCCGAATTAACTCAGTGGCTACAAAGCCCTCAACCCATACCAACAGTAAGAGATCCACTACCAATTCAATTATTTTTCGCCGCACATCTGTCAAATGAAGCTACGATTCACTTATTAGAACGACAGCTAGCAGCACGACGTGACAAGTTGGCTGAATGCGAACAAATAGAACTACCAACGTTGAGCAATCCTATACACAACCGCGAACAGTTGATGCAACGACTGGTATTAGAACTAGCAATCCGCAAAGAACAGACTTATATTGATTGGTTAAAGACAGCGATCGAGGTACTCACTCAAGACGCGCTCAATCCTTCACCGCCAGCAGCAATTCTCGATACACCCGCGTAAGATCTGCTATTTGATAATGAGCGTTTAACCCACTGGGGTTAGGTAATACCCAAATCGTTGTGCCGGACGATAACTCAGCTTGTCTTCCCATGATAGCTTTGGGCTGATAAAATGCTGTCCGATAGGCACTGATACCCAAAATAGCTAAAAATCGCGGTTGATATTGTTCGATCTTGACTGCTAACTGTTGTTGACCGAAGATCAATTCTTCAGCTTTTAACTCATCTGCCCTAGCCGTGGCGCGATCGACGATATTTGTCAAACCATAACCAAACTGTAACAGATCCCGGTCTTCAAACGGTGACAGTATCCGTTCTGTGTAACCCGCAGCGTGAAGCGATCGCCAAAAGCGATTTCCTGGGCGGGCAAAGTGATGTCCGACAGCAGCACTATAGAGACTAGGATTAATCCCGCAAAACAAAACATTTAAATTTGGAGCAATAATATCTGGAACCGTGCGCCCGTATGCCGCTTGAATTTCTGCCGTGGTAGGTTTGCGTTGCACCATCTCCTCACATTAAATTCAGCTCCTACAATGCTAACTTTTGCGCTCTTCTTTGCGCCTCTGCGCCTAACGCTACGCTAACGGCTTCGCCTTCGCTATCGCTAACGCCTATGGCTGATGCGTGACCTAAAATCGAATCTTTGACCCCAAAGCTTAACAATGCATCATATCTTTACTCCTGGCATTACTCCACCCGTAGAACAATCCGTACCCGCTTGGTGGTTTGCCTTTGTAGGTAAAAAACTACTAGTACATCAAGAAGGAACAGCGAATCAAATCCCCCAACTCACTAGTCTAGAAGAGATTGGCTTAATTCCTATACGGACGCAATTTCTCGGTACATTAGGCGATCGCCCCTGCTACTGTGCCGAACTCCCCAAAGATATATCTACACCCACAGGCATGACATTACAAGGGCTGCGGGAATTATACGGCACGTTGGACGAAGATTTATTCATCCTGAGCGGTCGTGCGATTCAAATTGTCGAATGGAATCGCACCCATCAATACTGCGGCTACTGCGCCACTCCTACCACCCAATTATCCCACGAACGGGCGAAACGCTGTCCTAACTGCGGCTTAGTCAATTATCCCCGCCTCTCACCTGCGGTTATCGTCCTCATCTCTCGCGGTGAGGAATTATTATTAGCTCGCGCTCACAGATTTCCACCCAAGATGTACAGTATATTAGCTGGATTTGTCGAACCAGGGGAATCGCTAGAGGAAACTGTAGTGCGAGAAGTGCGCGAAGAAGTCGGGATTGAAGTGAAAGACATTCGCTATTTTGGTTCCCAACCTTGGCCCTTTCCCAATTCTCTGATGATTGGGTTTACAGCCACCTATGCTAGTGGTGAAATTGCGATCGAACCAGAAGAACTAGTGGATGCTGGTTGGTTTAACAAGCATAATTTACCTCAAATTCCCCCAAAGTTGAGTATTGCTCGTAAATTAATCGATTGGTTTGTCTCGACTCACTGAAAATAATTGTTTTGACTTTTGTACGGGCGGGTTTAGCAGACAGATCGATCGCCCCAACCAGCAATCTTTGGTCAAAACCCGCCCCTACGCATCAACGTTAGACTAGGTAATTGGTAGCTTACCTATAACCCATGACTATTTTCACGCTGCGATCGGTTAAAAAAGACTTTGGCATCAAGGAAATTTTGAAAGATGCTAGCTTTAGCCTGGATGAAGGCGATAAAGTCGGGCTAATTGGGGTGAATGGTTCTGGTAAATCAACATTACTCAAGGCGATCGCCGGACTGGAACCAATAGATAGCGGTGAAATTTGGGTAAATTCGGGAGCTAAAATTGTCTACCTACCCCAACAGCCAAATTTAGATGAGAATCATACTGTCTTAGAACAAGTGTTTGCCGATGGTGGCGAACAGATGGCGCTAGTGCGGGAATACGAAGAAATTTCCGACAAACTCGCGCACGGACAGGGCGATCTCGATAAACTCATGGCGCGTTTGTCGAAGGTTTCCCAGCAGATTGAAGCATTGGGAGCATGGGAAGTAGAAACTAATGCTAAAGTCATTCTTAGCAAGTTAGGAATTGAAGATTTTGATGCCAAAATCAGCAATCTTTCTGGGGGCTATCGCAAGCGAATCGCGCTAGCAGCAGCTTTACTGTCGGAACCAGATGTGTTGTTGATGGACGAACCGACAAACCATTTAGATGCACTGTCTGTTGAGTGGTTGCAGAGTTATCTAACTCGGTTTCGCGGTGCGCTGTTACTCATCACTCACGATCGCTACTTTTTGGATCGGGTCACAAATCGCATTATCGAGATCGATCGCGGTGACCTTTATACTTATTCCGGTAACTATGCTTATTATCTGGAAAAAAAGGCAGAAGCAGAAGAATCAGCCGTCAGCAGTCAGCACAAACACGCCGGAGTGCTACGGCGAGAGTTGGAATGGTTGAAACGAGGTCCAAAAGCCCGTAGCACTAAGCAAAAAGCCAGAATCGATCGCATCTACGAGATGCAGGCGCGGGAATTTAAGCAAGTGCAGGGTAAGGTAGAAATTTCTACTCCAGGGCGGCGGATTGGGAAAAAGGTAATTGAGTTAGAAAATATTAGCAAATCCTACGGCGATCGCCTTCTCATCAAAGACTTTACATATACATTCAATCCCGAAGACCGCATTGGCATTATTGGCAGTAACGGCGCGGGAAAATCGACGCTGATGGATATTATTACCGGACGAGTGCAGCCCGATTCCGGTACGGTGGAAATTGGTTCCACAATTCATATTGGTTATTTCGACCAACATTCTGAAGATTTGACGCTGAATGAAAATCAGCGAGTTATCGAATATCTCAAAGATGTAGCAGAGTTGGTTAAAACAGCCGATGGAAGCATCATTACGGCTTCCCAAATGTTGGAACGGTTTCTGTTTCCCCCCAACCAGCAATATGCACCCATCCACATGCTGTCTGGCGGAGAAAAGCGGCGGTTGTTTTTGTTACGCGTGCTGATGAGTGCGCCTAACGTGTTGATTTTAGACGAACCGACAAACGATTTAGATGTACAAACGCTAGCGGTATTAGAAGAGTATCTAGAAGACTTTAACGGTTGCGCGATCGTTGTTTCCCACGATCGCTATTTTCTCGATCGCGCGGTGGAGACTATTTTTGCGATCGAATCTGGTGGCAATCTGCGTCAATATCCAGGCAACTACTCAGTGTATTTGGAATACAAGCAAGCTGAAGAGGAAGAAAAGTCAAAAGTTGAGAGTCAAAAGCCAAAAGCTGAAAGTCGAAATTCACTCCCGATTCCCGACTCCGGTACGGGCGCGCAGCTGTGCGCCCCTACGATTCCCGCAGCCAAATCGCGCAAGCTATCTTTCAAAGAAAAACGGGAATATGAAACGCTAGAAACTCAAATTCCCGAGATGGAAACGCAAAAGGAAGAGCTAGAAAAGATTTTCTACAACAACCCTCCTAGCGATTTTACCGAAATGCAGCAGTTATCCGAGCAGTTAGCTCAATTAGTGCAAGCAATCGACACGGCAACCGAACGTTGGTTAGAACTGGCAGAACGTGAAAATGATTAACGGAGAGGGTGAGATTCGAACTCACGGTTCCTTTCGGAACATTCGATTTCAAGTCGAACGCAATCGACCACTCTGCCACCTCTCCAATTTAGCTACTAGCTGTTAGCTAGATCTAAAAGCTAATAAATGATAGCACATTCTATTTTCTATGCAGGCTGCACGAGCTGACTTTGTTGCTGATAAAGGATTTGCTCTGATGCTATTTGATCATCTCGATCTACCCAAACGAGAGACACTTGAGATACTATCCCAGATTGGAGATAGACTAAGGAAAAATTGCGCTGGCGATCGCTGCCATTTTCAACGATTCTAGGTACGCTAGCAGCATTGAGGTAAACTGTTTCGCGGGCAACATGAACTGGCTTACGCAAGTACTTTTGGGTGTGGCGTAGTTTATGGTGCATATGACCAAATGTGACCAAAGGAATCTGTTTTCCTGCGGCACGAGTTTGCGCGATCGCCTCTGTCAAATCTGGATCGCCAAAGTCACCCCCCAAGGGTTGCCAGTCCTTGCCACAAGGGTCTTCAGGGCAATCTCCTAATCCTGATGGTCCGTTATGTCCGAGAAAAATGACGGTATCGTAGGTGGCGCTACGAGCTGCTGCTATAATGCGTGCGGTAGACTCCTCAAAGCTTGCTACGCCAAATCTTTCTTGATAGAAGTCTTCGTTTTTCCAGCTCGAACCACCCCAAGTAAACGGACGGCTACCAACAACAGTTAAGTTTAGTTTAGGAAAGTCTAGTTTGCCATAACCAACATGGGCTTCTCCTAATAAGTCTATTTGTTCTTGCACCCAGTCTTCTTTTTTTCGATCGTAAGGACACTTCTGGCGACCCCACGCAGTAGCGGTATACCAAGCGTCGTGGTTGCCAAACACTGCTGCTTTAGGAATGTCGAGATCGGCGATCGCTTTGACTACATCTACTGATTCATTGCCGTAGTCACCTACAAATAAAGCAAGGTCGATGCCTAGTTTTTGCAATATTATGCCATCTGCTGCTTCCCATTGGTCGTGAATATCACCGACTACTGCAATGACGGTTGTTTCATCCTGTTTGCTTTGACTGGTCATGCTTCATTCCCGATCTTCTTTATCCAGCATAGAAAAGCATGACGGCTTTTGGCACTACCGTTAGGTGTTAGGAAAGATTTTGCCTCTACCATCACCCAGTTTTGGTAAAAAATACTATAATTGCAAGAAGACCAGAAATTGTAAGTTTTATCTATTTGAATTGTGTTTACAACTGCGATCGTCCAAAATAATCCAGCCCGTGAAATACCTGTAGACTTGTTTGCAGCAATTCAAGCTTTAAAACAAGAGCTGAACGCTGTAATTTTGGCACACTACTATCAAGAACCAGACATTCAAGACATTGCTGATTATATTGGCGACTCATTAGGATTGGCTCAACAAGCTGCGAAGACTGATGCTGAAGTTATTGTCTTTGCTGGCGTTCACTTCATGGCAGAAACAGCCAAAATTCTCAATCCTAATAAACTCGTACTTTTGCCAGATTTAGCAGCAGGTTGTTCTTTGGCAGATAGCTGTCCTTCTCAAGAGTTTGCCGCTTTCAAAGCAGCACATCCAGACCACTTAGTCATTTCTTATATTAACTGTACTGCCGAAATTAAGGCGATGAGCGATATTATTTGTACCAGTTCTAATGCGGTGCAGATTGTACGCCAAATCCCTCTAAATCGACCAATTATTTTTGCTCCAGACCGCAATTTAGGGCGATATGTCATGCAACAAACTGGTCGAAATATGTTGCTGTGGCAAGGTAGCTGTATCGTTCATGAAACATTTTCAGAAAAGAAACTCGTTCAATTAAAAATTCAGCATCCAGCAGCGGAAGTTTTAGCTCACCCTGAATGCGAACCTCCTATCTTGCGTCATGCAGATTATGTTGGTTCTACAACAGCTTTGTTAAAATTTTGTCAAAAGAGTACCGCGAGTTCTTTTATCGTTGCCACTGAACCAGGCATTATTCATCAAATGCGGAAAGAAGCTTCCCACAAAAACTTTATTCCTGCACCACCCATGAATAATAATTGTAATTGTAATGAATGCCCTTATATGCGTCTGAATACTTTAGAAAAGCTTTATTTAGCAATGAAGAACCGCAGTCCAGAAATTAAATTATCAGAAGAGATCGTCACGGCTGCCTTGAAGCCACTACAGCGTATGTTAGCAATGAGTGTTAAGTAAATCTGAGTCTACGGTTAACACATGGTTGAAATATATATATCTTCCATATGAACTGAGTTTAATTTTTGAAAGCTACAAACTCAATATTAGTAGCAATGTATTTGAGAAAAGTATTTTCAGTTAGCCACCGATCTAAGCTTTCAAAACTATGATGGTTAACGTAGGAAATACGATTTTTAGGTAGAATTTGTCTATGCCAGAGATCGATGAGCTGAAACTGACTCTGGGTGAGGAGATGTTTTACCAATTTTTTACTATACAAGCGATCGTGATAAAAGTCTCCTCGTAAATGTGCTAGCCGTTGAGTCCAAGATAAGTAGTAGGGCAAGAAGAAACAGAAGAATAAGCCTTGTGGACTAAGCACTCGCCGAATTTCATGTAAAGACGCAAGATCGTTTGAAACGTGTTCGAGAACACCAAAACTCAGGACGACATCAAAGCTAGCATCATTGAAGGGAAGTAAATAGGGATGTTCTAAAGAGACGACTGATATGGATGCGCGATCGATAATAGGCGCATCCTGACCAAATGCTGCACCACTAGTCACATCACAACTAGTTACCATAGCACCCATTTCACGTAGTAAAAAAGAAATGTGACCTTTACCGCATCCCCAATCTAGTACGCGCAAAGTTGTTAACTTAGTTTTAAACCAAGCTTCAGAACAAACTCGGACGTAGTTCGTCAAGTATAGATAAACATTGTGAGCAGCTGGATTTGTCAAAAAAGCGTGGCTGTCTGTATGCTTGACTATTTCAATCAACTGATGATTAAGTAAGAGGCGCTGCTGAAACTGTGCCTTTCTGAGAGCTATCAAATTTTGCTTGCTCTGCATTAACTCTATCTTTTGAAAAAATTTACCCTGTACCTTTCTGTACCTTATTATGTAAGTTTAACTAAAACAAGACTTTGCGATGTGTGTCATAAAAAAGCCCCTCTATTCCTAGAGAGGCTTCGATTGAAAAATCGACCTGGCGCGGAGCTATTGTCCCGTGGGGCGACCCCCAGAGTATCGTCGCCGCAGTCGCGTTTCACACCTGAGTTCGGGATGGAATCAGAGTGGGTCCACAACGCCATGCGCACCAGGAAAGCTGTCGGGTGGAGTTCACCCTGAAGACTGCATAGAAAGAGAAAATTGTCAAGTCCGCCAATGATTTGGTTGTGGTCAAGCCCTCGGTCTGTTAGTATCAGTCGGCTGCACGTGTTACCACGCTTCCACCACTGACCTATCAACCCATGTTCTGTGGGTGACCTTACTGAATTTAATTCATGAGAGTACTCATCTGGAGGTGGGCTTCCCACTTAGATGCTTTCAGCGGTTATCCGCTCCGAACTTGGCTACCCAGCGTTTACCGTTGGCACGATAACTGGTACACCAGCGGTTCGTCCTTCCCGGTCCTCTCGTACTAAGGAAGGCTCCTCGCAATACTCTAACGCCTGCACCGGATATGGACCGAACTGTCTCACGACGTTCTGAACCCAGCTCACGTACCGCTTTAATGGGCGAACAGCCCAACCCTTGGGACGTACTTCCGCCCCAGGTTGCGATGAGCCGACATCGAGGTGCCAAACCTCCCCGTCGATGTGGACTCTTGGGGGAGATCAGCCTGTTATCCCTAGAGTAACTTTTATCCGTTGAGCGACGGCGCTTCCACTCACTACCGTCGGATCACTAAGGCCGTGTTTCCACCCTGCGCGAGTTGTCACTCTTGCAGTCAAGCTCCCTTTTGCCTTTACACTCTGCGGCTGATTTCCAACCAGCCTGAGGGAACCTTTGCGCGCCTCCGTTACACTTTAGGAGGCGACCGCCCCAGTCAAACTGCCCACCTGAAACTGTTCCCCGACCGGATAACGGTCGCGGGTTAGAATTCTAGCCTCGCCAGAGTGGTATCTCACATTGCGGCTCCTCACTCCCCACAAGGAGTGAATCATTGCCTCCCACCTATTCTGCGCAAGCAAAGCCCGAACACCATTCCAGGCTACAGTAAAGCTTCATAGGGTCTTTCTGTCCAGGTGCAGGTAGTCCGTATCTTCACAGACATTCCTATTTCGCCGAGTCTCTCTCTGAGACACCATCCAGATCGTTACGCCTTTCGTGCGGGTCGGAACTTACCCGACAAGGAATTTCGCTACCTTAGGACCGTTATAGTTACGGCCGCCGTTCACCGGGGCTTCGGTCGCCAGCTTTAGGCTCAAGGCCCTGACCGACTTCCTTAACCTTCCGGCACTGGGCAGGCGTCAGCCCCCATACCTCGTCTATTGACTTTGCGGAGACCTGTGTTTTTGGTAAACAGTCGCCTGGATCTCTTCACTGCGACCTACTTGCGTAGGCACCCCTTCTTCCGAAGTTACGGGGCCATGTTGCCGAGTTCCTTAGAGAGAGTTATCTCGCGCCCCTTAGTATTCTCTACCTCCCTACCTGTGTCGGTTTTGGGTACAGGTGACGATTAGTTAACGTGTTTAGAGCTTTTCTTGGAAGCTTGACCGCTACCACTTCGGGTCCGTAGACCCTCGGTCTCTTAACCCCAGCTCGAAGCGTTTTCGCCGCTTCTCGATGCCTCGGTTAATTGCGCCAGTAACCAACATCTGGCTGGTGCGTGCCTTCTCCGTCCCTCTGCACAACTAATCTTCAGTACGGGATTGTTCGCCCGTTGTCCATCGACTACGCCGTTCGGCCTCGCCTTAGGTCCTGACTAACCCTCCACGGACGAGCCTTGTGGAGGAACCCTTAGGGTTTCGGGGTATTGGATTCTCACCAATATTTGCGCTACTCAAGCCGACATTCTCACTTCTGCTTCGTCCACACCTGCTTGCCGCTAGTGCTTCACCCTATCGCAGAACGCTCCCCTACCACTTGTATCGCTACAAGTCCGCAGCTTCGGTACAAAGTTTAGTCCCGTTCATTTTCGGCGCAGGAGCGCTTGACCAGTGAGCTATTACGCACTCTTTCAAGGATGGCTGCTTCTAGGCAAACCTCCTGGTTGTCTGTGCACTCCCACCTCCTTTGCCACTTAACTTTGATTTGGGGACCTTAGCTGGCGGTCTGGGCTGTTTCCCTCTTGACGATGAAGCTTATCCCCCACCGTCTCACTAGTAAGATTGTTGCTGGTATTCTGAGTTTGTCTCGATTTGGTACAGCTTGAGGCCGCCCGCACCGAAACAGTGCTTTACCCCCAGCAATTATCACTTACCGCTGCGCCTCAACACATTTCGGGGAGAACCAGCTAGCTCTGGGTTCGATTGGCATTTCACCCCTACCCACAGCTCATCCGCCGATTTTTCAACATCGGTCGGTGCGGACCTCCACTTGGTGTTACCCAAGCTTCATCCTGGCCATGGTTAGATCACCCAGGTTCGGGTCTATATACACTGATAATTCGCCCACTTCAGACTCGCTTTCGCTGTGGCTATTCGCCATACCAGTGACTATAACTCGCCGGCTCATTCTTCAACAGGCACGCGGTCGGACGTTGAATCATCCTTCCACTGCTTGTCAACTGACGGTTTCATGTTCTATTTCACTCCCCTTATCGGGGTTCTTTTCACCTTTCCCTCGCGGTACTGTTGCTCTATCGCTCACGCAGTAGTATTTAGCCTTACCGAGTGGTCTCGGCTGATTCACTAGGGATTTCCCGTGTCCCTAGCTACTCGGGATTCAGCTAGTAGCACTTCAACTTTCGACTACGGGACTATCACCCTCTTTGGTACGATTTGTCAATCGTTTCGTCTAGTCTAGTGCTTCCATCTCGCTGTCCCACTACCCCAGAATACTTGTACTCTGGTTTAGGCTGTTCTCCTTTCGCTCACCACTACTGGGAGAATCTCGTTTGATTTCTTTTCCTCCAGCTACTAAGATGTTTCAGTTGGCTGGGTTGGCTCATACCTGTCTATGGATTCAACAGGCTGTACAAGGGGGTTGCCCCATTCGGATATCTTCGGCTCAGTGCTTGCTGCCAGCTCCCCGAAGCTTTTCGTCGGTCGCCACGTCCTTCTTCGCCTCTGCGTGTCTAGGTATCCACCGTCAGCTGTATTTCGCTTGACCAGTTATTTCGCAAATACTTGGTTTTCTACCTGACTATTTCTCTTATCTCTATGCAGTTTTCAAGGTGCTCGCTGGAGAATTTCCAGCAGTTGTCTCCACTCGCAGACAGTGCTGAATTTTACTCAACTTGACTAGTCTATCACATCCCACTGGATTTGACTTGACCAATTGCTTGTTTCAATTTTTTTGAATCTCGAACTGGAAATTCTCAGTTCTTTGAGGTGGGCCATCCTGGACTCGAACCAGGGACCTCACCCTTATCAGGGGTGCGCTCTAACCACCTGAGCTAATAGCCCCTACTGGTGGTACCGCTCCTACCGAACCAGTTCTAGTTTGAAAGCGTTGCTGCACTCGAGCTGTTTTGTCAGTGTCGTCCGACCTCGGGATGTCCTCAGTTTCCAGCTTGGTGTTAGTGCCTTTGCCGATACAATCGGCACCGGTCACTCTCTACTGGTTACTGAAGTTGGTCTCCCTGTAAAGGAGGTGATCCAGCCACACCTTCCGGTACGGCTACCTTGTTACGACTTCACCCCAGTCATCAGCCCTGCCTTCGGCATCCTCCTCCACGAATGGTTAGAGTAATGACTTCGGGCGTGGCCAACTTCCATGGTGTGACGGGCGGTGTGTACAAGGCCCGGGAACGTATTCACCGCCGTATGGCTGACCGGCGATTACTAGCGATTCCGCCTTCACGCAGGCGAGTTGCAGCCTGCGATCTGAACTGAGCTACGGTTTGCTGGGCTTTGCTCCCCATCGCTGGTTGGCTTCCCGTTGTCCGTAGCATTGTAGTACGTGTGTCGCCCAGGACGTAAGGGGCATGCTGACTTGACGTCATCCCCACCTTCCTCCGGTTTGTCACCGGCAGTCTGTCTAGAGTGCCCAACTGAATGATGGCAACTAAACACGAGGGTTGCGCTCGTTGCGGGACTTAACCCAACATCTCACGACACGAGCTGACGACAGCCATGCACCACCTGTGTTCTGGCTCCTTTCGGCACCCCATAGTTTCCCACGGGTTCCAGACATGTCAAGCCCTGGTAAGGTTCTTCGCGTTGCATCGAATTAAACCACATACTCCACCGCTTGTGCGGGCCCCCGTCAATTCCTTTGAGTTTCACACTTGCGTGCGTACTCCCCAGGCGGGATACTTAACGCGTTGGCTCCGGCACTCCTCGGGTCGATACGAGAAACGCCTAGTATCCATCGTTTACGGCTAGGACTACTGGGGTATCTAATCCCATTCGCTCCCCTAGCTTTCGTCCCTCAGTGTCAGTTGCAACCTAGTAGAGCGCTTTCGCCACTGGTGTTCTTCCCGATCTCTACGCATTTCACCGCTACACCGGGAATTCCCTCTACCCCTATTGCTCTCTAGCTCACCAGTTTCCACCGCCTCTTCCCAGTTAAGCTGGGGGCTTTGACAGCAGACTTGATGTGCCACCTGCGGACGCTTTACGCCCAATCATTCCGGATAACGCTTGCATCCTCCGTATTACCGCGGCTGCTGGCACGGAGTTAGCCGATGCTGATTCCTCAGGTACCGTCATTGCTTCTTCCCTGAGAAAAGAGGTTTACGACCCAAGAGCCTTCCTCCCTCACGCGGTATTGCTCCGTCAGGCTTTCGCCCATTGCGGAAAATTCCCCACTGCTGCCTCCCGTAGGAGTCTGGGCCGTGTCTCAGTCCCAGTGTGGCCGGTCGTCCTCTCAAACCGGCTACCGATCGCAGCCTTGGTAGGCTCTTACCCCACCAACTAGCTAATCGGTCGCGAGCTCCTCTTTTGGCTATGAATATTTCACCCAAGGGCACATCCGGTCTTAGCTGCCGTTTCCAGCAGTTGTCCCGGTCCAAAAGGCAGATTCTCACGCGTTACTCACCCGTCCGCCACTAAGCTCCGAAAAGCTCCGTTCGACTTGCATGTGTTAAGCATACCGCCAGCGTTCATCCTGAGCCAGGATCAAACTCTCCGTTTTTTTCCTTAACTCAATTATCTTCTCTTAATTCGACACCAACCTCTTGTGCTTGTTGGCGCTTTCAAACTATACTCTTTTCTAGGTTCGGTCGCCCTTGGGAAGGTCGCTTCGCGTCCCTCTCTCCTCCGGCGCTTTATTAATCTATCTAATCTCCACCAAATGTGTCAACCCTTTTGGTGAAAAAAATTTTGACTTCCCCCCAATTCCCTTCCCACACCGGTTTGAAGAATTCTTAAACATTACTGCTTGACTCCCTGAGTAGTCCCTGCCCAACCGTGGGAGATTTGCGGTCGCGCTACAGTGTTAGGAAACATGGACCGGAAAGCAGAATCGCGATCGCCCAAACTTTCGTAGAAGAAGAAAGATACTCCTGCAAATCCTCGATTACGGACTGCTTGAACCTGCTGTTCAATCCGCTTCATAGGAATAGGACGCTTTTTCAAACCTGCCAATATACCTATACTGACAGGAATACGGCTACGGACTGCTTTGATTTCTGGATGCTCTATTTCTTTAACGAAAGTTTTCAAATCATCTCGATAGACTTGTAAGACGACTTCCTCTACCAAACCCTTTTTTTCCCAAGTACGCCAATCTTGTAGAGACGTGTTATAAGCGTATTCGTGAGCATTTGGCGCTAGAGTCACGAGACAGTCAGGTCTGCGAGTTTTGACCGCTTGATAAATTTGGGTCATTAACTGCGTAATTTTGTTAGCACGCCAGCGCATCCACTGCGGATGACGAGGATTGGCAGGCGGCTTCTTACCGCCATTTTCCCGCTGGTAGAGTCGGGTAGTAAACGTGTCATAGCCTAAGTCAATAGGCAAACTGAAGTGATCGTCGATTTGGATACCGTCTATGTCGTACTTCAAGACAATCTCGGCAACTAAGTTGACGATAAATCGTTGCACCATTGGATGAAAGGGATTAAGCCAAACTTGGTTATATTTATTTCCTTTAGAAATTCGGCGGGAGTTGCGGCGATAGGTAATCCAGTCTGGATGACGGCGGATGAGGTCGGAATTGGCGGGTGCTTTTAACCCAAATTCAAACCAGGGAATAACGCTCAGTCCTTGCTGGTGACTCTGTTGGACAATTTCGGCTAAAACATCTCTTCCTTTCAACTTCGGATTGGGATCGAGCGACCTCCCAATTGTACGTTCTGCTACAGAGCTGGGATAGAGAGTATAGCCGCGATTCCAAACGGTAGGATAAACCGTGTTGAAGTTTAATTTTGCCAATCGTTGTAAAGCTTTGCTCAAGCGATCGCGGGAAAACAAAACATCGCTGTCAACATTGGTCAACCACACTCCCCGCACTTCAGTTTCTACAGGGTGAGGCTGAGATGCTACTTGTAGCGGTAGGTGTAGTAGCAAGACGATCGCCATACATAGACTGAATAAAGTCATAAACCAAGCTTGACGCTTACCCTTCACCAGTAATCCGTCCTTTTGAGAATTTGTTGGCAGTGGATTCGATCGTCGCACATCTCTTTTGTCAGTGGAAGATTGTCAAATTTCATATAGACTCGCAACCGATTGTAAAGAGTTAAGTTAACGAGTTTGTCGTAAGGGTTCACAGCCGTGCGCCTCTACCACTCTTTCTAGCTATGTGTCATAATCCAGCCTGGATGCTATGTCTGAGGAAGTAGCTGATGGCATACGAATTAGAAAAACAGGTGGCGATCGCATCTGTAATCGGAGCAATCAAACTCTGCACGCAAATTCAAAACGATTGCCTGGTTGCTGCAATAGAAAAACCAGATTTTAGTCCAGTCACAATTGCAGATTTAGGCGCTCAGGCAATTATCTGTCAAGCGATCGCGGCAGATTTTCCTCAAGATGCAGTTGTAGGGGAAGAAGATGCAAAGTTGCTGCGCCAACCGCATATGTCTGAGCAACTGGAACAAATCGCATCTTACGTGCGGGTACATATTCCAGAAACATCTGCTGAGACTGTCTTGGAGTGGATCGATCGCGGTAACGGTCAAGTAGGCGGTCGCTTTTGGACTCTAGATCCGATTGACGGGACAAAAGGATTTTTACGCGGCGATCAATATGCGATCGCTCTCGCTTTGATTGAGGATGGAGAAGTCAAGCTAGGGGTGATGGGTTGTCCAGCATTACCACTAGACTTGAATCAGCCACAAGGCGAACGAGGAGTTTTATTTGTAGCTGTGAGGGGACAGGGAACAACTCAAATCGCTTTAAAAAGTGGGGTTTCTCAGCCAATTTTAGGGGCGAGAACTGCGAACAAACACAATTTCCGTTCGACGGAGAGTGTAGAGTCAAGACATGGTAATTTGCCTTTACAACGAGCGATCGCGCAAGCAGTTGGCATGGCTCCCGAGCCACTCTCGATCGATAGCATGGCGAAATATGCCGTAGTTGCTAGGGGTGAAGCTGCTCTTTATTTACGACTGCCTTGGGCAGAATATCCCGATTACCGCGAAAATATTTGGGATCATGCCGCAGGAGCAATCGTTTTAGAAGAGGCTGGCGGTCGTGTTTCAGATATGTACGGTAAGCCTTTGGAGTTTGCTGCTAATGCTAAGATGCTCAATAATCGGGGCATTATTGCTAGTAGTAGCGATATATATGATGCCGTGTTGGATGCACTGCAAGAGAAAGTTTAAGTCAATTTAAAGCTTGTGAGTATTAGGTTAACAGTCGAACATTTGCGGCTGATTTGCAGCCACGCAGAAAGTACTTATCCACATGAGTGCTGTGGCTTATTGCTGGGTAAGTTGAGTCAGGATGACAAAATTTTAGTAGAGGCGATCGCAACTGAAAATGATTGGAATCCAACAGCTGCCGCAGATTTTCAAGCGATCGATCCAAATCTGAATTTAGGCACGCAGAAGAATACTTACTACACGATCGCCCCAGAAGTGATGTTGAAAGTGCAAAAAGAGGCACGCGATCGCCAACTTGATATTATTGGGATTTATCATTCCCACCCCGACCATCCCGCAATTCCATCAGAATTCGATCGCCTCTGTGGGTGGCAAGCCTATTCGTATATCATTGTTTCAGTTCTCCAAGGCAAGGCTAGAGACGTATTGAGTTGGAGCCTTGACGATAACCATCAGTTCCAACCAGAAGAGATTGTCGTAGAAAGATTAATTTAGCGATCGCAAATTTAAGCACCAAAATTTAAGAATTGTATCGCGATCGTATCTAGTGTTTTTCCATTTAAGATACGATGTAGGGTCTGTCTGTATTCAAGATAGATTCCATCTCCCCATCACCCCCTCATGATGGTAATCAACCGGAGACGATGTTAATCCGCTCCTTTCCATCAAACTGTTATGCTCAATCCCAATTTGGATGAAATCCAACTCTCACAAGAAGAATACGAACGTTTTTCCCGTCACCTGATTTTGCCAGAAGTCGGACTGGAAGGACAAAAGCGTTTGAAAGCCGCCAGCGTACTGTGTATCGGTACGGGAGGTTTAGGTGCGCCCCTGTTGTTATACTTAGCGGCAGCTGGGATCGGACGCATCGGGATTGTCGATTTTGATATCGTCGATCGCTCCAATTTACAACGTCAGGTGATTCACGGCACATCTTGGGTTGGGAAACCGAAGATTGAATCTGCTAAAGAGCGAATTCTAGAGATTAATCCTCATTGCCAGGTTGACCTTTATGAAACGCGCTTGAGTTCGGAAAATGCGCTGGAAATCCTCAAACCATACGATATCGTCGCTGATGGAACTGACAATTTCCCTACGCGGTATTTGGTAAACGATGCTTGCGTGTTGTTAGATAAACCGAATGTTTACGGTTCTATTTTCCGATTTGAAGGACAAGCGACTGTATTTAACTATCAGGGTGGTCCTAACTACCGCGATTTATATCCCGAACCCCCACCACCTGGGATGGTTCCTTCCTGCGCTGAAGGTGGAGTACTGGGAGTGCTGTGTGGCATCATTGGCACAATTCAAGCAACAGAAACTGTCAAAATCATTTTGGGTAAAGGAACGACTTTGAGCGGGCGTTTGTTGTTATACAATGCCCTCGATATGAAGTTCCGCGAGTTGAAGTTGCGTCCCAATCCCGTGCGTCCGGTAATTGAAAAGTTAGTAGATTACGAACAATTCTGTGGGATTCCCCAAGCGAAAGCAGAGGAGGCAAAACAGCAGATGAATATTCAAGAAATGACGGTACAGGAATTGAAGCAGTTACTCGATAGTGGTGCTGATGATTTCGTGCTGCTAGATGTGCGTAACCCGCACGAGTATGAAATTGCGAAAATTCCCGGTTCGGTATTAGTGCCTTTGCCAGATATTGAGAATGGGGAAGGTGTGGAGAAGGTAAAAGAGATACTCAACGGTCATCGGTTAATTGCTCATTGTAAAGCAGGAATGCGATCGGCTAAGGCTTTGGGTATTTTGAAGCAAGCTGGGATTGAAGGGACGAATGTAAAGGGTGGAATTACTGCCTGGAGTCAGGAAGTCGATCCTTCTGTGCCTCAATATTAGATCCCCCTAACCCCCTTAGAAAGGGGGAAATAATGCAATATCCCCAGGTAGGAGCGCACAGATGTGCGCTCCTACTGATATGTGTAGGTACAAAAAAAGTAGAGACATTAAATCAATGTCTCTACTTGAAGAACTACCTATGTTTGGTTAAACTGTCGCTGAAACAGGTTGATTTAATGCTTGCTTTAAGATGTCTGCTTTGTCGGTTTTTTCCCAAGGCAAGTCTAAGTCATTTCGTCCCAAATGACCGTAGGCAGCAACATCTTGATAGAAGCGACCACCTCTTTCAGCTGGTAGGTTACGCAAGTTGAAGGCGTGGATAATACCAGCTGGACGGAGTTCAAAATTCTGTTGGACTAACTCCAGCAAACGGTCTTCGTCAATTTTGCCAGTGCCGAATGTTTCTACTAAAATGCTAACGGGTCGCGCTACACCGATCGCATAACTCAGTTGTACTTCGCACTTGTCAGCTAACCCAGCAGCAACAATATTTTTTGCCACGTAGCGGCAAGCATAAGCCGCACTGCGGTCTACTTTAGTGGGGTCTTTACCAGAAAAAGCACCGCCACCATGCCGTGAGTATCCACCGTAGGTATCGACAATAATTTTACGTCCAGTTAAGCCAGAATCACCTTGGGGACCGCCAATGACAAACTTGCCTGTGGGGTTGACTAAAAAGCGAGTTTGTGCGTCTGGTTTGACCTCAATATCGGCAAAGACTGGCTCTACAACCGCTGACCAGAGGTCTTCTCTAATCTTGGCTTGCACTGCTTTCTCGTCGGTGATGTCGCCAATCGTCGGTGCGTGCTGAGTCGAGATTAAAATCGTATCAATTCCTACAGGTCGTCCGTCTTCATAGGCAATTGTAACTTGAGTTTTGCCATCAGGACGCAAGTACGCCAGTTGACCAGTTTTCCGTACTGCGGCTAGACGGCGAGAAATTCGATGGGCAAGGCTGATAGGCAAAGGCATCAATTCGGGGGTTTCGTTACAAGCGAAACCAAACATGATCCCCTGGTCGCCCGCACCCGTAGAATCAAATATTTCTTCACTAGATTTTTCGCGAGTTTCGTGCGCTGTATCAACGCCTTGAGCAATATCAGCCGATTGTTCGTCTAGGGCAACTAGTACGGAACAGCTATTGGAACAAAAGCCATTGACAGCATCGGTGTAGCCAATTTCAGCAATTTTTTGTCTAGCTAAATTGACATAATTAACTTGAGCTTTGCTAGTAATTTCACCAGTAATTAAGACTAATCCAGTGTTAACGACTACTTCTGCTGCGACTCGGCTGGTGGGGTCTTGCGCCAGTAGTGCATCTAAGATAGTGTCGGAAATTTGATCGCAGATCTTATCAGGATGACCTTCAGTGACTGATTCTGAGGAAAATAGGTAGCGACGAGACAAAGGCAGTTCCTCCTTGGAGTTGCTGATATTGAGTAAGTTTGCTTTGAGTGTAGCTATGTCAATCGGCGATCGCCGCCGTTTTACCACTATTTACAATTATTATGTGGGTGCTATCCCCTCAGCGATTAAAAGCTAGATAGACGGTGTGTATTTTAGCCTATCTCAAACAAGTCGGTTTGTAAAAATTCTAGTAGGAAATTTGCCATCTTAACGCAACAGGTGTATTAAGTCTGTGTAAAGTTCGATCGTTTCACAGCTAACCTAAAATGCGCTTAAGTAAGGGTAACTTGCCGCGATAGGGAGGATAGCGTAAATTAATCTCGATCGCCAGAGAACGATACAGTACGCTCTTGTAGTGCGAAAATATGTCAAAACTAGCCTTGCCGTGATATTTTCCCATGCCACTACTACCCACTCCACCAAAGGGTAGTGTGGGAACGACAAATTGCAATACGGTGTCGTTGATGCAGGCGCTACCAGAGGAAGTTTCTGCTAGAACGCGCTTTTGCAGGTTTCTGTCACGAGAAAAGAGGTATAAAGCCAACGGTTTCGATCCTTGATTAACGATCGCGATCGCCTCAGATATATGTTGGTAAGTCACGACTGGTAAAATGGGACCAAAAATTTCTGACTGCATTGCTGGCACGTCTAGGGAAGCTAACTCAATGACAGTGGGTGCAATATAGCGTGACTCGGCATCTGTTTCTCCCCCAAAAACTATCTTGCCATCCGCTAGCAAGGCAACTAAGCGATCGAATTGTTTGCGATCGATAATTCTGCCATAATCGGGGCTATTCGCGGGTTGCGCGCCGTAAAATTCAGCGATGCATTTTTGAATTTTCTCGATAAATTGTTGTTTAATTGCTTCCGGGACTAAAAGATAGTCGGGGGCAATACAACTTTGTCCAGCATTAATAAATTTTCCCCAAGTAATTCGCTTGGCAGCATACTCAAGATTGATGTCAGTATCGACAATACAAGGACTTTTACCACCTAGTTCTAAGACAACTGGAGTTAAGTGCTTGGCTGCCGCTTCCATCACAATTCTACCTACGTTTGTACCACCAGTAAAAAATATATGGTCAAATTTTTCTGTTAATAGTTTTTGGCTAGTCTCGACTCCGCCTTCCACCACTGAAATATATGTGGAATCAAAATATTTTTGTAACATTTTAGCTAAGACCGCAGCAGCGTGAGTAGCGATTTCTGATGGTTTAATAATCGTACAGTTGCCCGCTGCGATCGCCCCCACGAGTGGAGTAATAGCTAACTGCAATGGATAATTCCACGGACTAATAATTAAAACAATTCCTAGCGGTTCTGGATAGATTTTGCCAGCACCAGGTAGTTGTTCAAGCGGAACGGCAGCTTTATGGGGTTTTATCCAACTTTTTAGATGTTTGATGGCGTAGTCGATCTCTTTCTTGACTACGGTAATTTCTGTTAAGTATATTTCAACAACTGGTTTATGGAGATCTGCTTGTAATGCCTCGTTAATAGCAATTTCGTACTCAACTATCGCCTGTTTGAGGATTTTTAGCTGGGCAAGCCGAAAGTCTATCGATCGCGTTTTACCAGTTTGAAAAAATTCTCTTTGTTGGCGTAGCAGCTCGGAGTAATTCATATTTTTTAATTATTTCACTACACTTTGATAGTGAAGTGCTTGCAATAGCACATACAATATTGATATAATTTACTTCATAATGGGAATATACTTGCTTTTTTAAATTGCGCTTATATTTCCATTATTGAACTAAACTACTTTACTACAATTAGGTTTTTAAAACAAGTCGCAACAGCGATCGCTTCTCATAAAATCAATTGCAGAAAAGTCTAGCTCAATGTGAGCGATCGCCCTTGCAAATGACAAATGACGAATGACAAACAACAAGCGAATCTACTTCATCACAGGTAGGCTCACCCTAAAAGTACTACCTTTTCCAAGTTCGGAATCAACTTGTAGCGTACCTTGATGGGCTTCGACAATGCGGCGTGATAAATACAGTCCTAAGCCGCTACCGGAACGCCTATGGCTACCTTGACGGAATCGTTGAAACAAAGTCTCTCTATCTTCAAAGGAAATACCGGAACCCGTATCGATCACGTCTACTTGTAAATAAGAGTCAGGATTGGTAGACACGCAAACGGTAACGGAACCTTTATCGGTAAATTTAAGGGCGTTGCCCACCAGATTAGTAAAGAGACGATGCAATTCCAAGCGATCGCCAGAAACTTGCACAGATGGAATTGGCTGCTGTTGTTGTAACTGGAGCGATACACCTTTATCTTGTGCCAGAGGAGATAGTTCTTTTACGATATCTTCTAGCAAATTTTGCAAGTCTACTGGAAAGAATGCCAAGGTCTTGCGCCCAGCCTCAAAACGATAGACTTCCAACAGCGTATTGACCATTTGCAGCAGATTCTGATTGCTACGAATCATCGTTGCGATCGCTTCATGGATCGGTGGCGATAGTTCTCCTAACGCCCCTTGCGCGAGAAGTACGAGCATTCGGTCGGCAGCAACAAGGGGAGTCCGAAGGTCGTGCGTTAAACGAGAGACAAAATCTTCTCTTTGACGGGCAATTTCATCCCGTTCGTCTACGCTGTGCTTCAACCGTAGTAGCGATCGCACTCTTGCCAAAAGTTCTTCGACTTCGACAGGCTTGCGGATAAAATCGTCTGCACCCGTATCCAAACCTTTAGCCACACTAGGTTGGTCGTAAGCAGTAATCAGTAAAATTGGAATGAAAGGTAGTTTGGCATTTTGCCGGAGGCGCTGAGTCACCTCAAACCCATCCATTCCTGGCATCATCACATCAAGCAGAACGAGATGAGGCGGTGATTTTTCAACTTCTGCTATTGCAGTGGGACCGTCTTCTGCCGTAGTAATGGTGTATCCTTCTTCCTCCAAAATCGTTTGAATTAGGAACACATTATCGGGAGAGTCGTCAACCACGAGAATTCGGTCGGCTTTGGAGGATGGGATAGTCATGAAATCCGCACGCTGCTCAATAAATTAAGATTTTAATATTTTCTAAATATCTATTCGTTGGTATCATTCTTCCTTGTCGTTCCAAAATTAACCTCTTACCCAAGAGAGAATGTTTCTCCAACTACAGATCGTTACATTTTTTGGCAATGTTCGATCGCGGTAGCAAATTCACCTGCCGAGCGAGCAATTGAGGCAAAAAGTTCGCTTCGGCAGATAGATAACAATCTGAAATAGTCAGCATCAGCGATAGTACCAGCGTCTATAACCAACAGCTAACAACCATTTAAAACAAAAAATATCTTTGTGCCATTGGTAAGATTGTAGCTGGTTCGCAAGTGAGAAGCTCTCCATCTGCCCTAACTTCGTAGGTTTCAGGATCGACTTCGATGCGAGGTAGGGCATCGTTTAATTTTAAATCCTGCTTACCGATTTGACGGGTTTGTGAGACAGCCACAGCAGGTTTTTGTAAACCTAACCGAGAAGGAATTTCTTGTTCTAGGGCAATTTGAGAAACAAAAGTCAAGGATGTTGCCGCGATCGCACCGCCAAAACTAGCAAACATGGGACGCATGTGAACTGGTTGGGGAGTGGGAATACTAGCGTTAGCATCACCCATTTGCGACCAAGCAATTAATCCGCCTTTCAGCACAATTTCCGGTTTCACGCCAAAAAATGCCGGTCGCCAGAGACACAAATCGGCAAGTTTCCCCACTTCCACAGAACCGACATAATTAGCAATACCGTGGGTAATAGCGGGGTTGATCGTGTACTTGGCAACGTACCTTTTGGCGCGGAAATTGTCATTTTCTATAGATCCCCCATCGGGAGAAGATAAATGCCCCCTTTGCACTTTCATTTTATGTGCCGTCTGCCAAGTACGGATAATCACTTCCCCTACTCTTCCCATCGCTTGAGAGTCGGAGGAAATCATGCTGAATGCCCCTAAATCGTGCAAAATATCTTCTGCGGCGATCGTTTCTCGACGAATGCGCGACTCGGCAAAGGCGACATCTTCGGCAATACTTGGATCGAGGTGATGGCACACCATCAACATATCTAAGTGTTCATCCAGGGTATTGAGCGTATAAGGGCGCGTAGGATTGGTAGAAGATGGTAAAACGTTGGCTTCACCGCAAACTTTAATAATATCTGGGGCGTGACCGCCGCCAGCCCCTTCTGTATGGTATGTATGAATCGCCCGTCCTTTAAAAGCACCGATGGTAGTTTCAACAAACCCAGCTTCGTTGAGGGTATCGGTGTGAATCGCGACTTGGACATCATGTCGGTCGGCGACATCCAAACAAGTATCGATCGCGGCGGGAGTCGTTCCCCAATCTTCGTGCAATTTCAAACCCATTGCCCCAGCTGCAATCTGTTCGACTAAGCCTTGGGGTTGACTGCTGTTACCCTTACCGAGAAAACCTAAATTGACGGGAAAGGCATCGGCGGCTTGCAACATCCGGTAAATGTTCCAGGGTCCAGGGGTACAGGTTGTGGCATTCGTACCTGTAGTGGGTCCCGTACCTCCACCAATCATAGTTGTCACACCAGAGGCGATCGCCGTTTCAATTTGCTGGGGACAGATAAAGTGAATGTGACTGTCGATCCCACCAGCCGTGACGATTGCGCCTTCTCCTGCTAAGACTTCCGTACCAGGACCGATGATAATATCTACGTTGTCTTGAATGTAAGGATTGCCAGCTTTGCCAATTTTGTAAATCTTACCGTCTTTAATTCCGATATCGGCTTTGACAATCCCCCACCAATCGAGGATTAAAGCGTTGGTAATGACTAAATCGACAGCACCATCAGCATTAGCAATGGGAGATTGTCCCATCCCATCGCGGATGACTTTACCACCACCAAACTTGACTTCATCACCGTAGGTGGTAAAGTCTCGTTCGACTTCGATAAATAATTCTGTATCGGCGAGACGGATGCGATCGCCTGTTGTGGGACCGAAGGTTTCGGCGTAGGCACGGCGATCCATGCGATAGCTCATAGATATTCCTTGTCAGAGTCTATAGGAGATTGAACCATACAGATACAGAAAATATCGAGAAAAATTTTATATAGGTTTCACAAATTCCACGAAAACTATCCGTCTAGCGCTCCATTGACACTACTGTTGAAGCCATAGACATGTCTAGTTCCAGCTAAGGGGATAATGGTAACTTCCCGTTCGTCTCCTGGTTCAAACCGGACAGCCGTACCTGCGGGAATATCTAAGCGCATCCCTTTTGCCCGTTCTCGATCGAATTCTAAGGCAGGATTGACTTCAAAAAAATGATAATGAGAACCAACTTGGATCGGGCGATCGCCTGTATTTGCTACTCGTAAAACAGTTGTGGGACGACCTGCATTTAATTCAATTTCCCCTGACTGGACGATCGTTTCACCTGGAATCATTGCCTATTCCTCGTCTTGCTATTTGCTGATGAAATAAAAACATTGTAGCGATCGCTGACACCGAGCGCTTTCGCACGCCAAAATATAATCGGTTTGGTGTCAACTCTTGCTAGCCACCAAATCTTATGCACAAAATGTTAATTAGTGCAAACTTGTTTGAAGTTCATTATGAACTTACTTCAAAAAATTGCCCATAGCAATTTTTTTCTATGTTATTGAAAATACACTTGGTTAACCAAAAGTGAGTACGATCGCTATTTCTAGCTATGAGATTATTAATAAAATTTACGAAAGCGATCGCTCGGTAGTTTATCGAGCGTGGCGAATCCGCGATCGTCAACCAATTATTCTGAAAATTTTAAAAGCAGAGCAACCTAGTTTAGAAGAGCTGATTCGGTACAAGCAAGAATATGAGATTACCCATTCTTTAAATTTATCTGGAGTCGTAAAAGCTTACAGTTTAGAAAATTTCCAAAACACTGTATTAATTACTTTAGAAGATTTTGGCGGTGAGTCTTTAGAAATTCTCAGTAAAGCTAAAAAGATCGGTCTTAAAAATTTTCTTGAAATTGCTATTCTCATAGTAGAGAGTTTATGCCAAATTCATGCGGCAAATATAATTCATAAAGATATTAGTCCGGCTAATATAGTTTTTAATTCTGCTACCAAGCAACTCAAAATTACTGACTTTGGAGTTGCTACTGTTTTATCTAAAGAAACTCCTAATTTTAGTCATCCTAGTATTTTAGAAGGAACTCTGAATTACATATCTCCAGAACAAACTGGCAGAATGAACCGCAATGTTGATTATCGAACAGATTTTTATTCTTTAGGAGCAACTTTCTATCAATTACTCACCCACCAACTACCATTTGATACTGACGATCCTTTAGAACTCATTCATTGTCACCTTGCTAAGCAGCCAATTCCGCCTCACCAAATCGATCCTAGTATCCCTCTAGCTCTTTCAAAAATTGTTATAAAACTATTGGCAAAAACCGCTGAAGCACGTTACCAAAGTGCCTGGGGAATCAGAGCGGACTTAAAAAATTGTTGGCAGCAATTAGAGAATAATCATACTGTTACAGAATTTGAATTAGGCAAAGAAGATGTTTCCGACAAACTACAAATTCCCCAAAAGCTTTACGGTAGAGAACGAGAGATTAAGATTCTATTAGCGGCTTTTGGGAGAGTCTGTGAAGAAGGACAAAGAAGACAAGGAGGACAAGAGATACCAATTACCAATTACCAATTCAAACCCGAATTAGTCTTAGTTCGTGGATATGCTGGAATTGGCAAATCATCTCTCGTACAGGAAACTTTTAAACTAGTTACTCAAAAAAAAGGATATTTTGTTCAAGGAAAATACGAGCAATATCAACGGCATATTCCTTATTTTGGCTTAATTAAAGCACTGCAAGAATTAGTTCGACAACTCTTATTAGAAGACTCAGATCGATTAGCAAAGTGGCGAGATTGCATTCTCACTACTTGCGGAGAGAATATCGGCGTTCTGATCGATGTTGTTCCCGATTTATCATTGCTTTTAGGTCAACACTCAGCGATCGCAACTTTAAATTCAACAACAGCAGAGCATCGGTTTAAATTAGTATTTCAGAAGTTGATTCAAGTATTTGCCCAGGCAGAACATCCACTCATAATTTTTTTAGACGATCTTCAATGGGTAGATAGAGCTACTCTACAATTAATTCAGATTTTAGTCGCGGAAGGAAAGCAGTATTTATTTTTGATTGGGGCATATCGAGACAATGAAGTTAATGTTTTTCATCCTCTCAGCTTGAGTTTAGAAGAGTTAACTAAATTTGGAGTCACAATTCATTATATCTCTTTAACACCTCTTAATATATCTCAGATTAATCAGCTACTTTTGGAAACTCTTAAGTGCGATCGCGAGGTGACAGAACCTTTAGCAAAACTGATTTTAGAGACAACTCGCGGTAATCCATTTTTTATTAGTGAGTTTATCGCTTATTTAGAAGCAGAAGACTTATTAAAATTTGAACGAGCGAGACAAATTTGGTACTGGAATTTAACAGAAATTCAACTAGCTCAAGCAACTCATAATAATCTTACCGAGCTTCTCGTTAAGAAAATTCAAAAGCTCGATAACAATACACAACAAATTTTAAAACTAGCAGCATGTATTGGTAGTTCGTTTGAGTTATCTACTTTAGTTGGCTGTATGACAAAACCTGCTGAAGTCATAGTGGCACTTCTACAACCAGCGATCGCTGCTAGTTTAATTATCCCTATTGGCAACGATCGCACGGCAATTGAGTTAGGTATTTCTCCAACACGAATATTAACAGTAAGATATAAATTCGCTCACGATCGCATTCAACAAGCCGCCTATTCGTCGATTCCAGAAGGTACAAAACAAACTTTACATCAAATAGTTGGTCGAACCCTACTACAAAATACTCTAGCAGACAAGCAAGAAGAAAAAATTTTTGATATTGTCAATCATCTGAATTTTAGTATCTCTTTGTTACAGAACCAAACTGAAAAAGATGAATTAGCAGCACTAAACTTAACTGCTGCCAAAAAAGCTAAAGAATCCATTGCCTATGAGTCAGCATTGAGTTATGCAAGTTTGGGTATCAAACTTATTGAGGAAAAAAGCTGGCAACGACAATACGAGCTTTCACTTGCTTTATTTTTAGAAGCAGCGGCAGCAGCATATTTGTGTGGCAAATTTACCTCAACAGAAAATTATACAGATATCGTACTACAACAAGCAAAAAATTTATTAGATAAAGTTAAAGTCTATGAAATTAAAATTCTCGCTCATGTTGCCCAAGGAAAACCACTTGCAGCTGTCAGCATAGCAATATACGCCTTGCGGCTTTTAGGAGTTAATTTACCTCACCGAGCGAGTAAATTTAAGATTTTACTAGCGGCGATCGCCACCAAATTTAGCTTATGTCATAAACACATTGAGGCACTAATTAATCTACCATCTATGAGCAATCCCCATACATTAGCAGCTATGAAAATTATGGGAATTGCTGGTTCGCCTACATACAATGCTGCGCCACAATTCGCTCCCTTATTAGCATTTGCTGGAGTCAATCTATCACTAAAATATGGTAATACAGCAATGTCTGCTTATGGTTATGCCAGTTACGGTGTGATGTTATGTGGCATATTGGGGAATATTGATGCTGGCTATCAATTTGGTAAACTTGCTTTAGACCTATTAGAAAAGTTTCAGGCAAAGGAATTAAAAGCTAGAACCTTCATGGTGTTTAATAATTTTATTCGACACTGGAAGGAACATGTTAGAGAAGGCTTACCATCCCTCATAGAAGCTTATCAAAGTGGATTAGATACTGGCGACATTGAATTTGCTGCCTATTGCGGGTTTATTTACTGCTATCATTCCTATTTTGTCGGCAAGGAATTGACAGCACTCGCCCAAGAAATGGAAACATATTTACAAGCAAGCGATCGCCTCAAACAAGAGACAGCCTCGCATTTATTGCAACTCTATAGACAATCTGTCGCAAACTTGTTGGAGACAACAGAAAATCCGTGTTTTTTTAGAGGCAAGTACTACGACGAAAAAAAGATGCTGTCATTACTATTAGCAGTGAATCATAAAACTGCTTTATTTCACTTATATTGTCAGAAACTTGTACTCAATTATCTATTCGAGGCATACGAGCGCGCTGCTGAAAATGCATTGCAAGCAAAAAAATATACAGATGGTGTTATTGCTTCTCTATCTTTACCTATTTTTAATTTTTATCATTCTTTAACTTTAATATCCACATATAGCTCTACTTCAATTTGGCAAAAAAAGCGTATTTTAAAACTTGTCAAGATGAATCAAAGGCAAATGCAAAAATGGGCAAATTCTGCACCAATGAATTATTTGCATAAGTATTATTTAGTTGAAGCTGAGAGAAATCGAGTTCTTGGCAATTGTAACCAAGCAATAGATAACTACGATCGCGCCATTACTTTAGCTCAAAAAAATGCATACTTACAAGAAGAAGCATTAGCAAACGAACTAGCAGCTAAATTCTATTTAGAATTAGGTAAAGACACGATTGCTCGCATTCATCTTTTAAATGCTAGATCTTGTTATCTAGTCTGGGGTGCAATAGCTAAAGTAAAGGCTTTAGATACCAAATATGCTCGATTATTATTTACTTTGGCAAATCAGTCTCATAAATTCACTGCAAGCCATAACATTAATATTCATACATCCGATCGCTTACTCGATTTAAATACATTTATTAAAGCCGCACAGATCGTTTCTGGCGAAATTGTTTTTCAGGACTTAATTCATAAAATAATGCAAACTGCAATCGAGAATGCAGGCGCGGAGTTAGGCTTTTTATTATTGATTCGAGATCAAAAGCTAGTTATAGAAGCAGCTATATCTGTCGCATCATCTGAGCAAACGCTCTCATTTCCTATGGCAGTGACAAGCGATCTGCTACCAATTTCTTTAATTAACTATGTAGCCGAGCATAAACTTGATGTCGTGCTACAAAACACTATTGATAGTTACAATTTTGCCCGCGATCCTTACGTTCAATCGCATAAACCCAAATCAGTATTGTGCGCCCCTATTTTGAATCAAAATCAACTCGTAGGCATTTTCTATTTAGAAAATAATCTTGCCACAGGTGCATTTACGAGCGATCGCTTAGAAATTTTGCGATTGCTCTGTTCTCAAGCGGCAATTTCCTTAAAAAATGCCCAACTGTACCAAGACTTACAGCGATCGGAACTGAAAGAACGAGAAAAAGCTAGTCAATTAGAAAAATCATTAAAAGAACTGCAAATCGCTCAAGATCGTCTCGTACAAGTTCAAGAACAACTACTGCATGATGCCTTTCACGATCCCCTCACCGATTTACCCAATCGTGCTTGGTTGATCGAGCGTTTAGAACAAGCGATCGAAATGCACAAACGCTATCCAGATTATCTCTATGCTTTACTGTTTATCGACCTAGACCGTTTTAAAGTTGTGAATGATAGTTTAGGGCATTTGGTAGGAGATGAGTTAATTAAAAGTGTTGCTAGTAGGTTAAAACTTACTTTACGTGCCTCAGATACAGTAGCGCGACTCGGAGGCGATGAATTTGTAATTCTACTAGAAAACATTCGCGATCTTGAAGAAGCAACTGTGGTAGCAGACAGAATTCAAGCACGCTTAAAACAACCGTATCGACTGCTGGAATATGAAGTTTTTACCAGCGCGAGTATTGGCATCACGTTCAGCACGATGAATTACGAACGAGCAAGCGATGTTCTCAGAGATGCGGATGCAGCCATGTATCATGCAAAAGAGCAACATAAAGGACGATATCAAATCTTTGCCCCCGCAATGCAAGCCCGCGCGATCGCCCGTTTGCAATTAGAAAGCGATTTACGACGGGCGATCGCCCAACAAGAATTATCTTTACATTACCAACCAATTATTCAACTTTCTAGCGGCTGTCTGACTGGATTTGAAGCTTTGATCCGCTGGTATCATCCCCAGCAAGGTTGGATCGCACCAACAGAATTCATTCCAGTTGCAGAAGAAACTGGATTGATCGATTCTTTGGGTTGGTGGGTATTGCAGCAAGCCTGTCTGCAATTACAAACTTGGCGCGAACGATTTCCTAAATATCATAGCCTTGCAGTCAACGTTAATTTGTCAGTGCAACAACTCAAACAAGCAGATGCAGCCGAACGGATCGAGCAAATTTTACAGACAACTCAACTGCCAGGAGAATGTTTGAAACTTGAAATTACCGAAAGCTGCTTGTTAGAAACAGCAGACTTAGCCCCACAGTTACTAGAACGTCTTCAAGCTTTAGGAGTTCAACTGTGTATCGATGATTTCGGTACGGGTTATTCTTCTCTAAGTCGCCTGCACGATCTACCCATTGATACGCTGAAAATCGATCGCTCTTTTGTCAACCATCTCGAATCTAGTCGTCACACTGAAATCGTCCAGACAATCGTTACACTAGCACGCAGTTTGGGCATAGATGCAGTAGCAGAAGGCATAGAAACCCAATTGCAGTTAGAAAAACTACAACAGCTTGGCTGCGATTTAGGGCAAGGATATTTATTTTCTCAACCTGTAGACAGTCAGAAGGCGGAAAAATGGTTGAATAAGTAATTCGGGAGTCGGTACGGGCGGGTTTCCAAACCCGCCCGTACGGGAGTCGAGAGTCGGGAGTAAAAGGCAATACAGTTCAGATCGGACTCGATCCCCCCAACCCCCCTTAACAAGGGGGGCTTTGTTTCCCCCTTTTCCAAGGGGGGCTGGGGGGATCTTCGAGGATCGATCGCTTTTAACTGAAATGTATTGGAGTAAAAGGTTACTAACGACTCACAAATGACAAATGACTAACTATCAAATTGTGTTTCACAAAAACATTGGAGAATTTCAATACAGTTAGCGATCGCTCCTAAATGAGCAATTTCATATCCGTGAGTGTTTTGGGTTGGAAATGCCAAACACGCAGCACGCGCAACGTGTCCGAATTTCATGGCGATTGAAGCGTCGCTGCCAAACCCGCTGAGGGTTGCTAACTGCAAGGGAACATTCTTTGCTTCTGCTGCATGACGCAGTTGTTGGTTCAAACCTTCATCGTAAATTCCATAACCATCTTGAGACAAAATTACGGGCGCTTCCCCAGACTGAATTGGATACTCTGAAGAGAGAGGGCAGATTTCTAAGGCGATTAATCCATCCAAGCGTTGCTGCTGCGTGAAATATAGCGCCCCAATTGCTCCCACTTCTTCTTTTGCAGAAGCTACCAAATAGATATCTACTGCTGGTTGTTTAATTCTCTCAGCTAAAGCCAGCAAGATCGCAACGGAAGCTTTGTTATCTAAAGTGTAGCTGGCAATATGGTCTTTTAATCCGATCGGACGCTTGCGATGCTTGCCAATTACCATCCGCGTACCCGCACGAACTCCCGCAGCTGCGAGTTCTTCAGGAGTACGCATAGTTTCAATCCAGGCATCTTCCCATCTTACAGGCGTATCTTCCTGCTGCACTTTTTGGGGCGACTCGTGGGAAACGTGGCGAGAACCAAAGCTGAGAATGCCGCTAATAGTTTCGTTGTCTCCCAGCAGATCCACGACTCCTTCGCCATATACCCAAGGGAAAGCACCGCCTAGTTTTCTAACTTCTACGCACCCATCATCGCCCACACTCTTGACAATTGCGCCAATTTCATCTTTGTGGGCAGTAATCGCGATCGCACCTTGAGGATCTCGCCCAGGAATTTTGGCAATAATATTATCGGCACGATCTAGCCACACTTCTACTCCCAAAGCAGAGAAGCGATCGAGCAAGAATTGATTAATCTCTGTCTCAACTCCACTGGGAGAGTGATGCATGACTAATTCTTCGATAGTGGTAAATAGGCGATCGTAGTTAGACACGAAGGATGAATGAGAATGAGGTGTAGAGATGTTATCTGCAATGCCTCTACAGTAACAAGGGCTGAGCGATTAACTCCATCGATCTTCGATAATTGTTCCTCATCTCTTGTTCTTGTATAGCGATACCGTAGTCCCTGCCGCAGTGCCGAGGGTAGCCAACATGAATGCGTTTAATCCAGCAGTTGATGATTCAGAAGATGATTTAGCAGTAGATGCAGATTTGAGGCTAGATAAAGCTAATTCTCCTACTAATGCATGGACTCCAGTTGTGGGGTGCAAATTGTCCCAGAAGAGATATTCGTTAGGATTGCTGCATACGCTTGTTCGAGTCAAGCAAGTATCGGTGACATTGGTAAGCCCAAACTCAGATGGATTGGCGATCGCTCGTCTGAATAGAGAATTCACGTCCACTGAGACAATATTAGTATTGGTTCTCTTATCCAAGACTTGCAAAGTTGCTGCCAAGCCAGTGTTATGAAATTGAGTCAAAGCATTCAGGGTGTTAGCAATTTCTTGATTATTCCTAGTAGCGGGAATGCGCCCCAAATCTGGTAAATTTACTACTAAAATATGTCTTGCCCCGCGCTCTGCGAGAGTACTTACTGCTGATGTAATATTGTTAACTGGTACGAACGGATCGGTGACTCCACCTCCTAAATAGTCATTTGCTCCCACCCATATAACATAAAGCGCTCTGCGATCGGCTTTGGGATGCTGAGCTTTAAAATTCTCTAGCTGCTGCTGCAATCCTGGTAAAGGAGGCGTGTTGGGAGGTAGTGGGGCAGTAGTATTATTCTTGCCAGTCGTGGCTCCGCCAAAAGCGTAATTCGTAAGGCGATCGCGACTTAACCCTAAATTGTCTACCAGATAATCTATCCAGATCGAACCGTTAGAGAAACGTCCTTCAGAGTACGGCGGACTGGGAGGAATGCCTGTAGCTTGAAATGTATTCCCCGTATCGGAAAGACTATCGCCAAACACGACGATCTGACTGAAAGGAGTTTTTGCTTGTGCTTGTAGGGGGACAATACACGAACCGATCGCAAGTCCCGTAGCGAGAATTTTGATTCTAACGTTCTCTTTTTTTGCCATCTAATTTTACCAGGGAGCGCACGAGCGCACGAGCGCACGAGCAGAGGGAGAATTTAATTCCTAATTCCGACTTCTGACTCCTGACTCTTGACTCCTGACTCCTGACTCCTGTTTGCTGACAACTGACAGAAAATTCTACCATTAGTTAGAATCATCTTCCCTGCTAGACATACAATAATCCCCTGCTATACTACAATGTATTACAAAGGAGTTAGCACGATTTGTTCGAGCTATCTGCCAACAACAGCCCTAAGTCAGCACCACAATCTATGACTAGCATTGCTAGATCGTCACAAACTGAAGCGGTAGCGCTCGCAGCCTACGACCTGTGGAAATCCTATCGCGATCGCCCAGTCGTACAGGGAGTCAACTTCACCCTCAATCCAGGAGAGATTTTAGGCTTGCTCGGTCCCAACGGTGCGGGAAAAACGACGATTGTGAGAATGCTTTATGGTTCTGTCAGACCCGATCGCGGCTTCGTCCAGTTAGGGCAAAATAAAATTCAGTTGCAGGGACGAGCAGCTAGAGCAAAAATGGGAATTGTCACCCAAGAAGACAATCTCGACCCTGACTTTACAGTTTGGGAAAATTTAACTTATTTCGCCCACCACTATAGAATTACTGGAGCGGCAGCACGTCAACGTGCCGGGGAATTGTTGGCTCTGGTAGGATTAGAAGACCGTGGCAGTTCCCTGGTTGACGAACTTTCAGGTGGGATGAAGCGGCGGTTGGTGCTAGCACGCGCTTTGATTAACCATCCTCAAGTCGTATTTCTCGACGAGCCGACAACAGGACTCGACCCAAATGCACGACAAGATTTTTGGCGTTTGGTACTGCAATTAAAACAAAACGGTTGTGGGGTACTGTTGACAACTCATTATATGGATGAAGCGCAACGGCTGTGCGATCGCTTGTTGTTACTCCAGCAGGGCAAAATTCTCGATCGCGGCACGCCCGCAGAGTTAATCGAACGTACAGTAGGTTTAGAAGTGGCGGAAATTATCGGGATTCCTGAATCTACGATTCAACAGCTTGCCCAACAAGCAGGTACTTGGTATCACCCATTTGGCAATAGCTATTTACTTGGGCTACCAGCAGATCCCCAATTTTGGCAGCAGATCCATACCATAACACCAACTCCGCCCATTCGTCGTCCCACTAATCTTGAAGATGTTTTCTTACGACTGACAGGAACAGCACTGGCATGAAACGGATTTCAGTTACGGCTTGGGGTATATATTCTGTCTGGCGTCGTCATGCCAAGGTGTATCAAAAAACTTGGTTAGTTAACAGTTTGCCACCATTATCCGAGCCTTTAATCTATTTAATTGCCTTCGGCTACGGTTTAACCCCTCTGATTGGCGATGTAACTTATCAAGGGCAAACCGTTAGCTACTTACAATTTATTGCCCCCGGCATGATTGCAGTAGGAGTACTCTTTCAATCTTTTTTTGAAGGTTCTTTCGGTAGTTTCATCCGTTTGAGTTACCAAAAAACATGGCAAGCACTACTCACCGCACCTCTGAGTTTTACTGAAGTCTTCTTAGGCGATTGGTTGTGGGCAACGACGAAAGGCTCGATTGCAGGAATACTGACCGGTCTAGTTGCAATGAGTTTAGGGCTATACTCGGGTTGGCATCTGCTAGGAGCTCTACCTTTAATTATCTTGGGTAGTATGCTATTTGGTGCGCTAGGGCTGTTTACTGCGGGTACGGTGCGGACTGTCGATCAAATTAACGTGCCGATCTTCTTATTTGTTGTCCCCATGTTTACCATTTGTGGGACATACTTCCCGCGCAATACTCTCCCACCAGTGTTGGGTTATGTTGCTAATATCTTACCCTTATCAGCACTAGTTGACCTGCTGCGTTGGTCGCTGGGTTTGCCTCAATTCTGGTATTTACAGGTTGTGTGGTTACTCTTGTGGTTGAGCGTTTTTACCGTATTAGCTTGGCGACAGATTTATCCGCAGTTAATTCAATAGTTGAACTGAACCATCTCAGAATAATTCTAGCGATCGCACCAGCATTGATAAAATCGGGATGACTGGATTCGAACCAGCGGCCCCTTCGTCCCGAACGAAGTGCGCTACCAAGCTGCGCTACATCCCGCGATCGTTTTGAGTCATTAGACGAACTCAACCTCAAAGCATTGTAACATACCTGTCTACCTGCTGAAATTTCGCTTTTGGGTCAGACAGGGGATGAGGTACATAGATCTGTAGGGGCGCACAGCTGTGCGCCCCTACGCATGTATTACACCTGCATGGAAAACGCTATAGAATTTCAATGTTTCTGTAAAGTTTGAAATTTTATATATCAAGCAGTATATGGATCGGCTAAAATGAGTAAAAGTTTTCACAGAGAGAACAGCTTACTGTTTGCGCGATGAAATAGCAAGAATGGCTCTCAGGAAAACTTGATTATACATATCTTTCTACGCGAGAAACCGAGAAGAAATCGCCTGAGCTTTTTGGCTCAGGCAACTTATAACCTGGTCCACTTCTTCAGACTACTTCACGCTAATTTAGATCGATAACAGTAAATTTCCCTAAAACCGATAGAGTAGTTACTAATAAATCAGTATAAATATGGTAGCTATCTGATTTGTCAAGATTTTCCCAGCCCTTCAACGCACAATTCATTGAGTTCGTGCAGATTTTGTACAGCAAAAAACAGGGATATAGCATGACTAAATCCCTATTAGTAGCTCAGGCAAAGCTAGACTGAACTGTGATGCTAACTCAATCGAAACACGAGAAAGATTCAATCTGCGCTCTGAATAATTTGTCACTTTGGCTCGGTAAATGACAGTCGTTCGCCAAACTCTTCATTGTAGCCTTCTTCACCGTGTTCGCTAATATCCATACCTTGAAGTTCTGCTTCTGGTTTGAGTCGCAGTCCTACAGTAATATCCAAAATTTTCATTAAGATAAAAGTCCCGATCGCGGCGATCGCGTAAGCAATTAAAACTGCAACAATTTGAACGATAAACTGGTTGAAATTTCCCCGTAACAAACCATCTTTACCAGCTGAATTAACTTCCGTAGTAGCGAAGATACCCGTGAGAATTGCGCCCACTGTTCCGCCCACACCATGTACGGGAAAAGTATCGAGGGAATCGTCAAATTGCAACTTTGCTTTAAAAGTGACGGCATAGAAGCAGACTAAAGCAGCCGACATCAGCATAAATGCCGTATCTGCTGCGGTTTGCGCGTTGGCGATCGCAGCAGTTGCGTCACTTGGTGCAGCAACTGCTTGTCCCGCAAGTGAGAATATTAGCCCCAAGACAATGGCGATCGCGAGCGAAACTTTTTGCAACACTGATTTTTCCTTAGACTTCCAACAGTTGTAAAACAATTTCATCTATGCCGCGTGGATACCATTCCATCAATATCTAAGCCACGATTCTGTGTTCAGGAATACATTTTACCTGCTGTCATCCCCCTTGCGATAGAGCGATAAAAAACCTGCTAGCAGTTTCAATTGGATTGAAACTGACAGCAGGTTATTTTTACTTAACTAGCTACGAACTAGAAAAAGTTTAGTTAAACAGCCTAGTAAGGATTACTAGATACATCGCCAGCTCGCTTACCCATATTAGTAGCACTAGTATCAGCAAACCCAGTCACATCAGTTTCTTTGAGAAAGCCACTGTATGCTTCCATACCATGTTCGCCAATATCCAAGCCTTCAAATTCCTCTTCGGCAGTCACGCGAATTCCCAAAGTTGCTTTCAGCGCTAGCCAAAAGATAGTAGATAACAGGACAGTCATACCACCAACGGTGATGATACCGATGAACTGCGCCCATAGTTGTGAGAAACCACCACCGAGCAGCAATCCTCTCGCAGGTCCCAATCCGTCTTCATACAAGTTCAGCGCTCCACCTGGACCTTCAGCAAATAAACCTACGCACAGAGTCCCGAATATACCGCAGACAAGGTGAACGGAGGTTGCACCTACAGGGTCATCAATTTTGATTTTGTCGAAGAAGGTAACGGAGAAAACAACGATGATACCAGCAATTAGACCAATTACCGCCGACCAAGGCACGCTAACAAAAGCACAAGGAGCAGTAATTGCTACCAAACCCGCCAGAATCCCGTTGATAATCATGGACAAGTCAGGTTTACCTAAGTAAAGCCAAGCAACAATAGTAGCAGCGATACCACCCATAGAACCAGCTAGGTTAGTCGTGACTGCAATATGAGCAATACTGGGGCTGACTGCCATCGTAGAACCAGGGTTGAAACCAAACCAGCCCAACCACAGAATTAAACAGCCTAGAGTGGCAATACTCATGTTATGCCCGGGCATGGCGACTGAAGTGCCATTTTGGTATTTACCGATCCTGGGTCCTAAGAACGCCGCACCCATCAAAGCCGCCCAACCACCTACAGAGTGGACTACAGTGGAACCAGCAAAGTCCCAGAATCCAGCTTTTGCCAACCAACCGCCACCCCAAATCCAGTGACCTGTAATTGGGTACGCAACCCCGACTAACAATACGCTAAAGATTAAGAAGTCAACAAACTTGATCCGTTCCGCTACAGCACCCGAAACAATCGTAGCAGCAGTACCAGCGAATACAAGTTGGAACAAGAACTTGGCAAGCAAGGGTACTCCTGCCCAGTTGAGCGCACCAAACACGCCTTTGTATGCATCTGCCGTTGCCGGACTGTTATCTGCTCCCGCTAAGAACCAGCCCGTCGTACCAACGAAGGGATTGCCATCGCCGAACATTAAACCAAATCCAATTGCCCAAAACGCCACGGTAGAAAGGGCAAATACGATTAGGTTTTTTGACAAGACGTTAACAGCGTTTTTCTGACGGCAAAAGCCAGTTTCCAACATCCCGAAACCAGCATTCATAAAAAACACTAAAAAAGCAGCAATACACACCCAAAGAGTATCTATTCCTACCTTGAGATTTTGTAATTCCTCCGCTACTTTATCTTGACTTGCAGGTGCGGCATCTTGGGCAACTGCGGCATAACCCCACGCCAGCACAATAACTACTGTTAGGGGAATGCAAGCCTGCCAAGAAGGAGACAATCGCTTCACCGCTAACTTTAGCTGCGTGAATAGAGATGTATGCTGAGATAAACGCTTCATTCCAGCAGCAGGTAGCCGCTTTCTATTTATTCTGCGTTTATTTTTGGGTCTTAGTTTTAACATCATCACTTGTAACTATCCTCAAGCGGGCAAAAACTCTATAAAGTGGCTGATTAGCTACCAATTCTCGATTCAGAAGCGGCTATATTTAAACTCAATAACCAGATGCTGTCGATCTCGTGGTGTTTTTTCAGTTGTAAGCTAACTACCACAAAACTTGGCGCTACTCATTGCTGTAGGTTTAAATCTACAAAAAAGTATGTATACACCAGTAGGGGCAGATTGAAGTTAACACTTTTACCCGTGAAAACCATTAGCTTGTTGTGTATTAGAATTAAGATTTTGTATTTTTTCTATTTTTGATTCTGTATCATTAGTTACATTAAATCAAGATTTCCTGACAAATCTAAATACAGCAAAATACAGCCCAGAAAATTCAAACAATGCAACTAGGGCAAAAGTATTGCCAGTAAAGGGATTGAGTCAAACTGAGTGCTTGAACTGATGCGCTCTCAGTGACTTGACTTCAGATCGCTCCATCTCCGTCCAACCCTTTAAATTTCAGTATATTTTATTGCATATCGCTAAGTATATTTAGGTAAGCAAGCATTTTGGTTGCACTTACCTTTGCATCATAGACATCACTCGCGCTTAACTAGAATGTCCGTGGTTTCAATTGATAGTTAGCCCTTGTCGATCGCCATAAGTATTGAACAGAGCTAAGAGCTACTCGGATTCAATTTATCGCTTATCTGGCTTAACGTAAAGCAGCGAACAAAAAAAGGATCTTCCTTTGAACGAAATATTACCTGTTGTTCGATACCTGTTATTTGATACCTGTTGTTTGTAGGCAGGGTGAGATGACTGTTATTCATGCTTTCAGCACAAACTCGGAGATCGTGAACTACAAATTAGCTATGTATTTTTGATAACCTATCTGTTCTAACTTTGCTTGCTTTTCCATCACAGTATTTGCCAAGCTTTGACGATATTTTTGTACCTTTGTCAATAACTCTGGTTGATGAGCTGCCAAAATTTGTACGGCTAACAAGCCAGCATTTTTCGCATTACCGATCGCCACTGTAGCTACAGGAATCCCCGCAGGCATTTGCACGATTGAATAAAGCGAATCTAGCCCCTGTAAGTGACGGCTAGCTACGGGAACGCCAATCACGGGTAGGGGTGTGAGAGCAGCAACCATACCTGGTAAATGGGCAGCACCACCAGCACCAGCAATAATAACTTTGAGTCCGCGTTGATGAGCAGATTGGGCATACTCTACCATTCGTTCTGGGGTACGGTGGGCAGAAACGATCGCCACTTCTACGGCTAAAGCAAATTCTTCGCAAACTGCGATCGCATCTTGCATTGTCGGCAGATCGGAGTCGCTACCCATAATAATGCCAATTTGGGGTTGAGTCATAAGAGGAGTGAGGAGTGAGGGATGAGGAGTGAGGAATGCATTGGTTCGACCTGGCGAGAAATAGAGAGATAGGGTTAGTTATAAACTAAATTGGCACTGGAATTTAGATAGATTTTTTGGATAAGGGTGACCGCTCGATGACTCATGCAGTAGATATTATCAACGCTCGCGTGCCTGGTTACGCGCAATTGCAGGGAATTCGGATCGATCTACACGGTCAAATTTCCGCAATTGAACCAATGGATCGATTTATTAAAAAAATTCCGCCTGCCGATTTGCAAATTATCAATTTAGCAGCAGATTGGATATCTTTGGGTGGAGTCGATTTGCAGATTAACGGGGCGCTAGGCTTAGCATTTACAGATTTGCAACCGACCGATATCGATAAACTGCAAAAAATCTCTGAATACTTGTGGCAACAAGGCATAGATGCTTATTTACCCACATTAGTGACGACTTCTGTAGAAGATATACAGCGATCGCTAGCTGTTATTGCTAACTATATGCAGCGGCAAACCACATCTCTACCAACTGCCCAAGTTTTAGGAGTCCACCTTGAAGGACCATTTTTAAACCCACAAAAGCGCGGCGCTCATCCAGCAGAATATTTATTAACGCTGACAATTCCATACATTCAGCAACTTTTAGGCGAATACGCTCGTATAGTCAAAGTTATCACCCTTGCCCCAGAATTAGATCCCACGGGCGAAGCCATAACCTATTTGCGTTCTCTCGGTATAACAGTCAGCCTCGGGCATTCGCTTGCCACGGCAACTCAGGCAGAACAAGCATTTAAACTAGGGGCAACAATGGTAACTCATGCTTTTAATGCCATGCCGGGACTCCACCACAGAGAACCTGGATTGTTAGGTGCTGCCTTGGTACATCCTCAAGTGAAATGTGGATTAATTGCTGACGGACAACATATTTGCCCCACAATGATTCAAGTATTACTTCGCGCTGGCTGTTACGAACGAGGAATCTTTCTTGTCAGCGATGCCTTAGCACCTCTGGGGCTTTCAGACGGTGTTTATCCTTGGGATACGCGGCAAATAGACGTGAAAAACGGTACGGCTAGACTGTTCGATGGTACTTTGACTGGTACGACTCTACCACTACTCGTAGGAGTCCAGAACCTAGTTCGCTGGGATCTTTGTGACGTAGCTACAGCGATCGCACTTGCCACCACCGTACCGCGACAGGCGATCGATCTTCCCACAATTCAACTCGGTACTCCCTTTCATCAACTCCTACGCTGGCAGATAAAACCAGACAGCAAAGAACTGACGTGGAAGAGATTGCAGTGACATATAGTGATAAATTTAAGGTTTGTGAACCAAAATAATAACCTATCTATATGACTGCAACAGACGATAAAACGATTGTTAAAGAATATTTCAATACAACGGGATTCGATCGCTGGCGACGGATTTATGGTATTACCAATGACGTTAACAAAGTCCAACTCGATATTCGCAACGGACACCAACAAACTGTAGATACTGTTATTGGTTGGTTGCAAGCAGATGGCAATTTGTCAGAAATATCTATTTGCGATGCAGGATGTGGAGTGGGTAGCCTCAGCATTCCTCTGGCGCAGGCAGGTGCTAGGGTGTACGCTAGCGATCTGTCAGAAATGATGGTAGCAGAAGCCAAAGACAAAGCTAGAGCAGAATTGGGAGATTTGGTCAAGAATCTGACTCTGACCGTGCAAGATTTAGAAACACTAAGCGATCGCTATCATACTGTGATTTGTCTTGATGTTTTAATCCATTATCCTCAAGAACAAGTAGAGCAAATGATTTCTCATCTTTGTTCTTTAGCACAGACGCGCATAATTTTGAGCTTTGCCCCAAAAACTTTTGCGCTTAGTTTGCTGAAAAAAGTTGGTAGTTTCTTTCCTGGTGCAAGTAAAGCTACCCGTGCTTATTTACACCCAGCATCAACAGTCATCAAAATTTTAGAAAAAAACGGTTTTTCCGTGCAGCGTCAGGCAATGACAAAGACTCGCTTCTATTTTTCTCGTTTAATAGAAGCAACTCGAAAATGATTTCCAAATCGGAATTAATTATAAAGCCAGCGAGTCCTTGAATTAAGAGATGAAATAATAAGAAAGTCTGGAATATAGGTTATTGGCTGATGGGTCAATTCTTTCTGGCGATCGCTGCTATATTTGGTGGTTTATCTGTTGGTGTAGGAGCCTTTGGCGCTCATGCTCTAAAAGAAAAATTAACTGAGCGATCGCTAGAAATTTTTGAAACTGGTGCTAGATATCAAATGTATCATGCTCTAGCACTTCTATTCGTGGCTTTATTAATTAGAACCAGTGGCGAAGAATTTGCTCAGCCTGCATTAATAGCCGCTGGCTGGAATTTTATGATTGGAATTCTAATTTTTTCCGGCAGTTTGTACGCCTTAAGCTTAACAGGAATTAAGGTCGTCGGTGCAATTACTCCACTAGGAGGAGCAGCTTTTATTGCTGGGTGGGGTGCATTGGCGATCGCTGCCTTAAATAATAAGTAAGTTAAGTAAGTAGTGAAGAGTGGCGATGAACGCTGGTGGCTAGCTACTCACAAATGATAAATAACAAATTCATCTGTCGTAAGTTGAAATCTCCATATCTGTCTCTAGCAAGGTTAAGTGAGGCGATCGCTGCACTAAAACTATGAGAGAGGTTACAAAAGTTTACCTCGCCAGCTAGCAAGCAGCAATTATTGCAATCGGAGAGTTTTATGACTTACGCGACTGATGAAAGTACAAAGCGATCGCTAGAGCAGTTTAACCGTTATGATGCCGATACCAAACTTGGATTGTTGTGGTTTGGGTATCTCGATCTTAAAGATAAGCTAACACCTGCAAACGAGACTTCCACACAGGATACCGCAGCAGCAGTATTCGATCAATTTGTTGCACTCTCACAAGAAGAACAGCTGCAAGCACAGCGCGATATTGTTAATCGTGCTGACACAGATCTTAGCCGTGCCTACAGTGCTTTGGCTTCTAGTGGCAAATTAGATCTTTGGTTGCGCTTAGCACAAGGAATGGAAGACGGTAGAATTATTGGCGTACCATCTGATTACGAACCACCCGCAGAAACAAATGAGTTTGTAGAGCAAATCAAACAGCTTGAATTTGAGCAGCGGCTTAATTTTATGCGTAGTGCCGTTGTCGAGATGGGTGCTAAATAAGCGATCGCCATTTTCAGAATAATTAAGACAACACGTTAAATCGTAAATAAGCATTGGGGCGCACGGGTAGGGGCGCACATCTGTGCGCCCCTACTTATGTAAAATATGATTTAGCGATCGCAGCTAATAACCAGGTGATGACTATGAGTTCCGCCGCAATTCTCCAAAACTACATTAACGGTGAATGGTGCGACTCTAGTGCAAATGAATATCTAGAAGTCATCAATCCTGCCACAACCGAGTTACTCGCTCAAGTTCCCTTGGGGACATCCGCCGACGTAGATCGAGCCGCTACCGCTGCTGCTAACGCTTTTAGCAGTTGGCGACGCACGCCAGCCACGGAGCGAATCCAATATTTATTTAAACTCAAAGCTCTATTAGACGAAAATTTTGAAGACATCGCTCGGACAATTACTCAAGAATGTGGCAAGACTCTAGAAGAGTCAAAAGGGGAAATGCGTCGAGCAATTGAGAATGTGGAAGTTGCCTGCGGTATCCCAATTTTGATGCAGGGACAGTACTCGGAAGATATTGCTAAAGGAATTGACGAATTTGTCATCCGCCAACCTGTAGGAGTTGCCGCAGTTATTGCACCGTTTAATTTCCCGGGAATGATCCCGTTTTGGTTTTTACCTTATGCGATCGCCTGTGGTAATACATATATCATCAAACCTTCAGAGAAAGTCCCGCTGACAATGCAAAAAGTCATGCACCTGATAGAACAAACGGGACTACCAAAGGGTGTTGTCAATTTGGTTAACGGTGCAAAAGAAGTTGTCGATGCGATTTTAGATTCTCCAGTGATTCGGGCGATTAGTTTTGTCGGTTCTACACCTGTGGCTCGATACGTATACAGTCGTGCCACTGCTAACGGCAAACGCGCCCAATGTCAAGGAGGGGCAAAAAACCCAATCATCGTATTGCCAGATGCAGACATAGACATGACTACTCGAATTGTTGCTGATAGCGCTTTCGGTTGTGCGGGACAGCGTTGCTTGGCGGCTTCGTTAGCGGTGACGGTAGGAGAAGCAGGAAAAACATTTACAGAGGCGATCGCTCAAGCTGCAACTTCTCGCGTTGTCGGTTACGGCTTAGATTCAGGCGTACAGATGGGACCCGTAATTACAGCTGAAAGTCAGTCGAGAATTAAGCACTTAGTAGAGCAAGGCATCGCCGCAGGGGCAAAACCATTAGTAGATGGTCGAGAATCGCTAATTTCTGATTATCCTGATGGTTATTTTATTAAACCGACAATTTTACAAGATATCGATCCAGCAGGTGCGATCGCCCGTACTGAAATTTTTGGTCCCGTTTTAGGACTGATTCACCTCGACAGCATAGAAGCGGCGATTCAGTTTATCAACAGCGGTCAGTATGGTAACATGGCTTGCCTGTTTACCTCTTCTGGTGCAGCTGCACGAAAATTTCGCTACGAAGCCGAAGTTGGTAATATCGGGATTAATATTGGTGTTGCCGCACCGATGGCATTTTTTCCCTTTAGCGGTTGGAAGGAAAGTTTCTTTGGGGACTTGCACGGACAGGGACACCATGCAGTTGAATTTTTTACCCAGACTAAAGTTGTTGTAGAGCGCTGGCGACAAAATTGGTCGAGACAGTTTTGAAAAAGTCAAAAGTTAAAAGTCAAAAGTCAAAATAATATCGCCTTATACGTACGCTAATATCTTAACAACCCAGAACTATTTAGACCTGGTGGCAGTGTCATTTTTGTAGTTCTTATGCTAAGTTCTTTTTCATTTTGAGCGACTTTAAACAATTTTGCGAACGGTTCATAGTTTAAATGCCTCGAAAGTCATTGGTGGTGACTCTCTGAGGCATTTGGCTTGTTATACGATATATAGATGGCTCGGTTATTCCCAGTAGGATGTAGCTATCTTTCTAGCTAGCAACCGTAACTTTACCAATCATTCCAGCACCACGATGAGGTTCGCAGTAGAAGGTGTAGTCCCCAGCAGGAGCATCAGCGGGAATAGTGGTTGAAACTGATTGACCTGGGGTCATCAGTAGTTGCTTGTGGGACAGAGATTTTGCCAGATCCGCACTCTTGTTAGGAGTGCCAGCTGTATCGAAAACAACGTTGTGGGGAGGCACTTTGTTGTTTACAAACTCAATGGTGTCCCCTGGCTTTACAGTCAGCTTGGATGGCTCAAACGCCAGCATCCCTTTATCTGTACCTAACTTAACTTGAAAAGTTTCAGCAGCGGCAGGGGCAGAAAAGAATGCAAAGCTACTAGCAACCAAAACAATGGTTAAAACAGCTAAACCCAAGCGCCGCAAAGTTGCAGCAAATAGTTTCATGACCTTCTCCAAACAGGTTTGACAATTCGTCATACTTAATTTTATCAACTATGGATGTTAATTCTTCATTCTCTTTCTGGCTAATTTATTCTCACTCTCACGACATAGGCTTAAAAGCAGCAGGCAGCAGTCGGAAGTAACCCATAACTGGTTGCTGTGAGGCGGTTGCTGTGAGGCGATCGCCTCTGCTTTTAGCCTCAATAGGTGAAACCCGAAGCCACAGCTTTTAATAAATCTGTAATATCTTCATAATCCGACTAGCAGGATCACGGAAGAATTCCCAAAATTTTAAGCTTATTTTAATAAATAGAGATGCGCTCCTAGAACTATAAGTAGCTACTGCTAATTACAATTCAGCCGCACCGGATAAATTTGGTGATGTTCAATAGCTGCTACCCAGTCATTTGTGCTTCATCTTTACCAAATGACCAATGACAAATTTATTGTCAGCTTTATCTAAAATTTCTATTTGACCATATATGAAACAATTACTGAGGCTGTTTCTTCCCCTTGCTGGAATAGCTCTATTTCAGACAACCGCGATCGCCCAAGAAGCAGATGGATGTTTTATGCTTGACTCTGCCGGACAGACGATTGACTTATCTACTGTTTGCGGTCTACCAAAAAAAATTCGGCTCACGCTAGCGAATTTCAAGCAAAAATCAAGCGTCGTGAAAGTGGAATACCAGTTATTGACGTAACTTTTAACGGTCAGCAAAAATTTGAGATGCTTTTAGATACTGGGGCTTCTCAAACCACAATCACGACGGAGATGGCACAAGCGTTAGGAGTCGTTCCAATTGGTACGCACAAAGCACAAATTGCCAATGGCGATATAGTAGAATTCCCCATTGGACAGGTAGCTTCAATGAGTGTCGGCAAGGCTATAGTTCGCGAACCAAAAGTTTCGATTACTGAAGGAGATCCACTATTGGGACAGAACTTCTTTGAAGATTATGACGTAACGATTAGGCGAGATGTAGTGGAATTTCAGCCGCGTTGATCGGTTCTCGCAAAAACTCGGTCGTACTGCGAGACAATTTCTGCAATGACTTGAGTAATACTCTTGCCATCAGTAATAATCTCAACTGCCCCAGCAGCTTTTTTTAATGGCGCAACCTCGCGATTGCTATCCTGCCAATCTCGCGCGGCAATATCCCGTTCTAGTTGTTCCAAGCTCACCTGTGGCTGTCCCTGAGCTAAAAAGTCTTGCTGCCGCCGTTTAGCTCTTTCTTGCACGGAAGCCGTCAAGAAAATTTTCAGGTCGGCATCGGGAAAAACCTGCGTGCCGATGTCTCGTCCTTCCGCCACCAAGCCGCCTTTTTGTCCCCACTGCTGCTGTTGCTTGACTAAAACGTGTCGCACTTCTGGAATTGCCGCGATCGCAGATACATTTGCCGTTACTTCCAAACTGCGAATCGCTGAAGTCACTTCGCGATTGTTAATCCAAACTCTTACGGGTTGCGCTGCATCTAGGCTAGCAGCCAGTTGAATTTCGCACCGATTTGCTAATTCCGCGATCGCACACCGATCCGTAACTGAAATTCCCGACTCTAAAACCAACCACGTTAAGGCGCGGTACATAGCTCCCGTATCGAGGTAGACTAACCCCAACTCCCGCGCTACCGACCGCGATACAGTTGATTTGCCGACTCCTGCCGGACCATCAATGGCGACAATCGGCTGGCGATCGCGCAAAATTATATTGTCGATTAACCGCGTCGTTCCTACTCGTGCGGCAACCGCGATCGTGCCTGCTTCCTCTACTCTGTTCACTGGTCGTAACGTATCAGGATGTACTAACTCCAGATACTCTACTGCCACTCCCTTAGCCAGCGCAAGTACTTGCTCTACAGTTGTTAATAAAGTTTGGCGATCGCGCTTTCCAGCAATAAAAGCTGCTTGAGCGTGCTGCAAACCGCGATATATATATGATGCTCGTTCTCTTTGTTCTGGGGTTAAATACTGATTGCGAGAACTCATTGCCAACCCCGATGCTTCCCGCACTGTAGGACAGCCGACAATCTCGACTGGTAAACTTAAATCTCGCACTAACCGCCGAATAATGGCTAACTGCTGTCCGTCTTTCTGACCAAAATACGCTCGGCTCGGCTGGACAATATTTAACAATTTAGTCACGATCGTCGCCACACCCTGAAAATGCCCTGGACGTGATTCACCGCACAATACTGAGGTCATTTCTTCGGGTGGGATGATTTGAGTTAGTTGGTAATTGGTAATTGGTAGTTGGTAATTGGTAATTACTCCCTTGTCTCCCTTGTCTCCCCCCTCTCCCTTGTCTCCCTTGTCTCCCCCCTCTCCCTTGTCTCCCTTTACTCTCTCCCCAATCCCCAGATCCTCGGCAGTGGGAGCAAAGATAATGTCAACGCCTGCTTGCTCGCAGAGTTGGCGATCGCTTTCTAGCTGACGCGGGTATTGTTGATAATCTTCTGTGGGACCGAATTGCAGCGGGTTGACAAAAATGCTGACCGCCACAATGTCATTTTCCTGCCGCGCCCGTTGCATCAAGCTTAAATGTCCGGCGTGTAAAGCACCCATCGTCGGAACTAAACCGACGGTAATCTCAGCTGAAGCGGCTAGATTTCGCTTAGCTTCTGCTTTCAACACGCTTAAGTAACAGCGTAATGCTGCAACTGTTGCAAACAGACGCACCAATACCCCCTCTGTTTTAGTCTCAACCCGACTCTATTGTAGAGCAGATCGGAAGAGGGGTGTGGGGTGAGGAGGAGCCAGCGCGCTGGCTCCTCCTCGCTCCTATCTTCCCAAGATTTCAACTCGCACGGGGGCAACACCCGAACTAGCTATGCCGAGGACGCGGGCGGCGGCGGCGGAGAGGTCGATAATGCGACCGCCAATGTAGGGACCGCGATCGTTGATGCGGACTACAATTGAGCGACCCGTTCCCGCGTGGGTGACTCGTACCCGCGTCCCGAAGGGTAAGCTTTTGTGGGCAGCAGTAAGGGCATTTTGGTTGTAAGTTTCGCCGTTAGCCGTGCGATTGCCGTGGAAACCAGGACCGTACCAAGAGGCAACTCCATTCAGGACGGCACGCACTGGTGCGAAAGCAATATTTTGTGGCTGCGATCGCTTGGGTTCTGGCATTCCTGCCACTTCTTTGAGGGGCGGAGCATTCCCTAAGAGTCGCCGCAAGCGGTTAGTGGCTTGTAATGCCTCGTCTGATAGTTTTTTCTTATTCTGCTCTGGTAGTCTGGTATCCGCATCAACTGCTACTAGTTTTCTGCCGTCGATGGCAATCTCATAGCGTTCTGATGCTTTTTGAGCATTAGATTTGCCAGTGTCTTTCCATTTGACTGTAATTTTGCTGGCATCGACACCATCTGCACTTATTTGGTTGAGTCTAGCTGCTACTGCTGCTGCCTGCCAAATGGGGGCATTATTCGCTGAAGTTGGTTCGATGCTGGGTAACTTGCCTGTTGTTGCTACTTGGGTTGTTTTGTCAGCAGCATTTTCGGCACTCTGGGTTTGTCCGACTTTGGTAGTTTTTGCTGCTTGTTTGTCGCCTAAAAACGTCAGTACGGGTATGTTACGCACGTACAGCGTCACTGCTTGGCGATCGCCCCTTTCGTGGGGTTGGATTCTGGCGACCGTGGCTTCTTTAGCTTTAGATTCGCCTCTGGACTGGGTTTCGCCTACTTTCTCAACATTCTGCGGTTGAGCCTGCACTGCTGAGGAGATCTCCTGTCTGTTATCTCTGGAAGAATCTGCATTCAGCGATTCTGCATAACATGACAGGGGTACGCCTACGGCAGTAGTAAGCAGAGCAACGGTTGTTAATAAAATTTGCTTTTTCATGCTTCCGTTGTGAATTGCACTCCTCGACTTCGGCAAGAGTTACGCGGGGACACCACTGAATGGTCTCAAACTGACCCACCAACTCGTACTCATTACGCTTTTATGTTGAAGTTTCAACTGCAACAGACTACCACGAAGTTTTTGCATTGAGGATCGGTAATGTCAAGGGGAAATTGTTAATTTTAATAAAAAGTTTTTGTAAAGCAAAGCATAAAACCTTTACAGAGAGGCAAAATCAGCTTTTCTGTCTCTCTAACCAAATAAATTATTTTTTAATAAAATTAATATTACTTAAAATACTTAAAAAAGAGTAAAAGTAAATAAATATTGGTTTAAAACTTAACTTTTTAGCTATAAAGTGATATTTAAACAGGCGATCGCCCTCAAGCAACACGTAGAATGCTAATGCTGTCGCGCAGCAAAATTAAGATAAAATGCTGATGCGTGAAGCGGAGCTATCTGCCGCATTGAGGAAACTGGCAGCATGGATTATCGAGCAGCAGGGGTTAATGTTGAAGCTGGTAGAGCATTTGTTGAAGGCATTCGCCAGCTCGTGCATCGCACCCATCGCCCAGAAGTGATTGGGGGATTGGGAGGTTTCGGAGGTTATTTTCAACTCCCTAGCGGTTACACGGAGCCAGTTTTAGTCTCTGGGACAGATGGAGTCGGCACAAAATTGAAACTTTCTCACGCGCTCAACCGTCACGACACGGTAGGAATTGATTTAGTGGCGATGTGCGTGAATGATGTACTGACTTCTGGGGCAGAACCGCTGTTTTTCTTGGATTATTTAGCAACGGGAAAGCTCAACTCGGAGCAACTGACACAGGTAGTTAGCGGCATCAGTTTGGGATGTCAAAAGGCGGGGTGTGCGCTGTTGGGGGGTGAAACCGCTGAAATGCCTGGTTTTTATCAGGTAGGAGAGTACGATCTGGCGGGTTTTTGTGTTGGAATTGTGGACAAGAGCAAGTTACTCGATGGTTCTAGGGTACAAATAGGCGATGTGGCGATCGCGCTTGCCAGTCAAGGTGTCCACAGTAACGGTTACAGCTTGGTGCGGAAAATTGTTGAGGTGGGGGGATATGCTTGGAGCGATCGCCCAGAAGAGTTTTCCGGTCAAAGTTTGGGAGAAGTTTTTTTAACACCAACGCGGATTTATGTCAAGCCCGTATTGGGCGCGATCGCATCTGGGATCGAAATTCATGCAATGGCACATATTACGGGTGGGGGAATACCGGAAAATTTACCCCGTTGCTTGGATAAGGGACAATCGATTCGCGTGGATGCGAACAGTTGGACAATTCCCCCAGTATTTCAGTGGCTGGCGAAAGTTGGTGGAGTCAGTCAGAAGGAGATGTTCAATACTTTTAATATGGGGATTGGCTACGTGGCGATCGTTCCTCCCCAAGCTGTAGAAGAGACGCTGCGGTGGTTTGACTCTCAAGATGTCGAAGCGTTTGCAATTGGAGAGGTTATTGCTGGTAGTGGAACCGTTGAGGGTATACCTAAAGACTGAAATTCTCAAGGTAGAAAAGCAAGTGATGGTAACATAATTGTCATGAAACTTTAACTTTTGTGACAATCATTGCTCTGCCAATTTTTGGCTTTGGCTCTCCAAGCTAGATACTAAGTTTTTAGCATCTAGACATTTAGAGTGGGCAGTGAGTTGAAATACTCAAAACCCATGTCAAACCGCAAAGAACATCTTGAGCATTTACCTCACGCTGAAGCAGTCGATCGCACGATTCGTTTAAAGCAGCATAACCGCCTATTTGCCTTACTCTCGCTGGCGGCGGGTCTAATTTTTCTGCAAGGATATACGATCGCTCCCCTGATTCCGCGTTTGGCGGAAGTCTTTAACGTTCCAGTTCAAGAAATTGGCATTATCGTTCCAGCCTATATGCTGGCTTACGCGCTGATGGCATTGTTCTACGGCGTGCTGTCAGATCGATTTGGCAGATGGTCGGTGATTCGCATCTCGCTCATCATTTTTGTCATCTGCACGGCTTTGACTGCAACAGCTCAAACAGCTTCGCAAATGGTAATTTGGCGACTGCTGACAGGACTGGGAGCTAGTGGAGTAATTCCACTCACGTTTGCCTTAATTGGCGATTTGTTTCCATTCGACCAGCGAGGTAGTAAATTAGGGCTGGTTTTCGCAGCTATGGAAGGGGGAATGGCAGCGGGTTCTGCGGGTGGCGCGATTCTCGAACCGTTTATTGGGTGGCGATCGCTATTTATCGGGACGGCTGTTTTCGCTGCTTTCGTCCTTTGGCGGCTGCATCTTTACGGCGCTTTATTCGATACAGCCAAAGTAGAAAAATTACCGACGATTCGCCAGATATTTAGAGGCTATAGCCAGATCTTAAGTAGTTTTCGCGGTAAACGGACTTATGCCTATGTTTTATGGAACGGCATCTACCACTCTGGCGTGTATACCTGGCTGGGGTTGTACTTGTCGCAACGCTACAACATGGATGCATTGAGCATTGGTCTGACTATTCTCGGCTATGGTATTCCTGGGTTGCTGCTCAGTTCTCTAATTGGTCGAGCCGTGGATCGTTGGGGACGGCGTTGGTTGGTTCCAGCAGGATTAATTATGGCAGCCTTAGCGGGAATTGCAATGATTTTTGAGATTCCCCCGATTGGAACGACGATCGCAGTGCTTATCTTGTCTTTAGGGTACGACCTGACGCAACCTTTATTTGTGGGTATCGTGACTGACTTGGGAGATAGCAATAGTTTAGGTCAAACAATGGGACTGAAAGTATTTGTCTTGTTTACGGGATTTGGTATTGGCAGCTTAATATTCGGAGAATTGTTACGGTTTGGATTTGGAGTATCGCTGGCTGTATTTGGTGGCATTCAGTTGATTAGCGGCGCGATCGCAATTAAGCTATTCTGGCAGGAAGTCCCATATCGGTTGCGATCGAAATCGCCTTAGTGCTGAAAAACGCTCAATCTGTTGATTATTCATGGCAGATTTTCATTTTTTGCTTCAAGTACAGGTACTTTCCAAACCCGTCCTTGACAGTGAACTTCATCAGCAATTACACGAGTACCAGCTAGCAGTCGCATTAATTTTACTAACTCTTCCCTTTCTGTTGCCGTGAGAAAATCTTCACCAGGAAGACCGCTATGAGTGCCTTTTGGTTCGCCTCCTGCTGCTAAATAACGCTGATGAGATATGTCCAGCAGTTCTTTAACTCGTGCGTACTGCTGTTTTTCTGTTTCTGTAGATTTCATGACTCTAAAAACCATGTAATAGGAACGATTTCACCATTTGGTAGCAAAAAAGCGATTGGTAACACGGAATTAGGCGTTTCAATTATCCAAAAGCCTTGTTCTGGATCGTAAACCCTTCTTTGTAGTAGCTCTAGCGTTTCCAGGGCGTTCAGAATGAGATATTGGGCTTCAGTAGGTTCCACTATGATTTTATACTGGCTGACAGATTGCTTCTAGGGATTTTACACTGTGAAGCCGCTTGCTTAGTCCAACTTCCCCCAACAGCCAGAAGACAACTATAACTGCAATAATTCTAGAATCAGCAAAGTCCTTCATGCGGCGGTCATGGCTCAACGTTCTCGCTTTTCTAAACTCCTCAATTACCTGCGTCCCCACTGGAAACAAGTTCTCATAGGGGTTGTGGCTTTATTTGTAGTTAACGCCGTCGGAGTATACATTCCACTATTAATTCGCGACATTATCGAGCGCCTTCAGGGAGAATTTAGGTTCGACCAAGTCTTACAGTTTGTCGGATTGATAATTGTTTTGAGTTCTGTCATGTGGGTAATCCGCATGGTATCGCGGATTGCCCTGTTTGGTGCAGGACGACAAGTCGAATTTGACTTGAAACAAAAGCTATTTCAACATCTTTTGAAGCTGGAACCTACCTATTTCAACACAAATACAGCGGGAGATTTGATCAACCGCGCTACAAGTGATGTCGAAAATATTCGGCGATTGGTAGGTTTTGCAGTACTGAGTATTGTCAACACGATCTTTGCTTATGCGTTGACGCTACCTTTCATGTTACAAATTAATGTCGAACTGACTCTTGCTGCTGTAGCAATTTATCCAGTGATGTTGGTGGTGGTACAGTTATTTAGCGATCGCCTCCGTAACGAACAAGCAGAAGTCCAAGAAGAACTATCTGACATTAGCGAATTAATTCAAGAAGATATGAGCGGGATGGCATTAATTAAAATCTACGCTCAAGAAACAAACGAACGCCTAGCTTTTCGGCAAAATAATTCCAGGTTATTAGGGGCAAATTTAAAACTCGCCAAAACTCGTAATACTTTGTTTCCCCTAGTTGGAGGTTTTTCTTACGTTAGTCTGCTCTTATTATTGTGGTTTGGAGCGGGAAAAATTGCAAATAACAGTTTAAGTGTTGGTGATTTTATAGCACTCATACTTTATGTCGAAAGACTCGTTTTTCCCACCGCTTTACTTGGGTTTACCATTACAGCTTATCAAAGAGGAGAAGTCAGTATCGATCGCGTAGAATCTGTTCTGGCAGTCAAACCTCAGATTTACGATAAACCCGACGCGATTTCATTAGCAAAAGAAGAAATAAAAGGAGAGTTAACGGCACGCAATTTGAGCTATACATATGCTGGTTCTGGTACACCATCATTACAAAATGTCAGCTTTTCTATTCAGCCAGGGGAGACAGTCGCAATTGTAGGACCAATTGGTTCGGGAAAATCAACTTTAGCAAATGCTCTACCTCATCTCTTAGAAATTGACCCAGGACAATTATTTTTAGATGGGCAAGATATTACTCAAATTACATTGAAAGATTTACGTCGCGCGATCGCCTACGTACCACAAGATAGTTTTCTCTTCAGTACCACAATTAAAAATAATATTCGATATGGCGATCCGCTCGCAGAACAATCTGATGTAGAATACTGCGCCAAGCAAGCTCAAATTCATCCCGAAATTCTCAATTTTCCGCAGCAATACGAAACAATTGTGGGCGAACGAGGGATTACCCTTTCCGGTGGACAAAGACAGCGTACAGCGCTTGCTAGAGCTTTGCTTGTAGATGCTCCGGTACTAATTTTAGACGATGCCTTATCTAGCGTTGACAATCAGACTGCAACAGCGATTTTAGATAATCTTTCCACAGGAACCGATCGCAAAACTGTGATATTTATCTCTCATCAACTATCAGCTGCGGCTACTACCGATCGGATTTTGGTGATGGATCGGGGTGCGATCGTTCAATCTGGCACGCATGAAGAACTAGTTCAACAACCAGGGTTATATCAAAATTTGTGGAACCAGCACCAATTACAAGAGATTTTGCAGTAAACCGGAACTAGTTGTAGTAGAACGCGCCAAAAGCAAGTGCAATGACGATGGGGATAATAATTGGTAGAGCAACTATCAATCCCCATTTACCAAAACGAATTTCTTGACCGTCAGATTTTAGCAATGCAATTACACCCGCAGTTCCCATCACAACCCAGATACAACCAAAGACGATAAAAATAACGAATTGAGAGTCTTCCATTTCATTAGACCGCTTGCGGACTAAACTCAATTAATCTGATAAACATCAATTTAGTATCAATGAGAATAAAGGGTAACTCAACAATAGGATAGTTTAATGCTAACAATAAGTTTAAAACATGACTTCTGGTCACAAATCTGCAATTAGCCTTGCCTTCCTGAGAAAGAATTGGAGTACAGTCTCTTCTCTAGAAATAATATCGACTCTACCCTCCATTCCTAACTGGATAGAACACTGGCGATCGCCCCGAACTAAAGAAAGACTTTCTGGCTCAACCGTGACTTCGTAGAAACTAGGAAGAGCAGTCGCTGTTTGACTGGTAGTCGTTGTAGAGGTTGCCGTAGAAGCACCATTTCCTTGAGGCACAACGGCATCTGGGGAAATTGCCTTCACCCTACCCTTGAGAGTGCCGTAGTCTGTATAAGAACAGGCAGAAACCCGCATTTGTACGTCTTGACCTTCATTCAACTTATTTTTTTCCTGAGGCGCGATCGCTGCCTTAATGACCAAGGGTGCATTAGTTGGCACAATTTGGGCAATTTCCTCACCAGAAATTACAGTTTGACCAGGATTGCGCAAGTTCAGCTTGGAAATAATACCGTCAGATGTAGCGGTAATGTTAGTCTGTCCTAGCTCGAATTTTACTTGTTGGAGTTCGCTTTTGTCGCGCTCTAGCTGTTTTTGAATTTCAATTTGTTGTCCGATCAGGGCATCGCGTTCTTTGTTTAATGTAGCAATACTACCTTTTCCTGAAGCTTTTTCTTGAGCGATACGCGATTCGGCGATCGCGACTTCTGCCTGACTGGGATTCAGGGAAGTTTGGGCGCGTTGCTGTTTAGCATGGGCTGCTGTAACTGCTTCTTGTAGCCCCTCGATCGCTTGTTCTTGCGTCTGGACTGCCGCTCTTTGCGCCTCAACTGCCTGTTGTTGTTGGTCAACAGCTAGTTGTGCTTCCTCAAACTGATCCCGAGACAGCGCTCCGACTTTAGCGACACTCTCATATCGGTTTCGCTTCGCTTGAGCTGCTTTGAAGCCAGCGATCGCCGCTCTGAAATTCGCCTGAGTCACGCCTAATTGTGCCTGAGCTTTTTGTAATTCCTCCCGAGCTATTCTAATGTTTGCAGAAGCTTCTGCAACGTCAGCAACAGCAATAGTTTTCTTGTCTTGATATTCTCGACTGCGACTGCTCAGTTGCGCTTGGGCTGAGGCAACAGCGCGATCGATCCGGTCAGTTTCTGCTTCAATGTGGCTATCGAGAGCGCTAATCTGGGCATTGATTTGAACGAGTTGTAGGCGGCTCTGTCCAATGCTACTAACTAGTTGACTCTTTTTAGTTTGTAGCTTCGAGTCATCAATTGTGGCGATCGCATCTCCGGTTTTAACAACTTGATTCTCTTTAACAGAAATCCGCATCACCGAACCTGCGGTTGCTGCCTGAACGAGCCGCAATTCTCCAGCCGGACGGACGACTGCCTGCGCTTTTACCGTGACCTTATATTTAGCTACTGAGGCAATTGGAACGGCTAACCAGACAACAGCAAGAATTAATAATCCACTTACATTAGTCCAACGACCGAGTGGCGGGAGAAATCCGTTTTCTTGAATTAGAGGTAGAAAATGAGAATTGGAGCGGCTAGTCATAATAGATCATTCGTAATTTCTAATCAAAAACAGTAATTATCAATTAGTCATTAGTAGCCTGGAGCTTGAGTGATAGTGGGAGACTTACCGTTAGAATACGAGGCAGATTTTCCGGCTAAACCATTTGTTGCTGGAGTAAAGTCATCGAGAAAATCTAAGTGGTCGCCGACTTGATAGCGTAGTTCCTCTGGAGTGCCAGAGATTTTCAAGCGTCCTGCTTCTAGCAGCACAATCCAATCGGCTCGCCCAATCACTTTGGGACGGTGGCTGATCAAAATCGTCGTTTTGCCCTGGCGATGGTGCAGCAGTCGATTTAGTACTTGAGCTTCACTGACTGGATCGAGAGCGCCAGTAGATTCATCTAAAATTAGTATCGGTGGGTCAGTAACTATGGCTCTGGCTATAGCTAGTCTCTGCCGTTGTCCCCCAGAGAGATTCGCACCAAATTCTCCTAAAATTGTTTGATATTTATCGGGCAGGTTACTAATAAACTCATCTGCACCTGCAATCTGGCAAGCCCTCACAATTTGTTCAAAAGTGATGTGGGGATAACTAAAGTGGAAGTTGTCAATAATGGAACGACTCCAGAAGTGGGGTTCTTGCGGCACTAAAACGACTTGCTGTCGCAGGCATTCGAGAGAGAGGTCTTGCTGGTTATAATCACCGTAGCGGATGTTGCCAGATTGGAGAGAATATAAGCCAGTAGTCAGTTTGGCAAGAGTACTTTTGCCACAGCCGGATTTACCAATCAAAGCTGTAACTTGACCGCCAGGGATCTTGAGGGAAAAATCTTCGAGCAGGTCAACTCTACCTGCATGGTGAAAGTTGAGATTAGTGCAAATAATATCCGCATCGCCCTGAATGTCTGTCCAAGGTTTTTTGAAGTCATTTTCATCTTCTGGAGTGGCATCGATGACTTCTGTGAGGCGTTGGATGACAATTTGGGCAGTAATAAACTCATCAGCCAACCCAATGGCTGAACTTAAAAAACCGAGAAAGTTACCGCTCATGCCGTTAAATGCCAGCAACTGACCGATAGATAATGTTTGATTAATTACTAGGTAGCTGCCCAACCAGAGAACACCAATATTGGTAAAAGTGGAGAGGATACCAGTAATAGTGCTACTGTAAAGCCCTAACTTCATCGTACTCCAGCCCAAGTTGGCAAGATGACCGTAATTGCTTTGATACTCTTGCCAAGCTTGCTCTGTGGCTTGGGTGGTTTTGAGTACCTGAACACCGCGAAAAGTTTCGACCAGAAAACCCTGGTTTTCCGTGCCTAAGACAATTTGGTTGCGGGTTTTCTGGCGCAAGGCAGGGAGAAAAAGCAGGTTAACGATTGTGACGATGACAAAGGCAGCAAAGGAAGCTATGGTAAGTCCCCAGCTATAGAAGAGCATAAAGCTGAGGGAAACCAAGGCAATAAAAAATTGGCTGGGTAAACCGAGAACAATTTGGGCAACCAGTTGATTGATCGAGTTAACATCGGCAATCCGGCTGACGACTTCGCCACTGCGCCGTCCTTCAAAGTACGATAAGGGCAAATGCAGGAGTTTTCGCCCATATTCCAAGATCAAGCCTAATTGCAGTCGCTGACCAAAGTGACCGATCAAGTGAGACTGGACTAAACCAATCGCACTTCTAAATAGATTCATCGTAACGACCCCAATTGCCACTGTAGTTAGCAGTTGGGTATCTCCCCTCACCAGCACGTCGTCGGTGAGCAATTGCATCATTAAGGGAGTGGCAAGGGAAAGCAGCCCAATGGTCATGTTGATGGCAATTGCCTGAGCGAGAATGAACCGATAGGGCAGAACGCGCTTCAGATAGCGCCCAAAACCGCTAACTCTATCGTTTGGTTGTTCGTAAAAGCGGCTGTCATCTGGTGCGAGCAGTAGCATCGTACCATTAGTCCAACCTTTGACTAGTTCCTCGCGGCTCAGGTAGCGGATACCAACGGCGGGGTCGGCAATGACATATTTTTTCCCTTTTTGTCCGTACAAAACAACCCAGTGGTAGCCTTTCCAGTGGATGATGGCTGGTAGTGGTGCTTGGTGCAAGCGATCGAGTATTTGAGGATTTGCTTTGACTTGGCGAGCATTGAATCCTAAAGTTTCTGCTCCCCGATTCAACCCTAGTAGGGTAGTCCCCCGAGACCCCGTACCAACTGCTTCTCGCACGCGGTTGAGGGCAAAGGTGCGCCCGTAGTGTTTGGCAATGGTGGCAATGCAGGCTGCACCACAGTCTTCTTCACTGTGTTGATTGACAAGTTGGTATTTCATGTTGATGAGTAGCCCTTGATAAATCAGGGCTGTTTTATTTGGAAGAACTTTTATTAATAAAGAAATCGGGAGCTAAGGAAAAATATCTTTGATTTTCCCTAGTCTCCCTTCTTGTAAACTTTATTCTATGGAGAATAAAACGACCCTACCCTTACAGAAGAGTATAAGGCTGTAGCTCAGAAACTCATAATGGGTTTTAAGCTATAGTTTGACCTACTATATTTACGGCTGCTGAGAAATAAATGAGAACCCTTGATGAAGTTCTAACTTGTTTCCAACAACTTCAAGCCTGTAAACTATTTCGGGATCTAGCTGTGTTAATTCCGGCGCATAATCTTTTCCTTCTAGCGTGTCACGTATTAAATACGTTTTATCATAGGGAGAAGAGAAATCAAGTTGTTTCTGAGGATCTATAGATCGCCGTGTCGTAATGCCATTGGCATCAAAAGTAGTGACGTATATTTTCCGATTTGCATCATTCCAAATTTTATAATTGTAACCTCCACTGATAGCGGCACCTTCTTCGGGGGTTAATTCAGCGAACAATTGTTCGTCAGCAAAAGAAAAACGGTTGTCTAACATTGTTTTAATCCTTTAATAGAATTGGGTAAATTTATCTGGAATAAGTACTGACTTCCAGATAGAGAACTGAGTAGGAAGGGGTTAATTTTTTAACTCCTCTTCCTGGGGAAATGTATCTCTACTACTAGGCTATCCGTGTCTTATGCAATCGCAAACCGAACGAACGGCATTGACAAATTGCTCACTGATAGCGTTTTGTGAGTCCATTTAGATGAAGATGCTTACTCTCGAAAAATTAGTTTGATACCTTTTTTCGCGTTGCATCTCTTGCAGCTATGAAACTAATCAATAACTGATTAGTACTTTTAGTATGAAAGCAACCTGTTTGCGATCGCGTTCAATTAAATGTATGACTTTATGTATAAGTTAAATAATTTCTATCTATTGTTGTTTGAGTTATAGAAAATTTCATTGATTTAAGTAACAAGGTAGATCGTGCAGGGCAGAAGTAAAGTAGATCGTGCAGGGCAGAAGTAAAGAACTACTATACTGAACGAGAGGCGATCGACTTTGAGCAGTTGCGCCACAAAAACTTGTTGATAGCAAAAGAATCGGCTCAATTAGAGCAGATTATAAAGCCATAAGGTGAATCACATTTTGAGCTAGTTTCATTACGCAATGATAAGAACTGTAAGTTACTTTTAAGGATTGATGATGAATCGTTTAGCAGCGTATTTCTGACTTGACACTCAGCATAAAACTAATCATGTGACTAATAGAATTAACTATTCGATACAGATGCTTCCACGTGCTTATCACCCTTTAAATATATAGAAAGAATAAAATACTAACTCTGCTACGATTTTTACAAAACAACTGTAAGAACAGTTCTGTTTTTCTCTAAAGATGCGATCTGGTGGTATGATAATCTCCTCAATCTAATCGGTTCTAGCAGGAAACAGCTGCTAGAGGTAATGGGGAAAGTTCGGTGTAAGTCCGGCGCTGTCCCGCAACTGTAATTGGTAGTTGGTAGTTAGTAAAAAGGCGAGAGGCAAGAGGCAAGAGGCGAGTGGGAAATTTTGAATTTTGAGTTGTCTTGCTCCCTCAGCTCCCAAGAGCCTCCTCAGCTCCCTCAGCTCTCTTCTCCCCAGCTCCCGCATGAGTCAGAATACCCACCGATAGAAATTGTTTAACTCACATCCTTCGCGAGGTACGGATGATGTCTAAAGATTTGATGTCTAAAATTTTGCAGCTATTTTGGCGCTACTTAGGGTTAATTGCAACCGCTTTGACGATCGCATTTTTTGCCATACCCCAACCAGCTTATGCCCATCACGCGATTGGTGGCAAGACTCCGGTAAATTTATTTGAAGGTTTCTTGTCAGGACTGGCTCACCCTGTTATCGGTTTAGATCATTTAGCTTTTGTCGTGGCAATTGGATTACTTGCAGTCGGACAGCGGCGCGGTGCTTTAATTCCGGCTGGGTTTGTCGTGGCGGCGATGTTGGGGACAGTTATTCACGTCTTCCAAATCGATTTACCTGCGGCTGAGGTCGCGATCGCAGTTTCTGTTATCATCTTTGGGGCAATGCTGGTGTGGCGAGATCGTCCTCATTGGTTGATAACATTGGGGTTGGGTGCGATCGCGGGATTGTTTCACGGTTACGCTTACGGAGAAGCTATTATCGGGGCGCAAATGTTTCCTCTATTTGCTTACTTGTTGGGTTTTACTCTAATCCAATATGGTGTTGCTTTAGTTGCCTTTTTAGTAGGAAATTTAGCATTGCAGAAATCTGCTAATTCTAGTCCTGCTTGGTTAAGATTATCTGGTTTAGCAATCTGTGCAATTGGGGTAGTGTTCTTGACTTCCTCGGTGATGGGTTAAAAGTTAAGTAGTCACCTGTGGCAATCGCCGCCAGTGAATTAATTCACTGGCTTATAGCTCAAGTCGGATAAAGCCGACTACAATTGATTTCTAGTCTACTTCAGTAGACTTTTGCTGTTAGCCTCGGACTTAAGTTCGAGGCGGGTCTGAATACTAATTGAGAATGCTCACTGGTCACTGGTCAGTGATAACTGCTCCCCACTCCCTCAATACTTGTGAGACAATGCTGTTTGTCGATCGCAGGCTAATTTCAATTAGAATCCAATGGCTACAAAAATTCCCGTTACAGTCGTTACTGGTTTCTTAGGCAGCGGCAAAACAACTCTCATCCGTCATTTGTTGCAAAATAATCAGGGACGGCGCATTGCTATTTTAGTCAATGAGTTTGGCGAGTTGGGGATAGATGGGGAATTACTGAAATCTTGCCAGGTTTGTCCAGAAGAGGCGAAAGGTGAAGATAGCTTACCTCAGATTGTGGAATTAACAAATGGTTGTCTGTGCTGTACGGTACAAGAAGAATTCTTGCCGACAATGCTGGAGTTATTAAAACGCCGAGATAGTATAGATTGCATTGCGATCGAAACTTCTGGGTTAGCTTTACCAAAACCATTGGTGAAAGCTTTTCGCTGGCACGAGATCCGCAATGCTGCTACGGTGGATGCAGTGGTGACGGTGGTAGATTGTGCTGCTGTTGCCGCCGGAACGTTTGCTAGCAATCCGCAGGCGATTGAGGTACAAAGACAGGCAGATGAGAGTTTAGAACACGAAACCCCATTACAGGAATTATTTGAAGACCAGTTGGCTTGTGCAGATTTAGTTGTATTGAATAAAACTGACTTGATTGATGCAACAACGCAAGCCGAAGTTTTAAAGTTGGTGCAACAAGAACTACCGCGACAGGTAAAAATGGTAACAAGCGATCGCGGTCAAATCGAGCCTACAATTTTGTTGGGTTTTCAAGCTGCGGCTGAAGATGATTTGTCCAATCGTCCCAGCCATCACGACACGGAAGAAGACCACGAACACGAAGAAGAAATTACTTCAACCCATGTTGTGTTAAATCGCACATTTGAACCTAATGCTTTACAAAACCAGTTGCAAGTATTAGCAAAAGAACAAGATATTTATCGGATTAAAGGTTTTGTCGCTGTTGCAAATAAACCGATGCGTCTGGTTTTACAAGGCGTGGGAACCCGATTTGACCAATTTTACGATCGCTTGTGGCAACCTGAAGAAATGCCGCAAACTCGATTGGTTTTTATCGGTCGCAGTCTCAATCCTACTACAATTGAATCTCAATTAGTAGCTTTGCCGAACTAAAATTGCACTCTTGTTAGGGTGTGCGATCGATCCACCCTAACAGACCATGTATTGCGTCTAATCTTCAAGAACAATAACGATTTATCTATAGTTAAAAGAATTAAGAATATCTTAATTTTGTATTCTAAATAACCATTGTATAGGGGATGATACAATAAGCTGAGCTATTACTCTATACCTATAGAAATAATCCTATAGTATGGGATTGTAGCAGCCTAACTATCAGGTTGAATTGTATGGATTGGTCATTACAATCGCTAGATCGAAATAACGCCAGTGCTTCACAATCGGAGGAGTTGACGATCGTCGAAACGGTTGATTTGACGAATTGCGATCGCGAACCGATTCAGATTCCTGGTTCTATCCAGCCTCACGGTGTACTTTTTGTCCTACAAGAACCTGACTTAATCGTTGTACAAGTTAGTAAGAATGTTTCCGATATCATTCAAGTTTCAGCTCAAGAATTACTAGATAAACCATTAAATAATCTACTTAATTTAAAGCATATTAATTCGATAAAACAATGTTTATCGCAGGAATTTGATAGTGTAAATCCCTTAAAAATAGCCATAAAATCTCAAAACAAAACTCTAGTTTTTGATGGAATTATTCATCGCAATATAGATAACTTACTGGTTCTAGAAATAGAATCAAGAAGAACGAATAAAAGTAGAGACTTTTTTGATTTTTATCATTTAGTCAAAAACCCGATCGATCGGATGCAAAAGGTAGATACTTTAGCAGAGATGTGCCAAATTGCTGTGAAAGAAGTCAGAAAACTGACGAACTTCGATCGCGTCATGGTTTATCGCTTTAATTCTGAAGGTGCTGGCACGGTTATAGCGGAAGATAAACGCGAAGATTTGACTTCTTATCTTGGCTTAAACTATCCTGCTTCCGATATTCCTAAGCAAGCCAAGCATCTTTATACCTTAAATCTCCTCCGACTCGTTCCCGATGTCAATTACGAACCTGTAGAAATTATTTCTACCGATTCAGATAACAATAAGACTTTGGATTTGAGTCTTAGTATTTTACGTAGCGTTTCTCCGATCCATATTGAGTATTTAAAAAATATGGGAGTCGGCGCTTCTATGTCCATTTCTTTGGTGAAAAATAAAAAATTATGGGGATTGATTGCCTGCCATCATTCCGCAGCTAATTATCTCACTTGTGAAGTCCGTACTGCTTGCGAGTTTTTGGGTCAAGTCATGTCTTTGGAACTGGCTACCAAAGAAGATAATGAAGGCATGGACTACAAGATTAAACTCAATTCAATATTATCAAAATTTGTTGAAATTATTCCTCAAGACGAAAATTTTGTTGAGAGTTTACTCCAAAATCGAATCAATTTATTAGAGTTGACTGCTAGCGAGGGAGCTGCTATTTGTGCAGACAGTCAGGTATGGCTAGTTGGTAAAACACCCAGTGAAACAGAAATTCAAGAATTAATTCAATGGCTTGAACCTCAAATGCATAATGACGTATACTGCACGGACTCGCTGCCAAAAGTTTATCAACCAGCGACAAAATTTAAAGATAGTGCGAGTGGTTTGTTAGCAACGGCTATCTCCAAAAGTCAAAATGATTACATTCTTTGGTTTCGTCCTGAAGTGATTCAAACTGTGAATTGGGGTGGTAATCCTCATAAACCAGTTGAGATACAACAAGATGGAAGTTTACGCTTATCCCCGCGTCAATCTTTTGAATTGTGGCAAGAAACAGTAAAATTAAAATCTCTACCTTGGCAACAATGCGAAATTGATGTAGCAGTAGAACTGAGAAGTGCAATTGTAGGTATTGTGCTGCGTAAAGCAGCGGAATTAGCACGAATTAATAGTGAGTTAGAACGGACTAATAGCGAGCTTGATGCCTTTGCATATATTGCTTCCCACGATTTGAAAGAGCCGTTACGAGGAATTCATAACTACTCTAGCTTTCTGCTTGAAGATTATGCAGATATTCTGAATGAAGACGGCGCATTTAAACTGCAAACTTTGGTACGTTTGACGCAGCGAATGGAGGATTTGATTGAATCTCTACTTCACTTCTCGCGGTTAGGAAGGATAGAACTTTCGTTCCAGAAAACGAATTTGAATGAATTGGTTAGTAATGTCGTTGATGTACTAAATATTAGTTTGAAAGAAGAGAGAGCTAATATTCGCATTTCTCAGACTTTACCAATTGTTGAATGCGATCGCGTCCAAGTTAGTGAAGTTTTTAGCAATTTAATTGGCAATGCAATTAAATACAACAACAAAGAAGATAAATCTGTAGAAATCGGCTATTTAGAGTCTGAAAATAGCTCTAACGATAGCCAAATTAATTCCTTTGTTTTCTATGTTAGAGATAACGGTATTGGAATTAGAGAAAAGCATTTAGAGACTATTTTTCGCATATTTAAGCGATTACATGCACCGAATCGATATGGAGGTGGAACAGGCGCTGGTTTAACCATTGCCAAGAAAATTGTAGAGCGTCATGGCGGGAAAATTTGGGTGGAATCAACTTATGGAGAAGGTAGTACGTTTTATTTTACATTGCACGGTTAATACTACGTATTTCAGTTATCAGTTATTAGCTTCCAGTGACAAATGACAAAAATGGTACGAAATAATGGTCACTTCTTTCAAATTAGCAACTCAAGTTGAACGTATGACTAGTAGATCGACCCAACCATTGCTGTTAATTGAAGATAGCGATGAAGATTTTGAAGCTTTCGGGCGGATAATGCGGCAGTTATCCGTTATCAATCCTATTCATCGCTGTATTGATGGTGACGATGCATTAGACTATTTATATCATGATGGCGAGTACGCCGATCTAGAGCGAGTACTTCGTCCAGCAATTATCGTCCTTGATTTAAATCTACCAGGTACAGATGGACGGGAAGTACTGGAACAGATCAAGCAAGACGAGGAGTTAAAAATAATTCCTATTGTAGTATTTACAACATCTTCCAATCCAAAAGACGTGGAGGTTTGTTATCGCTATGGCGTGAATGGCTACATCATTAAACCAATGGATGTGAAAAAATTAATGCATACGATTCAAATTCTCATTCAATATTGGTTTGAAGTCGTGATTCTACCTCATAGGAGGAGGTATTGATGAGTTTTGAGAGAACAGTGCTCATCGTTGATGATTCTCCTGAAGATCGAGAAACATACCGTCGCTTCTTACTTACTGACGATCGCTACCAGTACATATTTTTAGAAACAGATTATGGTGAGAATGGACTAGAAGTATGCAAACTAGTACAGCCAGATGCTATTTTGTTAGACTTTCACCTCCCTGATATTGACGGTATTGAGTTTTTATGCGAGTTAAAAACTCAATTTGGTAAAATGCAATTACCTGTAATTATGCTGACGGGACGAGGAAATGAAGATGTTGCCGTGCAAGCAATGAAAAGTGGTGCGGCTGACTATTTGGTAAAAGGAAAAACCACGTCAGAAAATCTTCGTTTAGCAATTCATAATATTTTAGAACGCGATCGCCTACAACAGCAATTAGAACAAAGCGAAGACAGATTTCGCACTTCAATTGAAAACATGCTCGATTGCTTTGGCATCTACAAATGCTTGCGTGATGAATCGGGTAAAATTGTAGATTTTATTGTCGAGTACGTGAATGCGGCAGCTTGTACTAATAACCGCATGACAGCAGCAGAACAAATTGGTAAAAAACTCTGTGAAATTTTGCCTTTTCATCGAGAGACTGGATTATTTAATGAATATTGTCGGGTGGTAGAGACAGGCGCACCTCTGACAAAAGAAGACTTAATTTACTCAGATAGATTTAACCAAGAATATTTAACCAGAGCCTTTGATATCCGAGCAAATAAATTGGGCGATGGTTTTGTGGCTTCCTGGCGAGATATCACCGATCGCAAACGCTCTGAAGAACGTTTGCGATTACTAGAATCTGTCGTTGTCAATGCTAACGATGCCGTCATCATAACCGCGATCGCTCCTTTAGAGGAGCCAGGACCGCGAATCGTATATGTGAATCAAGCATTCACTGACTTAACTGGCTATACCTGTGAAGAAGTTGTAGGCAGATCGCCGCGTTTTCTCCAAGGTGCTAAAACCGATAAAGCAGCACTCAAGCGTATTCGGGATGCCTTACAAGCCAAAAAGCCAGTACAAGAAGAACTGATCAATTATTGTAAGGATGGCTCGGAATTTTGGGTAGAGATTAGCATTACACCCATAGCGGATGCCGCAGGGCAGTACACTCATTTTGTCGCCATTCAACGCAACATAAGCGATCGCAAGCAAGCAGAAATGATATTGCGAGAGACTCGGCATTTGATCGAGCAAATTGCCGTGACTATCCCTGACATTTTATATATTCACGATTTAAAAGAGCGGCGAAATGTCTATATAAATCGACAAGTTACTGAAGTGCTTGGGTATACGCCAGAAGCAATTTGCCAACTCGGAACGGTGGGATTGCAAAGCCTGATGCACCCTGAAGATCTTGCTTTATTGCCCGCACACTTACGAAGATTCGATGGAGTTGGAGATCGTGAAGTTCTGGAATTCGAGTACCGAATGCAGCACGCTAACGGTGAATGGCGGTGGCTGTGCAGCCGAGAAAGCGTGTTTACCAGAAACAGCGATGGTTCGGTTCAGCAAATTCTCGGTACGGCTCAAGACGTTACCGCACGCAAGCAGGTAGAGATAGAACTACGTCGCAGTCAAGAACGTATCCAACGCACGCTAGAAACATCTCAAATTGGCATTGGCTTTGGTTCATCTAATGGTGATGTTTTAGAGATGAACGATACGCTGTTGTCGATCCTGGGTTATACCCGCGACGAGTTTCGCAATTCTAAACTGAGTTGGCGGGATATGAGTCCGCCAGAGTATGCCGAGATAGATCGGCAGGCAATGGAGCAGCTAGAATTGACTGGCAGCATCAAAGCAATAGAGAAAGAAGTTATTCGCAAAGATGGGACGCGCCTACCAATTTTAATTAGTGCTACGCGCTTGCAAGGTGAGGTAGAAGAACATATTGCCTTTATCGTAGATCTCAGCGATCGCAAACGAGCCGAGATTGCCCTGCGCAACAGTGAAGAACGATTGCGGCTGGCTTTTGCCGCAACTCAGATGGGAAGTTGGGATTGGGACATTTCAACTGGTAGCATCACTTGGTCTGACAACATGGAAGCCATGTTTGGCTTAACTCCAGGGGAGTTTGACGGTTCTTACGAAATGTTTGAATCGCGACTGCACCCAGAAGATCGAGATCGCGTGCTAGAGGCAATTGACAGCGCCGTCAATACGGGAGCAGACTACAACATCGAATTTCGAGTTGTTTTTCCTAATGGTACAGTTCGTTGGGCGCAGAGCAAAGGACAGGTTTTCTACGATCGAACGGGTAAAGCCGTCCGTATGACAGGAGTTGATTTAGATATTACCGATTGCAAACACAGCGAAGTAGAAAACGCTCGTATGCTGGAACTAGCTCAGCAAGCACAGAGAGAAGCTGAAGCTGCTAACCGTGCTAAAGATGAGTTTGTGGCAATGGTATCTCACGATTTGCGCTCTCCCCTGAATGCGATTCTGGGTTGGGCAAAACTGCTGAGGACTCGTCAGGTGAATGCTGAAACCACTGCCCGCGCCTTAGACGCGATCGAACGTAATGCTCAATCTCAAGCAAAATTGCTCGAAGATCTGTTAGACGTGTCGCGCATGATTCGCGGCAAACTAGAACTCCAAGAGAGTCAGTTCGATTTAGTTTCCCTTGTAGAAGAGTCGGTTGAAACTACTTTTCTTGCTGCTAGCGCCAAGCAGATTCATTTAGAATTCCGAATTCCGAATTCCGAATTCCGAATTCCAATCTCTGGCGATCGCGATCGCTTGCAACAAGTCTTGGGTAACTTACTCTCAAACGCAATTAAATTTACTCCCGAAGGTGGCAAAATTGAAGTTCAGTTATCGTTATTAATTAGTAGTCACAACCACCAATTACCAACTACCAATTACCAATTATCAACTACCAACTACGCCCAAATTCAAGTGATCGATACGGGCAATGGTATCAGTCCTGAGTTTTTGCCCCACGTCTTCGATCGCTTCCGTCAAGCCCAGAGTCCTAATAAGCAAGGAGGATTGGGACTGGGATTGGCGATCGCCCGTCACATCGTAGAATTGCATGGTGGTACAATTCACGCTGCCAGTCTTGGCGTGGGACAAGGAGCAACGTTTACGATCCAGTTGCCATTAATGCCTCCAAAGTAGGGCGATCGCACATTGCAGACTGCGCCCCTGGTTTGGTTGCAGCTAAAGCGCCCGCCGCTGCACCCCATACTACTGCTTGTCTCAAGGGTAGTCCTTCTACTAGTGCCGCAGCTAAACCACCGTTGAAGGCATCTCCTGCGGCTACCGTATCTACAGCCGTGACGGAGAAGGCGGGAGTAAAAAATGTTTCTGCTTGAGTCGCACAGATGACACCCTTAGCACCAAGTTTGACGATCGCGTTACCCACACCTTTTTGCAATAAAGCCCGTGCTGCTTCGGTTGCAGTTTCTCGTCCATCTACAGTAAAGCCAACTAATCGCCCTGCTTCTGTTTCGTTTGGGGTGATGATATCGATCAAGGGATAAAGTTCGTCTGGTAAATTTTGGGCTGGTGCAGGATCGAGAATGACTTGAATTCCGGCTGCTTTTGCAACTTGGGCGGCTGTAATAACGGCGCTGAGGGGAATTTCTAGTTGGAGGAGTAGGATCGATCCCCCCAACCCCCCTTGGGAAGGGGGGCTAATAGATTTTTCTAACTCCCCTTGGGAAGGGGGACGAGATCCCCCCAACCCCCCTTGGGAAGGGGGGCTATTTGTTCCCTTCCTTTGGGAAGGGGGGCGAGAAAGGATCTTTAATACACTCTGGAGACGTTCTACATCTGTCTCATCGACTCGTCCATTTGCCCCAGGAGTTATGATAATTTGGTTTTCACCATTGTCATCAACCGCGATCGCAGCGACTCCAGAACTGATACTTTCATCCACCAATACATTTTCAGTTCGTACTCCCGCCGCTTGCAGACTTGCTAATAATTCCCGACCGAAATTATCTCCGCCAACACGCCCTACCATGTATGAGGGAACGCCCAATTTGGCGATCGCAACTGCTTGATTTGCGCCTTTTCCCCCTGGCGCGGTGACAAAACTATGTCCCGTCAGAGTTTCTCCAGGTAAAGGTAATCTGGGTGTTTTACTAACTAGATCGATATTGATACTACCGAATACGATAATAGAGTTCATATTACGTCTCAATCGAAGAAAATAGCTTTTTTACAGATAATAATGCCAGAAGCCTCTCCTAGAGAAATTCAAGTTTATGCAACTCCAGATGGGAAATATCCTTTCATAGAATGGTTAGAGTCTCTACGAGACAGTAACGCTAGAGCTAAAATTAAAGCAAGGCTCGATCGCGTTGAAACTGCTAATCTTGGGGACTATAAAGCAGTTGGGAAAGGCGTGTGTGAGTTGAAAATAGATTATGGTTCTGGTTATAGAGTTTATTTTGGACAAGTAGGAACGACGTTGATTCTACTTTTATGTGAAGGAGATAAGAGTACTCAAGAAAAAGACATCCCCCAAGCTATTCAATATTGGACAGACTATGGAAACAGATAAAATGCTGAAAAATATTAGCTACCACAGTTACCTAATTGAGTCTTTAAAAGAACCATCTGAGGCTAGTGCCTACTTCAAAGCTGTTTTAGCAGAAGGAAGTGTAGAACTGCTTCAAAAAGCCATAGACAATCTAATTGAAGCAGGCTATAACAATTTAGCGATCGCTTTGGATTTACAACAGTTAAATAACTCCACTCTGTTGTCAGCAATGACTACCAAAGTAGAAACAAAAAACTTATTTCAAACAGCCGATCTTGAATTGAAACAACGAGTTTAATCGAATCCGATAACGACTCCCTACTCCTGTACGGGCAAGTTTATCCGAAATATCTGTCAGTATCAACCCCTTGATAAACCCGCCCCTACGATTCCCTCTTTTACAAAATTTACGCTTACAAAATTTGCGATAAAAACTTGCGCGTCCGTTCTTCTTTGGGGTTTTGAAAAAATTCTTGGGGTGGGGCTTGTTCGACTAACATTCCACCATCCATTAAAACGATGCGATCGGCAACTTCGCGGGCAAACCCAACTTCGTGCGTCACGACTACCATTGTCATCCCCGATCGCGCTAGACTCCTCATCACATCTAACACTTCCCGTACCATTTCTGGATCGAGGGCTGATGTAGGTTCGTCAAATAACATAATTTTAGGCTGCATTGCTAATGCCCGGGCGATCGCTACCCGTTGTTGTTGTCCGCCAGAAAGTTGTCCTGGGTACTTTTGCGCTTGTTCTAAAATTCCTACCCTTTCCAACAGTTGCATGGCGACTTCTTCCGCTTTTTGCTTTTTCCAGCGGCGTACCCAAATCGGCGAAAGAGTTACGTTTTGTAGTACGGTAAGGTGAGGAAACAAATTAAATTGCTGAAACACCATTCCCACTTCTTTACGAATTGCATCTATGTTACGCAAATCGTGAGTTAGGGCAATTCCATCGACTTCAATTCGCCCTTGTTGGTAATCTTCTAAAGCATTAAACGTGCGAATAAACGTAGATTTACCCGAACCAGAGGGACCCATCACCACCACCACCTCCCCCCGATTCACGGTAAGGCTAACCCCACGCAGGACGTAAAATTTATTGCTGCTATACCACTTATGGACGTTCTCAGCAATAATCATTGGTTGTGAATTGTCATTTGTCATTGGTAGTTGGTAATTGATAGTTGGTAATTGGTAGTTGGTAGTTGGTAATTTTTGACTTTCAGCTTTTGACTTTTGACTTTACCCATTACCCATTACCTGTTAGTTACTAACATTTAATTTCCGTTCTAAATAGCGACTTGCAGTAGACATTCCATAACAAAAGAGCCAGTAGAGTAAGCCAATGAATAAATAAACTTCGGCATAACGTCCGAGAAATTGGGGTTGTGCCAAAATCGAGCGAGAGATTCCGGTTAATTCTAGTAAACCAAATAGAGCTAGTAGAGATGTATCTTTAAATAAACCAATAAATTGACCGACGATCGCGGGAATTACGGCTTTAAGTGCCTGGGGTAATACGATCAGTAACACAACTAAAGGCGAACTTAAACCCAAGGCTTTAGCGGCTTCGTATTGTCCTCTAGGTATAGCTTGTAATCCACCACGGATATTTTCTGCTAAATACGCTGCACTAAATAATACTAGTCCAGCGATCGCCCGTAGTACGCGATCTAAATTGCGGAAGTTAGGCGGGAGAAATAACGGTAACATTACCTGGGCTAAGAATAAAATGCCAATTAATGGCAACCCGCGCACGACTTCAATGTAGAGGATCGATAAGATCCGGACTATAGGTAATGGACTTTGGCGACCGAGGGCGAGTAAAACGCCAAAGGGAAACGACAGTACGATCCCGCAAATTGCTGTGAGTAGGGTTAGTAATAGCCCCGACCATACATTTGTTGGGACTGAAGCTAAACCTAAACCACCTCCAATTAACCAAACATTGACGATAAATACTAATCCCCAAGCTGGTGTTAGCCAAGGGCTAATACTAGTAGGTAATTTGCGTCCAACTGCGTAGCCAACTATAGCAATAATGGCGATCGCTAATATCCATAGACGCGCACTCAGTTCTAAAGGTAGCAGTACAATAGCTGCAATCATTACCCCTAAAACAAATAAAATTGTCCGGCTAAATATGGGAGAATTTCTAACAATATAACCCCAACAAAGCCCTGCTAAACCGATAATCAGTCCCAGCGCCGTCCACACCCGCCAATACAATTCCGGAGGAAATCGACCGACAAAAAAGAGCCGCAAGTTTGCACCCACGACCCCCCACTGTGCTGCGGTTAATGCCCAACTAATAAAGTTACTCAGTCCCCAAATAATGACTGCTAAGCAAACAATTGTCAGAATACTGTTGTACCAAGTACTGAACAAATTTTTCTGTACCCAGTTCAGGGGAGATGTGGGTGGGGTAGGAGGCGCAGACGATTGGATTTGCAAGGGTCTATCTCTCCTTAATTTGCACAGTGCGGTTGTATAAATTCATGATGAGAGAGATGGTTAAGCTTGTAGTTAGATAGGTAATCATAATTAGCAACATCACTTCCACAGCCCGTCCCGTCTGATTAAACGTGGTGGAAGCAACAAAATAAACATCGGGAAAACCAACTGCGATCGCCAAACTGGAGTTTTTCGCTAAGTTGAGGTAGTGACTCGTCAAGGGTGGTATAATTACGCGCAATGCTTGCGGTAAAATCACCATTTGCATGATCCGATTCGGCTTCAGTCCCAAAGCACGAGCTGCTTCCCATTGCCCTTTTGGTACGGCTAGAATCCCCGCCCGCACAATTTCAGCAATATAACTACTCGTATAAATCACCAGTCCAGCAAGGAGGGCGCAAAACTCTGGCGACAGACGCAATCCACCCTCAATCTGTCCCTGCGTAACTTGCGGAATACTCAACTGAAAGGGAATATTGCGGGTCAAGACAAAAGCGATAACGATAGCCCCTAAAATCGAACCCAAAGCATACCAAATTTGATGTCCTGCCTGTCCTCGTTCTACCATGACGCGCCCCCGCCAGCGCCACAAGGCGATCGCCCCAACAATTCCCGCCAGCAGTAACACCAACCAAATGCCTCCCCCCGCCCCAATTTCCAGCCACGGAAAAAACACGCCTTGTCCCGTCAGGTAAGTAGAACCAAGAAGAGTAATAGGATTTTCAATTCCTGGTAGGTTGATAAAAACGGCAAAGTACCAAAAAAATAGTTGCAATAGTAGAGGTACATTGCGGAAGATTTCTACATAAGAAATAGCAATACGTCGTACCAACCAGTTATCTGAAAGTTGGGCAATACCAAAGACCAATCCAAAAATAGTAGCTAAAACTAGACCGATTGCTACCACACGCAATGAATTAAGCAATCCGACAAATATTGCCCGACTATAGCTATTAGACGGATCGTAGGGAATGATGCTTTCGCCAATATCAAAGGAGGCTTGCACTCCCAAAAAATCAAATCCTAACTGAATGCCTAATTGCCGCAGATTATAAGTGAGATTATCCCAAATCAGAGCAACAAAAATTACCACCAACAAAACCGCGATCGCCTGTCCGGCAATCTGCCAGAAGCGATCGTCTCGTAATAGTTTCTGCAACTTCATGTAGTGGTAATTGGTAATTGGTAAGTCAAAAGTCAAAAGTTACAAGTCAAAAACCAAAAGCCAGAAGTCAGACATCAAAAGTGATTGCTCCCTGCTCCCTGACAAATGTTACCTGAACGGTGGAGCGTAGTGTAAACCACCTTTCTCCCAGATATCGTTCTGACCGCGTGGTAAATTGAATGGCGTGCCAGGTCCGAGATTACGGTTGTAAATCTCGCCGTAGTTGCCGACTTTCCTCACTGCACGGGCAACAAAATCATTCGGTAAACCCGCACCTTGACCTAAATTCCCTTCCGTGCCTAGCAATCTTTTGACAACTGGGTCTTGGCTTTTGGCGAATTGGTCGATGTTTTGAGAATTAATCCCCAGTTCTTCGGCTTCAATTAAGCCAAAGACCGTCCACTTAACCGCATCAAACCAGCGGGAGTCTCCGTTTTTCACGGCTGGTGTTAGTGGTTCTTTGGATAAAAGCGCATCTAGAATAATATTATCTTGCGGATTTTTCAGCGTTGTTCGACGGGATACCAATCCAGAGCGATCGGTACTCACAGCCTGACACCGACCTTGTTCGTATGCTGCGTAAACGGCATTAGCATCTTCAAATACTAGGGGCGTGTATTTCACTCCAATTTTGCGCATTTGGTCGGCAAAGTTTTGCTCGGTAGTGGTTCCCGTCTCCATGCAAACAGCTTTGCCTTGCAAACCCTTCAAGTCTTTTGTCCCAGCAGATTTCTTCACCATTACGCCCTGACCGTCATAAAACGTCACGGGAAGAAACTCCAGCCCTACCGAAGTATCGCGACTCATCGTCCAAGTCGTATTGCGACTGAGAATATCGACTTCTCCTGCTTGCAGGGCAGTGAATCTCTCTTTTGCGTTCAGATTGCGGAAATCGACAGCATTCGGATCGTCAAATAAAGCCGCTGCGATCGCCCGACAGATATCCACATCGAGTCCAGAATACTTACCTGCTTGGTCTACGTAGCTAAACCCTGGTAAAGTACCACTGACACCGCACGCTAGCCTACCGCGAGACTTAGCTGCATCTAATGTACCCCCTCCTCCCCCTGCGGCTGGGCTACTTCCTGTTTGAGCGGTTCCCTGTGGCTGTGGTGACTGGGAATAAAATTGGCTGCAAGCAGTTAAAGGAGTTGCTACCAGCGCAACACCCACTAGCAGTACACTCCTTTTGAACATAAATAGATTTGTCCTACTCTTCTCTGTTTTTTTACGATGCACGCTCATACTAAGTGGTATCAATTGCCACAAAAGCGAGTGTTTCTCTGTAAATTTGATTAGTTAAACTTTACCGCAAACAGACGTAAGAAGTGAGAGATCGGAGGTAAGTTGATGCATACACACTTGTAGGGGCGCACAGCTGTGCGCCCCAATAAATTAGGCATAATATGGAGGAAATTACACGTCGCTAATTCTGATACGAACGACCGCGCCTATAAAGAGTTACTCCTAGAGCAATTCCAGGAATAGTCAAAACTGCTACCCAAGGAGAACGCCACCAATCAATTGATTGCGTCGTGTAGCTGTTCCGATATCTGCTGCAAGGATAAGATTGAGCTGGATCGACAGAAGAAAATAAAACTCCACCCGCGATCGCAGTCGTGGATAAGATAGTCGCCAACGATAATTTTGCTGCTTTCATTGTGCTTAACTTCCCTAGCTTTTATCAGTTCAACTCAAGTAGCTTGAGAAAAGCATGAATTTTTATAAATTGTAATCTAGAACTTGTAATTTAGAACTTGTAATTTCTACCCTGAAGCCGAGTTCGGCGCTGATGGCGCAAATCGTTATCTACTCTAGCAATCAATTCATCCAGTGCCAAAGTTACAAGTTCGAGTTGTCGATTACTGTCACGTAATTGTTCGACGGTACGCTTAACTTTGTCTGGATCGGGAATTTTTTTAGGTTTACTCATGTAGGTCAAAGTCCCTCTTAGCTTCTCTAATACTTGCAATTGAAGCATCGCGGGCAGCTTGGGCTTGCTCGATGGTTTGATACAGTAAATTTACCACATCTGTAGGAGCAGTCGGTTGATATTCGGAAATTCTAGGTAAGAGCGCACTCAGACGAGAATAAGGAGCTAGTAGGCGTTCTCTCACATTCAGGAGTTGTTCTAATACTGGAAGCGTTTCTTCTGTTTCACCAAACTGTTCAAAGAGCCTTGATTCTGTTGCTGCTGCCTCATCCATCCCTTCCACTAACTGTCTTTGTAGAGTAAAAATGGTACCTAAAGTTTCATCTGAAAGCTTTGCCATCTGCGTATTTTTTCATCTTTAACTGTTTCATAAAATACACAGAAAGGTTGAGTTATAGCAAGAAGCCAGTATTATCTGACCCCATCAGATTGCCGAAAGCAATTTTCTTCAAAAACATTAAATTTATCTTGACCTCAGCCATGCCGCTCAGTTGCCTGCTACCCTAGATATTCGTGTTGTTGCGCTGAAGCTCTGCTAAAGTTCTGAAAAAGCGACGTTATCGACGGGTCAAACCGCGAAAATCTGGGCGTAGGGGTTGGTGTTGGCTGATGCTACTACTGCCTACCTTATTGTGGCTGGGATATCAGGAGGTGAAAAGCCAGTTAGAGCCATATCAAGCAATTCTCGTTCTCGGCGGTTCCGTCCAACGAGAGAAGTTCGCAATCGAATTTGCACAGAACAAGCCAGATTTACCAATTTGGGTTTCCGGTGGTAGTCCGAAAGAATACGCCCGTAATTTATTTACCCAAGCTGGTGTCGATCGCAGTCGTTTGCATTTAGACTACCAGGCAGTAGATACGGTCACAAACTTTACTACCTTAGTCGGCGAGTTTCAAAAGCGGGGCATCAAGAAGATCTACCTGATCACGTCTGATTATCATATGCGCCGTGCCGAAACAATCGGTCAAATTGTCTTAGGTAGTCGTGGGATTGATTTTACCCCAATTTCCGTTCCCTCGCAGCGATCGCCAGAACCCTACAACAAAACCATCCGCGACGGAGGTAGAGCTTTGCTTTGGGTACTGACAGGACGCACGGGTTCGACATTAACGAAAAGATAAGTCGGTACGGGAGTCGGAGGACAAGGGAGACAAGGGAGACAAGGGAGACAAGGGAGACAAGGGAGACAAGGGAGACAAGGGAGACAAGGGGCAGAGGAGCAAGAACTGTCAACCACCAACTACCCATTACCCATTACCCATTACCTCTCACCTCTTGATAGATGTGATTTTAGATTTGGCAGATTAAATTTGTCTTTGATTGCTAAGTTTATCTGTGGTGGCGATCGCATTTGTTAGCCAACTACTGTCTTTATGGGTATGATTACTGAGCCAAGCAGTACAAAATTATTATCTCGCACGGGCGATCGCTCTAAATTGGGTTTAGTTTGTATCACCGTTTCTAAAGCAGTCCGCTATCGTACCATGACGCGGACGCGCTACCTCAAGTTAAGTGCAGCAGAACGGGAAACTGCCTTACGAGAGCTTTATTTGAGCAATTTAACTCGCTTGAATGCGGCAATATCTTTTTGTCAAGCAAACCAAATCTTCCTCTATCGAATGCCTTCGGGTTTATTTCCCCTAAGTGACATGGAAGACGGCATCGGACAAACCATCTTAGCAGAAATGGCTGCTGATTTAGCAGCAGTGGGAAGGCGATCGCAACAACTGGGCATCCGCATGGTACTCCATCCCGATCAATTTGTGGTATTAAGTTCTGACTCGCCACAAGTCGTGGAAAACAGTATCAAAATTTTGACACAACATGCCCAAATTATGGACTTGCTCAGTTTACCGCGCTCGGCTTGGGCGTGCATGAATATTCACGGAGGCAAAGCTCAGAGAACGTCGCAATTGGTGCAAGTTGTCAATCGCCTTCCAGAAGCAATTAAAAGCCGCCTCACTTTTGAAAATGACGAATATGCCTACAGTGCTGAGGAAATCTTAGCTGTTTGTCAGCAGGCAAAAGTCCCAATGGTTTTTGACGCTCACCATCACATCTGTCATGAGAAACTAGAAAGCTACGATCATCCCTCCGTAGCCGAGATGTTTTATGCTGCTAGATCGACGTGGAAAAATCCAGAGTGGCAACTCGTCCACATTTCTAACGGTGAAGCAGCTTTCAGTGATAGACAGCATAGCGAATTTATTACCGTCATGCCCAGTATCTACCGAGAAGCACCCTGGATTGAAATTGAAGCTAAGGCAAAAGAAGAGGCGATCGCGGCTTTGACTAACAGCAATTGGTGATACTATTTGCTGTTATCGCTCCTTAACTGCGATCGCATTCTTGGTGCGAGCAAAATTTGGTTGAAATGAATATGTCATCTGTGCAAAAAACTCAAATAGCATTTCGTCCAGTACGGCGCTTTCTCTGGCTGGAAAGATTAGTTGCTCTTGTGGTTTTACTGAATTTCTTCCTTGTCTTGTTCGATTTATCATATATTCCTTGGCGCGACTTTTATTTTGAAAAACTTCCTCAAATTGTTCAGCAGTACGATCCGATTAAAGGTATCGAACCCCATCGAGAAACAACCCGATATCTGGCTCAATTTCAACAAATCAAACAAGAAATTGAGCAGACGGGTATTCAGTCACCAGAAGTCGAGAATCTATTAGCTCAAATGCGGCAACTTAGCAATGAGTTAATCGAAGATAATCCTTTTGCGATCGCCCAGAAAACCGGACATTTAGAAAATATCAAAAATCAAGTCCGCGATCGCGTTCATATTAACTCAGCTCATCAAGCCTTCGATACTTTTTGGAGTCAGGCTTATCTCAATCGCGCAGGCTGGGAGCGAGAATTAGATTTCTTTACAACAAATCTTCAGCCACTCATAGAAACTAACTACTATCGTGGAATTAATACTCAAGGTAAATTCATCGATCGCTTTTGGTTAATTGACTTACCTTTTATCGCTTTTTTTGGCTTAGAAATTCTCATCCGTACTTTCATTATCAGCCGTCAAAGACCAGATTTAAATTGGCTAGAGGCACTGCTAAGGCGTTGGTACGATTTATTTCTCCTCTTACCATTTTGGCGCTGGCTGAGGGTAATTCCAGTAACGATACAGCTTTATCAAGCACAATTATTAAATCTCGAACCTGTTCGCAAGCAAATTAAATATGATTTCGTCACTAATTTCGCTGAAGAAATGACAGAAATTGTTGGCGTGCGGTTAATCGATCAAATGCAAGACTCTATCGAACGAGGTGATGCAGCTGAGTGGTTATTAAGAACGGGACGTTATCAACCCTATATCAATATTAATAACACTAATGAAGTGCAAGAAATTGCTAATCGCTTACTGCGAATGACAATTTATCAAGTTATTCCCAAAGTCCAAACTGAGATTGAATCATTACTCCACTACAGTATCGAAAATGCCATTAAGAAAACTCAAATGTACCAGCAAATACAGCATTTACCAGGTATGGACACTCTACCTCGTCAAGTTTCATCCAAATTAGCTAACGATATTTCCCAATCTACTTACACAACTTTGACCAATTTATTAGAAGATCCTATAGTTATAGAAAAATCGAGTCACTTAATTCAAAACTTTAGCATTGCCCTAGAAACAGAAGTCAAAAAACAACACAACTTGCAAGCACTCAAGTCATTATTTGTAGACTTACTCGAAGAAGTCAAAATTAATTACGTCAAAGATATTGCCCAAGGTGGAGTTGAAAGAAGTTGGGAAGAAGCAAATCAATTGCGCCGCATCATTCGCCAGTAGCAGTAAATCTTGAGAAAAATGTCACGCAAAGACGCAGAGACGCTAAGCACCCTTTGCGCCTTTGCGTCTTTGCGCGAGACAAATTTTAGAATAGAATTCCCAGCTACAATTAAGAAATGTTAAGAGAAGTTTGTCAGTTATGATGCAGAATACATCTGATGCGGGAGCGAGTGCCATAACTCAACTAACAGCAATTAATGCAGCTAAGGTGCTGACAGTTTTTTGCTTGGCAATTTGTGCAATCGTTTTTGGGATATCCGACTTACGCCAAGTTATTTATCTTTGTTTGCACGTTAGCTATTGTCTGTGGTGGTTGCTAGAACAGTGGTTCTTTCCTAACCGACGACAGATATTTAACGAACCCATAGGAGTAGGAGGTTTTAGCTTCACTTTGATATTTGTCGGAGTATTCTATACCTTACCTGGATATTTGGCATTTACCAACCCCGCACCTATTTCTGCACTCGCGATCGCGATCGCCATACCACTTTACATCTTCGGGACTCTAATTAATACCACTGCTGACGTACAAAAACTAACTGCTAAGCAATACGGGGCGGGTTTAGTGCAGGATGGAGTTTGGAGATTCTCTCGCAATATTAACTACTTCGGTGACTTGCTACGCTATCTCAGTTTCAGCGTTGTCGCAGGTTCTTTATGGGCTTATCTCGTACCAGGAACTATTACCCTCCTCTATCTCCAGCGCATCTCTCAAAGAGAACAAACCATGTCTGGCAAGTATAGCGAGTATGCAGCGTATCAAGAGTCTAGTAGCCGCTTGATTCCTTTTCTTTGGTGATTCAGGGCAGCATACCATATCCATTCTGAGAAGGCGTACAATCGTGCGCCCTCAAAGTGTACGCACATTAATAATGCGTACTCATAACGAGTATGATATACTTGATTTTCAGGAAATATCTTTTTACAGATGTAAACCCAAGCAGCATCTATTTAAGTTGCTATTTCACTATTACTATCACTACCGCGATCGCAATTTATGAACGTTGTTCTTGTCGGATTTCTTGCTAGCCTACTCGCTGGACTAGCAACTTTTGTTGGAGCTTTACCAATCTTACTACCAATCAATTTGACCCAGAGAATCCAGGGAATCATGTTGGGGTTTGGTGGTGGAGTTATGTTAGCAGCTACAGCTTTTTCTCTGATCGTTCCAGGTACAGAAGCAGCAGAAAAAATTGGTTATTCCAGAGCGATCGCTGCTCTAATTATGGTTGTAGGAATTTTGTTGGGTGGATTGTTCTTACAAGTTGCCCACCATGCTTTACCGCACGAACATTTTTTTAAAGGACGAGAAAATTGTCGAGGTAAAAGTCTTAAACAAATTTGGTTATTTATTACCGCGATTACAATTCATAACTTTCCTGAAGGATTGGCTGTAGGAGTCAATTTTGGGAGTGGAAATATCGAACAAGGGCTACCCGTTGCTTTAGGTATTGGCTTACAAAATATGCCCGAAGGTTTAGTAGTAGCTCTATCATTAATCTCAGAAAGATATTCTACTAGCTATGCTTTGGGAATTTCTCTGCTTACGGGTTTAGTAGAGCCTTTGGGCGGGTTAGTGGGTGCTGGCGTAGCAAGTATAGCTCAGTTTATTTTACCTTGGGCAATGGCGTTTGCAGCAGGAGCAATGCTATTCGTAATCAGCGACGATATTATCCCCGAATCGCACCGTAAAGGATTAGAAACCGAAGGAACTATCGGTGTCATGTTAGGTTTTGTGGTAATGATGTTTTTAGATATTGCTCTAGGGGGATAGTCAGTTATCAGTTATCAGTTATCAAAGAATGGAATTTGACTTTTGACTTTTGACTTTTGACTTTTGACTTAATCCTTTGATTCTAATTGTTTTATTTTCCGCTCTAATTCAAACTCGCGATCGCTGACAATTGTTTCTAAATTTGCAATGCGTTGCTCAAGTTGTTTTGGATCGCTATTTGCTAGCGATTGAGACTGCTTATCATCGCGCCAGACAAAGTACGTACCTGTGGCAGCTCCGGCGATCGCGGCTAGCGGTAAAATAGGACCACTCCTAGTTACGCTAGAAAGTGGAATGCAAATTGCTAGCATTCCCGTAGCGAAAGCCCAAATTTTTGAAGTTGCAGCAACGCGGATATCTTTACTCATTGCCTGCTTCCTGGACGGAGATTACTGACAAACTATTTAATTTTACTGTAGCAACAAACTTCAGTATCTTTGCTATAGCTTTGCAAAAATTTGACTGAGTTAGCCCGAACCACATGGCACTCGTCTGCGTTTATCTGCTGACACATGGCTGTATCTGAAATACAAATTTATACAGTAGAGATTCAATACTAATTGCTCTTAATACATTATTCATAGATTTGAATACTTAAACTTTAAGTAGATATACTACGGGAAAAACAGCGATCGCCTGGATATAATCGCGATTATCCATCTGTAAGATATCTGCAAAATAGTAGGTTCTACAGTTAACTAGGATATTTTTTTGCCACAGTTTTATTGCTAATCGAAAAAATATGCAAACTCATGTAAAATTAGCGACTCGTTCGCTGAATTTGTTATGTCTTTTTAGTTTATTGAGTACGGCTAATTTATCTCTGCTGATACCTATAGTTAATGCTCAAACTCCTATTCTGACTGAAAATAGCCAAACCCAAGCACCTCAACGCCAGCGAGTTGCTGTCCTAGATTTTGATTTTGCCGATACTGGCAGTGTTAATTTTGCAAATATCTTTGGTGGTGCTAGCCCAGCCCAAGGAGTGAGTAATTTGATTACAAATGCATTAGTTAAAGATGGTTCTTATAGTGTTATCGAGCGTAGTAAAATTGACGCTATTTTACAAGAACAAGACTTAGGTGCTTCGGGACGGATAAATCCAGAAACCGCTGCTCAAATTGGTAGGGTTTTGGGAGTTGATGCTGTCATAATCGGTGCGGTAACTCAATTTAATATTGAAGAAAATAATTCTGGTAACGGCTTTTGCGTTTTTGGAGTTTGTTCGGCGAAACAAAAAAGTCGGGCGATCGTGCAAATTGATGCTAGGCTCGTCAGCACGACGACCGCAGAAATTCTCGCTGCAACTCAAGGTAAAGGAGAAGTTGATAAAAAAAGCAAAGCTTTAAATGTGGGTGGTATTTATCACGAGTCGAAAAATGCCGATCCTGAAACTTTATTGAGTGCAGCCGCAGAACTTGCTGTGAGTGAAATTACGCGAGAAATTGTTGCCTCTGCTGCCAAAGTTACGACAGCAGCTTCGTTTACACCAAATGTTAATGCTGTAGTAGCTGATGTCACTAATAATTTAGTCACGATTAACAAAGGACAGGAAGCAGGTTTAAAAACCGGGATGAAAATCTCAATCGAGCGAGTAGCCAAAGAAATTAAAGATCCTGAAACTGGTAAGACTCTGCGCGCCTTAACTTCGCCAATTGGCACGATTGAATTAACAGAAGTCGGTCAGGGATTTGCCACTGGTAAAGTTACAAACGGTGTGGGCTTTAAACGAGGAGATATGGCAAAAGCCGGACAATAGAGAGGAATTAAGAATTCGATGTAGGGTGGGCATTGCCCACCTTATTTTATGGGTCATTATCAATGACAAATGACCAATACCTGTAATAATTAAGATATTTAGAAGTTTCAAAAATCGTTTTTCAGGCAGAGTGACTGTAAGGTACAAATACCAAAATGACTCATGCGAATACTAGCAACACTAAACCATTTTTCTATCCCAACCGTACCTTAGAGCGGGCGCGTCGGGCGCTGATTTGTTCTAGCTTTAACTTACACTTATTTCAGGCAATGCTAGCTCAAAGCGTACCAGTTATGGCGATCGCGGGCAGTTCTGGCATGGAAAAAGGCTATACTCAGCGTCCTTTAACAGAACTTGCAGTAGACAACGAACTCTTTTGGCTGATTCAAGTCGGTGTATTGCGGCGCGAGGTAGACGGACAGGGAATCACAGATAGTTTTCGGCTCACGCCTCTGGGCAGACAGCTAGTAGAGCGATACGCTCAGCATGGTAAGTGGGATACTCCAACGTGGCGCGATCGCCTTTACAATACCCTGAGTCGCTGGCTGCGGCTACCTTTTTAGGTGAATGTCTTAAATTTGTCAGCGCAAAAGTTAAGAATCAGCAAAAAAGGGGAAAATAAACACAGAAACCCATCTCGGTCTGAAATTTCTGCCTTTACCTGCTCAAGCCGATAGCCGCATATGAAATCAATCATGATCGTGGGAACGACATCCCATGCTGGAAAATCAACAATCGCAGCTGCAATTTGTCGCATTTTAGCCAAACGTGGCTGGCGCGTAGCCCCCTTTAAAGGACAAAATATGGCGCTGAATGCTTACGTTACCGTTAATGGTGGCGAAATTGGCTATGCCCAAGCGGTGCAAGCGTGGGCGGCTGGCGTTGCTCCAATGGTAGAGATGAACCCAATCTTGCTCAAACCCCAAGGAGATATGTCTTCTCAGGTGATCCTCAAAGGCAAGGCTGTGGGCAGAGTCAACGCAGCAGACTACTACGAGCAATTTTTTCAACCAGGATGGCAGGCAATTGAAGAATCTCTGCGCCATCTGTCAGCAGAATTTGACATGATCGTGTGCGAGGGGGCAGGCAGTCCGGCAGAAATTAATCTCAAGCATCGCGATTTAGCAAATATGCGGATCGCCAAGTATTTGAACGCGCCAACGTTACTAGTCGTAGATATCGATCGCGGTGGTGCTTTTGCCCATGTCGTAGGCACGCTAGAATTACTCGAACCAGAGGAACGCAGTTTAGTGCGCGGGATTATCATCAATAAATTTCGCGGACAGCGATCGATCTTAGAACCGGGCATTAAGTGGCTGGAAGAACGGACGGGAATCCCCGTCATTGGTGTCATTCCCTGGCTGGATCATTCATTCCCCGCCGAAGATTCCCTCGATTTGTTTGAACGCAAGCCCTCTCGGGCTAAAGGCGAACTCAACATTGTCGTAATTCGCCTGCCGCGAATTTCTAACTTTACCGACTTCGATCCGTTAGAATCGGAACCCTGTATTGGTTTGAGATATCTCAGCCCCAAACACGAACTAGGACATCCAGATGCAGTGATTCTCCCAGGAACGAAAACCACAATCGCCGATTTACTCGTCCTGCATAAAACCGGGATGGCAAAGTCAATTCAAAACTATGCGGCGGCTGGGGGAACGGTTTTAGGTATCTGCGGTGGCTTCCAAATTCTGGGGCAACAGCTAGCCGATCCAGAAGGGCTAGAGGGCGAAGCTGGTAGGTATCCAGGTTTAGGATTGCTGCCAATCAGAACGGCAATCACAATGCATAAAGTTGCTCGCCAGCGTCAAGTCATATCGAATTTTCCGCAGTCAGGATTGCCCGTATCGGGGTATGAAATTCACCAAGGGCGATCGCGTTTAGTGGAATTACCCCCCGCCCAAGCCAACGACTATCAACCCCTGTTTGACGATACCGGTCTTGGCATGGTAGATAGTAGTCAATCAATCTGGGGAACATATCTGCACGGAATTTTCGATAATGGACCTTGGCGGAGGGCTTGGTTAAATCGCCTGCGGCAACAAAGGGGACTCAAATCTCTGCCTACAGGTATCTCTAATTATCGCGAGCAGCGAGAAGCAATGCTCGACTCCCTAGCAGGTATGGTCGAAACCCATCTAGACTTATCTTCTGTTCTGTCGCCTTAAAGTTAGGAATTATGACTGTGCGAGTCAATTTTTTACCCGATGATGTCACTGTAGAAGCCACAGTCGGAGAACCATTGTTAGATGTAGCAGACCGAGCGGGGGTTATCATCCCCACGGGCTGTATGATGGGTTCCTGTCACGCTTGCGAAGTCGAGATTGATGGGGACAATACAGTGTGCGCTTGTATTACTGCCGTTCCTCCGGGACAAGAACAGTTAACGATCGATCTTTATTTCGATCCGGCGTGGTGAGAATCAATTCCTAACTAGCATTTCCCGCTGTTTTAGCCCGCATCAAAAATACTAAGGCAGCTATAGCCATTATCCCCATCACGATTCCAGCAGTTCTGTAAGTTACAGCTATTCCTACGAAATTAGTCAAAGGCTGACTGACGAGGGGTGAGAGAAATTGTCCCAAAAAAAAGCTAGTTGTTAACCCACCTAAAACTCTCCCACGGGCTACACCAGGAGCGATTGAAGTCAGGCAAAAGTTCATATTTGGCATGAGTAAACCCAAACCCAGACCCGCGATCGCTAATCCTAGTAGAATCACCGCATAACCTGCGCCAAAACTTATCGATTCATATCCTAGTGCCATGTTTAAAAAAGCAATGCCATAAATGCTAATAAAGCTGAGGCGGGCTTTGACGCGCTGGTACAATAACGAGCTAACCGCAGAACACCCAGTGGCAAGGGCGATCGCTAACCCGCTTTGAGAACTGCTTGCTTGGAGTAATTGCTGTAAGTAAAAGGGGAGTTGGACGGGAATTAGATAAAATACAATTTGCGAGATTAGGGCGATCGCATAAGTCAATACCACTAAACCAGTCGCCAAGCTGGTTGGTTCGTCTGCAACATTAGCCCCAGCACCCTTAGCTGTACGATTCGGTTCCGGTAGCAATAACACGACGCACGGGACTAAAACTAGAGCAATTAAGTAGATAAAAAAGGGCATCCGCCAATTGATATCGGCAAGAAAGCCCCCTAAAGTCAGGAAAATAACTCCTCCTAATGCCATAAAAGCAGCTTGGATACCCAAAAACTGCCCTCTCTCTTTCCCCGTGTAGTAATCTGCAATCAACGCCGTCGCCGTTACCATCACCCCAGCCACGCTCAAACCTAATAGCGCTCGTCCGAACAGAATAAAGCCGATCGCATTCAACCACAGCCCCGAACTACCTGCTAGCCCGTATACGAGTAAGGCAACGATCAACACGGGTTTGCGTCCCAATCGATCGATCGTCGCACCAATAAAGGGCGCAGCCAAGGCAATAAATAGGGCTGGAGCTGTCAAAATCAACCTTACCCAGTAATCTGCATTCGGTATGGTGCTAAAGTGCTGTTTCATTGCTGGTAGCGAAGGTGCAATTGTTGCACCCGCCATCACAGTCAGCGTACTGACAACTAGCAAAGTGATTTTGACAGGTAACGAGTTAGTTGGCTGCATCAGCTAAGCTCTAGGGGGTTCATCGTTAGAGAAACTGAATTGGGACGCGATCGCCTACCTCTAATCCTAATGTTGCTGTCGCGCCACTTCGTAACTGAATCATTTGATCTACCGTTGACTTGGAGCTATATGTAGGGCAAGCAACTGCATCGCAAGGCTGTGCCTCTACTTGGATGGCTGCGATCTGTCCGTTTTGCAAATAGACAACATCCACAGGGAAGCGCATATTTTGCATCGAGACCTTAACTGGGCGAGGCGGATCGATAGTATACAGCATTCCTCTTGTCTGGGACAGTTCGCCACGATACATCAGTCCCAGAGATTGTTGCTGCGCTGTTTGGGCAACCTCCAACTCAATTTCTTGTCCAGAAATTTGCGCTTTCGCACTTACAGGTAGAGATTGTGGTTGTTTTTCAATTTGAGCTTGAATTATTAGTAAAAGCAGACCGCTCACCAATGTAACTATGCAAAAAGCATTATTAGCTGAAATCTTCCAGTACTTCTTCTGGGTCGCAGTTAACATAAAGCCCTCACTTTAACGATTTCTTAACCGAAGCTATTCGACTTTTTAACCGGAAATCGACTAATTTCTTAACCAAAAATCGTTCTTGTAAATAGTTTAAATTAACTCTTACTTAAATCTTTTATCTAAAACAAAAGAACGGGCGTTAAGTTTTATTAAGCTAAGATCGGCGAAAAGTTTTAGTATCTAAGTCGAGAAACTCGATTGGTAGGCGATCGCCTATTTTTAAACCTAGCTCTAAAGTTCTTCGAGCCTGCAACTGAATCATTTGGTCTACTTTTACCTTTGAGCTATATATAGGGCAATTGACTTCGTTACAGATAGGAACAGCTATTTGAATTTGCTGAATTTCCGTATTTCTCAGAAAAATTGTATCGACTGGTACAAAAATGTTTTGCATGGAAAATTCGATCGTTTGAGGCGGATCGAATTCAAATAAAATTCCCCTACTCCTGGGAATTATAGTACGATACATTAAGCCTTGTGCTTCTTGTTCTGGGGTTTGAGGAACTTCTAAGTAAATTCTTTGCTTGGCAACTTCAATTCTGGCTAAAACTTGGATAACTTGTGGTTTTTGCGGCGAACTAATTTGTAAAGACAACCAGGAAAAGCCTAAATACAGAGCAGTAAAAATAATAAATATTGAGATTCCAACTAGCCAAAGAGAGATTTTAGGAAACATAATTTTATGAATTTAAACATATCAATTGATTCGCAGTTAAATAATAAGTAATCGGCAATGCAGGTCGCGCGCAATGAAAAAACTGCACCATTAACACATTATTAATCAGCAATTCACAATTTTAGGAACGATCGCTGTAGATAGTTTTAGCTCTATAAAGTTAAGAGCAAAGGCGATAATTTATTAAGAATCAATGAAAAGAGATAGAAAATATGGATAATGCAGAAGCGTGTTTTGACTTGTAGTTTCTAACTTCTTTCTCGATCGCTCAAATATTGCCAGTCCCAGAGAGCAAATTCGCTGTACCATATAACAAATCAGTTGCGTCTGAGTGCTTTGAGGGATGAGGAGTTATGAAAGCAGCTATCTTACCAATCTTAGCGATCGCCTTAGTCGTCTTTTCCGATCGAGAAACGCCAGCCCAACAAGTAGAAACTAGCTCTGACCGTTCTTTCTTAGCGCTGGTGGAGGGAGACGAAGGCGATCGATGTAGCTTTATCTCTGCTGATGTCTTGGAACGATCGGCAGACATCGCTCAGGGATTGCTATTCGTGCGATCGGGAGACTCTCCAGACCAAGTAAAATACAAAATGCGCTTCGTTCCCGATGGAGCGTATGCCAACGAGATATTACAGTGGACGGCGATCGCTGGAAAAAACTACACGCGGGCTGATGTAAATTTCGACAAGAACCGCGCCGCTACACGCTCGTTTACAATGGCGGTTAACTATCAGCAGCCAGAACAAAAACAATGCCGTTGGGAAGTACGCGAACCGCAACCAGCAGCAGCACAGACTACGGAACAAGATTTAGCCCCTACACCTGGTAGTAATTCAACGGAGCAAGATTTAGCCCCTACACCTTAAATCTAAGATTAAATATGATGGTGCGATCGCTGTTTAAATCTAAGTTGAGATTGGCTGGCGATCGCCCATAGAGTCCTCAAAAATTGCGCCTTGTTGCTGAAACTCAAGTTTCATCTGCGCTGAAATTCCAACAACATTGACAAAGCGTGTTGTTTCTACTTTTACCTGATTCAATTCTGCACGGGTGAGATTAGCTGCATTCAAATTTGCATGGCTGAAATTCACGCCATTTAAATCTGCTTGTTGCAATAACGTATCGTTTAAATTTGCCCCCTGTAAGTTAGCATTCTGAAGATAGGCACTCGATAAATTTGTCCGGCTGAGATTCGCACTGCTTAAATTCACGCGGGGTAGAATTGCGCGTAAGTCTGCATCGCTCAGATCGGCATGACTGAGATTCGCATCGCGAAGATTGGCATTACTGAGTTTGGCACGCACAAGACAAGCACCACTCAAATTAGCGCGACTCAGATCGGCTAATGTCAAGTCAGCACCACTCAAATTTGCCCCTTCTAAATTAGCGCGACTCAAGCTAGCATTACGAAGATCGAATTGACTGAGATCGGCTCCGACTAAATCTTGTGTAGGATCTAAACCGATCGCTTCTAGACTAGAAACAAAGTCTGTCGCGATTGCCGAGTTGAGTAATTCCCGCGCGATCGCCAACTGTTGCTGTTGATATTTGCTCGCCTGGGTCAATTCTCCTAAACTAGTGTATGCTTGTCGCAGGCTATTTAAGATCTGTCCTTCCTGTAGGCGATCGCCTTGTGCTGGTACAATCGCCAATAGTTTTTGCCAGTACTCGATTGCACGCACATATTCTGCTGATGCCAAATAAGCATTACCAATATTGGCAAGAGCATTCATTTCGCCAGTTGCATCTTGAGTTTTCTGGGCGATCTCCAAATGTTGTTGAAAGCAGACGATCGCCTGGGGTATGTTTCCTAAAGCTTGATAAGCTGCGCCCAAATTCCCTAAAGCCGCACCTTCGCGCTTGAAATTTTGGCTGCTGCGATAAAGATTTAATGCTTGTTGCCAAGACTGCAATGCCAGCTCAAATTCACCTGTTTGGTATTGAGAAATACCTTGTCTTAGCAATAAATCTGCTTCACTAGTCATCTAGCGATTTTTGCCGTGCGATCTTCAGCTCTAACATTACCATAAACCTGCTAGATCGTGACAACATTGTAGGGGCGCTTTCTCTGTGCGCCCCTACAAGAAATTTATGTTAGGTATTTATATTAAGCGATCGCAGTTCCGATCGGACAGCTTAAATATGAAGGAACTAAAAGTGTCTCTTCAATTTCTGTACGTAAGCTCCGCGTCATGTATTGTGCTTGGCGCAAGCAATCAAGTATGAGTTGATTGACATCGTAATATTGTTTGAGAATAGCTTTTTGCTGGCAAGTAAAAGGAAAATTTATCAGCTCGTAACTCGAAGCATCGATATCAGATAGATGAAGATGGCGATCGGTGCGATCGTCTTGGAGAGAATCTGATTTAAGATCGAGGATAAATTCTAAATAAAAGGCACGGAAAGCAGCTGGTTTAAACTGAGGTTTGCTCAGATGATGTGACTTGCGCTCCAGCCAGAAAAGAAAGCGCGATAATTCTGGATCGACTCCGGCGATCGCGTCAGCTTGTTGCTTCATCAAGCTGAGAAAATAGTCAGCATTTCGCAACATGCCAACAACGAAGACAAAAACTTCGTGCCAGCGTGGTTCTGAAATCCGAGCAGCTAAATTTCTTAAAGCTTGTTCTGCTCTTTGAGGATGAGAAGGATCGGCTATTTCTCGCGCTATAAAATACTCGTGAAATCTGCTATCGGAGAAAGAATAAACCTCTGGAGCGGACTCAACAAATAACTGGTGTTGATATTGAATAGACTTTAGTAGCGCCTCAGTCGTAAGTTGCAAGAGTTCCGGACTAGTAGGTGCTTTTGGCAGGTTACATATATATTCGGTAATAGATTTTTCAATATCCTGTTTGCTAAACTTACCTCCAGTTTCAAATGTAGCCAAAGCAATTTTACTTAACAAGTCTTGTTTGTGCTGTACGGACAAATTTTTGTAGAAGCGATCGCCTGGAATATGATAAGCTTCATCCCATTGATTCAATAAAATTTCTAGTCCTTCGCGGTAGAGCTGACAGCGATCGTCAGGAATTTCTCGACCGGCTTCAACTAATAGACAAAGCAAATTTAATAATGGATCGTTAGACAATTCATTAACAATTTCTTTTTCCTCGTGTTTTAAAGAGAAATTTACAACGCGATCGAGTTGCTTTGAGTCATTTTTCTGTAAGTTCTCAACTTGTACCCATTTACCACTAAACTTGACACCTTTTCGGTTATCCAACTTAATACCTTCAGTTTCCATCGGCTGAGGAAAACGATCTACCAACGCTGAATCGATGGAGTTCATAAGCTTTATGGTTTTGGTGTTACAGTTTGAATTTATCGGACGTTTATTCAATTCATAATTACGAATTGCGAATTACGAATTACAAATTATCATGCTCTAGTTTGAGCAATTTGAGGTTGAAGCAAAGAAAATAACTGTTCTTTGCCCTTTTGAAGATATCGAGTTACAGTCATTGGACTAATACCAATTCGTTTAGCAGCCTCTTTACGAGAAAACTCTTTTAAGAAAACAAATTCTACAGCTTTACGAGTTTTTTCTTCCAGCTGATTCATTGCTCCTTGCAATTGTTGGCGATCTTCTTCCTGTTGTTGCAAGCTAGTAGAGCGCTGGTCAGGTAAAGCATCAGCTAATTTAATTTGGCAATCGAGATGTTGAATAACTGTACTATCCAAACTTAAGACAATTCGATTTTGGAAGGCGAGCTTACTCTCTAACCATTCTTGAATTGCAACATTCAATTCTTCAGCAATTTCTATATCTGTAGGAGTGCGACCGAGAGTTAATGTTAGATCTTTACGAGCCTTCTGTCCTTGATTGTGAAGTTCTTGCCAACGACGGGGAATTTTGACAACTCCCGTGCGATCGCGTAAGAAATGTAAAATTTCACCTCGAATATAAGGAATGGCAAAAGAACTAAAAGCATAACCTTGATAAGGGTTGAAGCGCTCGATAGCACGAATCAAACCAAAGTAACCGATTTGTTCTAAATCTTCATATGGTTCGGTACATTGGCGGCTAAATTGATGCGCCATCTTTCGCACCAAACCAGTGTGCATACTTACAAGTTTATTGCGTAAGGCAATCGAAGGATGTTGATAATAAGCAATTAATAGCTCTATCCCATTAGAGCAGCCTCTAGTATGAGTTATCGACATAAAAATCCTCAACAGCGATCTAAGCTTCCCTAATGGGAATTAACAGGTGGTGGAAAATCTTTAATCAAAGCTGAAAATTATTGTCGGTGGAGAAGGCTTCTCAAACCATGTCGTTCTTACTGAATTTATGAGGAGATTAGCAGATTGCGGTGAATTTTCTCCGTAGATCTGCTGAGTTGACTGGCTGAGAATGCTAAATATTTTAAGATTAGATTTAGATTTCTGCTGCTAGTCTCACCCTGGTTAACTGTTAGAGGTTTAAGCCAAAATAGGCATATGTCACCATATCGTTGCTCTCACACAACCCGTTAAAAAATTAAGAAAAAATTCCATGAGTAGCACTAGCAATTTTCGCGAAGCAATTCGTCAAGCTAAAACTAGCGCCATAGTAGGTCCAAACGTTATTGCTAACGCCCTGCCTTATCTAGGTGGCGGGCTGGTACTAACAGCACTGGGAACCTACGGTGGTCTAAGTGTCATCCGTGCCAATCCAGGGTTATTCTTCCCTACGTTTATTGGTGCGGTCATTTTGGAACTGATTTTGTTCTTCGTGGCGATGAACGTTGCCGAGAAAGGTAATAATCGCGTTGCCCTGCCTCTACTAGCAACATATAGCTTGCTAACTGGCTATACTCTTAGCGGCATCGTCTTTATGGCACTAAGAACCCAAGGCGTAGGTATTGCAGGTGTGGGGTTTGCTGCCCTCGGCTGCGGTGTCACCTTTATTGCGGCACGTCAAATTGGTTCTAACTTGTCAGAACAGGACGGCATGGCATTGACGAAAACAGTCAGCCTGGGAGTCATTGCCCTAGTGGTCGTCTGTTTGGCACAATTTCTGTTTGCTCTGTTTGGCATCTATACGCCGACTTGGTTAGAAATTGCAATTTCAGGCATTGGCGTGTGTCTATTCGTTGGTGCAGCAGTCGTAGATTTCTACGTTCTGCCTCGTACCTACCGCAACGACCAATATCTCCCTGCGGCGCTGTCGATGTATCTGACTTACATCAACCTGTTTATTTTCATCTTGCGGTTGTTGATTGCCTTGAATAGCCGCGACTAGTAGAGACATTAAATGAACTGTAGAGACGTTACATGTAACGTCTCTACAGCAAGACCGTGGTTTAACCTCAAGCCACGGTTTTTTTGGTTGTTGCCCCAAAGGTTTTCATAGCAATTCTCGATTGCGTGCATGACATTTGTAGGGGCGCACAGAGAAAGCGCCCCTACAGATCGTGTGTTTTACTCAATTGAAAACCGCTATCAACTCTAGTTAAAATCATCAATACAAGTAGGGTGCGTTGTTAATGTACCCTATCACTCAGTGAGCGATCGCTACTCGAAACCTATATGGAAGCACTAGAAATCAAGCGCGAAGTTGAAAAGTTGTCCGATCGCCTGGGTAAAACCCAGGACTATCTTTGACATCCCCGCACTGACGGCAAAAATTCAAGATTTAGAACAAATTGCTGCCCAACCGGAGTTTTGGAACGACCAAACCAAAGCACAGCAAACACTTCAGGAACTCAACGACCTGAAAACTCATATCCAGCAATACGATCGCTGGCAAGGTAGCCTAGAAGATACCAAAGCCGTGCTAGAGCTACTGGAACTCGAAACGGACGAATCTCTGCTGCAAGAGGCTGAGACAAACGTTACCAGCCTCAACCGCGAACTCGACCAATGGGAGTTGCAACAGTTGTTATCTGGTCCCTACGATGACAAAGGCGCAATTTTGACAATTAACGCTGGGGCGGGTGGAACTGATGCTCAAGACTGGGCGGAAATGCTACTGCGGATGTATACTCGTTGGGCGGAAGATCGCGGCTATAAAGTCCAACTCGATGAGATTTCGGAAGGAGATGAAGCGGGAATTAAATCCGCTACCTTAGAAATTTCCGGTCGCTATGCCTACGGCTATTTACAAGGCGAAAAAGGAACTCACCGTTTGGTGCGGATTTCTCCGTTTAACGCTAACGGTAAACGACAGACTAGCTTTGCTGGTGTGGAAGTGATGCCCCAAATCGATACTTCCGTACAGTTGGAAATTCCAGATAAAGATTTAGAAATTACTACCACTCGCTCTGGTGGTAAGGGAGGACAAAACGTCAACAAAGTAGAAACAGCCGTGCGCATTCTCCACATTCCTACGGGAATTGCCGTCCGCTGTACCCAAGAGCGATCGCAGTTACAAAATAAAGAGAAAGCCCTAGCGATCCTCAAAGCCAAGCTGTTAATTATTGCCCAAGAACAACGCGCTCAAGAAATCGCTGAAATTCGCGGTGATATGGTAGAAGCAGCCTGGGGAACTCAGATTCGCAACTACGTTTTCCATCCATATCAGATGGTGAAGGATTTGCGGACAAACCTAGAAACAACAGCAATTACCGACGTAATGAATGGCGAACTCGATACCTTTATTGAGTCTTATCTACGCCAGGAGAAACAACTAGTGGCTAGTTAAGGGACAAGCAAGACCCAAAGCAGAAACAAGAAAGCTGAGGAAACTGGAGGAGAAAAACCAAAATGGTTTTGCTGTTTACAGTCCTTAGCTTTTTCTTTTAATTTTACCAACTATAGCAGTTCTAAATGATTTGTGAAGCAAGCTTCTAGCCTGCTCCATATTCATGAATCAAATAGGATTGCTGTATTTACCCTGAACTTTTTTGCTGAATTTTTCCATATTGCTCTGCTGAATTTTAAGCTTCATAATTATTGCAATAAATAGCTACAAAAATCCATTTTCTCACGTGCTGTTGATGCTGTTGGCTCCACGCTAAGACACAAAAAAATTATTTTAGGACAATCATCGTGCTAATTCAAAGTTTATCCGAGCTACCTGCTGTAACAGAAAGAGCAGTTATTATTAATTTCAATACAAAACTAGTTACAACCTTAGCTTTACTTTCTGTTATTCGTCATGCAAAAATGCCCGTACTGTTGATCGACTGCGAGTCAACTGATGGTAGCTTAAAACATTTTCTAGCTTTGATGAAGCGGTATGATTTTGATATTTTAACCGCTCCCTTACGCCCTCACGGTCAAACTTTAGACTGGCTTTTTAATCATATTGCCGCAGAAAAAGTTTTATTAGTTGATTCGGATCTGGAAATTCAGGATTCCGCTATAGTTAGCTTTTTCAAAGATTATATTGACGAACCGCAGGTTTTTGGTTGTGGCTTTACCAATGGACCAAGTTGGCTGGAAGAACCAGCTTTTCAGGGAACCGCTTTAGAAAATGCTCTCTATCACGAACGTCCTTGGATACCGCTAACTCTCCTTAAGGTAGCCCCTATTCGAGAAGCACTTAGGCATGGAAAGTCATTTGTAGATTTTTACCTAGACAATGAATACTCATTGCTGTCACCTTTTAATAAACTGCGATCGCGCTTCAAGCTACTCCACAGAATATTCAAGAAAGGACCAATTGAGTTGCGACGCTCTTGCCATGCTTTGAAACCCGCTGCGATATTTTACGATACCGGAGCCAAAATATTTGAATACCTTCGGTACGAAAGGCTGATGTTTTTTGTAGGACTACCAGAACCAGTGCATCACCGTTTTGCGACTCACTTTTTCGGGATTACCCGAAATACGCTGAAACCATCAGATACTCACGGAGGCGGTGGGCTAGCTAAAATCTCCGATCGGGTTCGCTATCGTTTATTAGAAGTTTATGGTGAGGAGGTTCACACTGAGGAAGTAACCGAGCGCCAGCAGGTACTTGTCGGACGCAAGTAACAACATTAGTAATAACATTGCTTGTCTAATGGCGAATGGGAGCGATCGCTGTAGTTAGTATAAACGGCAATCTTTAGAAACTTAGACAAAGATTGGGAACGAGCGCAAAGCGATTTGCGCTTGTTTCTCAGCTATTAACCCTGGTACGGACTACATTATTGGTGCAACAAACTGTTACATTTGAGAAAGAACCTAGCAAAACTTTAGGGTCAATCTCATGGAGAATTCACCTGACACGACGAAAACCGCCGAGGCACAATCCACGGAAGCGACAACCATGCCCCCTCATGTAGCGAATGAAGTTGCCAATGAGCCTCGACCGAGTTATGTAAAACTCGCTATGCGCAACATGGTGAAAAAGCGGGGGACTTCTCTGAAACATTTTGCCCTCACAACTATAGGATTATTGTCTTTACTGGTGGGTTTAGCTTACATAACTAGATAATGACAACCAGGAATACAGAAAATTCCGGCGTACAAGTCGAAGTCTGCGTGCAAGACTGTTTTACTGAAGCTTCTGGAATGAAGCCAGCAGTTGATGCTCAAACTTGGCAAAAATGGTTTGAGTGCTGGCTAGAGAGTTTATCTTCTCAGCTTCCTTCTGCTGACAGTTACGAACTGAGTTTACGTCTAACGGATGATGCAGAAATTCAAGTACTTAACTCGCAGTATCGGCAGCAAGATAAGCCCACGGACGTTTTAGCCTTTGCTGCACTGGAAACGGACGTACCGCAGTTAGAGGAGTTGCGATCGCTTTTACCTCTGTACTTAGGCGATATTGCGATCTCAATTGATACCGCTAGCAAGCAGGCACAACAACAAGCACATTCGCTATCGACAGAGCTGGCTTGGTTAGCCGCTCACGGTCTTTTACACCTTTTAGGTTGGGATCACCCAGATGAGGAAACCCTATTAGAGATGTTGGAACAGCAAACTTTGCTACTAAGGATAGTTGGTCTTGATGTCAATCTTGATTAAACTGGGCAAGATTGTAATTGTAAATATTGGCACAGCGCGATCGCGACAATTTGTTACTAATATGGTCTCGCTAGATGAGATATGTCTAAATTAAACTGTCTGTGGAAATTGACAAATTAAGCAAGTAGTAGGCTGTAACTCGGCTAGATATAAAAACCAAAAATTATTGATGTTTGCCATCTATGACCCAAAAAGTTTCGACCTCAACGCCTAGTAGAACAGAAAAAGTGGTTCCAATTCAGCGAAATTTCTCTTGGCAAGTCGCCTCCAACTTATTAGTGAGCTTCAAATATGCTTGGAGTGGCATTGCTTATGCGTTTAAAACTCAACGCAACTTCCGCATCCATATCTGTATAGGAACTCTTGCTGTCTTTCTGGGCTTATTATTACGTTTGCCTTTGGTCGAAATAGCTGTGATTACGCTGACTAGCGGCTTAGTGCTAGTGATGGAATTACTAAACACCGCGATCGAGTCTGTTGTAGACTTGACGGTAAAGCAGACATATCACGAACTCGCTAAAATTGCTAAAGACTGCGCCGCCGGAGCAGTGTTAATCTCGGCTATCGCTGCCCTTTTAGTCGCCGCCGCTCTTTTGTTACCTCCCCTTGTGAGACTAATTGTTTCATATTTAAATTGACAATAGGAATAAGGACAAGGGAGACAAGGGGGACAAGGGGGAGAAGAGAGCTTATGATGCTCTCGGGAGTAGAGGGAGCAAAAATCCCACACCCTACACCCCACGCCCCACGCCCCACACCCCACACCCTACACCCTACACCCCTTCTTCACGCACTACTCAAAAATGATTATAGTTATTGATAACTACGACAGTTTTACTTATAACCTAGTGCAGTACTTAGGTGAGTTAGGGGCAGAGTTCCCAGTTGCAGCAGAGATTCGAGTTTATCGTAACGACCAAATTACAATCGAGCAGATCCGCGAGTTGCAGCCAGATGGGGTTGTGATTTCTCCAGGTCCAGGTCGCCCAGAAGATGCAGGAATTTCTCTAGAGGCGATCGCGCAGTTAGGCGAGAATACACCGATATTGGGCGTATGTTTGGGGCATCAAAGCATCGGACAAGTCTTTGGTGGTAAAGTTGTCTCTGCACCTGAATTGATGCATGGTAAAACTTCATCAGTTTCCCATACGGGAGTAGGCGTATTTAAAGATTTAGAAAATCCGTTGACCGCAACCCGCTATCATAGTTTAGCGATCGAACGGCAGACCTGCCCAGACGTGTTAGAAATTACCGCCTGGGTTGAGGACGGGACAATTATGGGAGTGCGACATCGGCAATATCCTCACATTGAAGGAGTCCAGTTTCACCCAGAAAGCGTCCTCACAACTTCAGGAAAGCAATTGCTGCGCAACTTCCTGAAACAACTGCCGTCTCACTAGTGGAGTGAACGGAGAAGCAATGAAACGACGACAGTTGATTGGCTATGCTGGAGCGGGGCTACTTTCTACCTTAGCAGTGACGCTTGCAGCAAAATCTCAGCCTGCTGTAGCCCAAACTGGTAGCGGGTTAACGGTACGATGGTTGGGTCATACTTGTTTTCTATTTACTGGTGGTGGGGCGCGAATTCTGGTCAATCCTTTTCGGCAGCTAGGCTGTGCGGCGGGATACAGACCACCGAAAGTAGAAACAGATTTGGTTTTAATTAGCAGTCAATTATTGGATGAAGGGGCAGTAGAAGAAGTTCCTGGCAATCCCCAGCTGATCTTTGAACCTGGAGTATACCAATTTAAAGGAACGCAGATCCAAGGAATTGCGATCGACCACGATCGCGAAAAGGGGAGAAGATTTGGTACTAACGTAGCATGGCTGTGGACGCAAGGCGGGATTAGGATTTTGCACTTAGGGGGAGCTGCTGCACCAATTACAATCGAACAAAAAATCCTCATAGGTCGTCCCGACGTGTTACTAGTGCCAGTGGGGGGTGGTGCTAAAGCTTATAACCCTCAAGAAGCTCAAGCAGCCGTCAAAACTATCAATCCCAGGTTAGTCATTCCGACGCACTATCGTACCCAAGCCGCCGATCCTGCTGCCTGCGACATCGTGCCGTTAGATGAATTTTTGTCATTGATGGAAGGAACTCCCATCCGTCGCAGTCAAAGCGATAGCTTAACGATTAAACCTGCCGACTTACCCAAGGACGGAACTGCTATTCAGGTATTGAGTTATAAGTTTTAACTGGTAGTTGGTCATTTGTCATTTGTCATCGATCGGTGGTAGTTGGTAGTTGCTCGTTGGTTGTTGGTTGTTAGTCATTGATAACTGGTTACTGGTCACTGGTCACTGGTCACTGCTCGTGCGCTCCCTGCTCCCTAATAACTGCTAACTTGGAAAGATGTAGTTTCCTGACAGCGATGATGCAGTTGAACTCTAACAGCATTTATCCCTGCCCAGCCTGTCGCCTGGGCAAGGTTCAAGCTATGCCTTTAATGGAAGCGATGGCTTGCGACTGCTGCCAGCAGATTTTTGAAACTGATGTAGAAAGACAGCAGTTGAAAATGCTCTCCTGTCAACCACCGCTAGTCTGGCGTTGGAATGGCAGAAGGTGGATAGAAGCTTATTATGACGGCGTAGAATTTGGCTGGGGTTATACTCTAGCCGCGATCGCTCTCGTAGCAGTACCAACAGCTATAGTTGGGCTGACCGTCTATATCTTTCCGCCACTCCCAGATACTCCTTTATATTGGCTACCGTATGCTTGGATTTGGCTCACCTTTTTGTCACACTTATTAACAATTTGTTGGTTAGCGATCGAATTTTATCAATTTCAGCTCGGCATATTTTTGAAAACTTTGTTGCAGCGCTTAGTATTTCGCTAAAACACCGTACCGTCACTCTGTAACTGAATGGGGGAAACTCCATTCGGTCTGAGTTCGGCAGCAATCCGCCGTCCGGCGCTCCAAGTTCCGCCTTGCAAAATTTTGACTAAAGGCAGCTGCTTAGCATCCATTTCCAACTGCTGGCGGATCGTTGCAGCAATTTGGTCTAATAGAATCACAGTTAATGCTCGCCACTCGACAACGACTTCCGAGTCCACTGAGTGGGCGTAGTGGAAAATATCTGAGTGTTTGGCTTGTAGCAGTCCGAGATCCAGGCACAAACCACCATTTCGATATTCTGGTAATCCGGTCAGGTCGTCAAGTCCTGTAATTTCTAAACCGAGTTCTTGTAGTGGCTCCAAAAGAGAATAAGTCAACCATTGCGAGAGTTTGTGAAATGGTACGAGGGAATTCAGAATTCGGAATTCGGAATTCGGAATTAAATTCTCTCTCTGCTCCTTTGTTTCCCTACTCCCTGCTAAAGCAGGATGATGCCAGACATCGCCGAGGTTAACTCCGGCTATTTCAATTCTGCCAGACCAAATACTGCCGAGTCCTTCTAAAACAGCACGCAAAACTGTTGCAGCTGGTAGTTGTTTGTGGTGCGATCGCTCTAATAAATAATGCACCAGATGACCCGGACGGGGATTGTCGTCACCGAACATTTGCGGGAAATCGAGGAGCGATCGCCCTAATTTTTGTAATAGTTCTACTCGTCCTGCCAACCCTACCAATGGATTATCCTCACTTACCTGAAATCCTTGAGCTAGGGTTGCTTCACTCAGAGATTGCAATCCTTGGGCATCGACTTGTAAAAGCTGATGAGGATGGCTGGAGAAAGCACCTTGACAGAACATCCGAAAACTAGCCACTGCTAGCCCCTCCGATCGCTGAAAGATCGAATCGGTTTCCCGTTCGCAATACAACCAACGATCGCCCGCACCCGCATCTAACAACACGCTGACGATCGCCAGATCGAACCGAGTCACAGCTCGCTCGACTGGCGATCGCCCTGCCAACAGCCGCTCTAACTGTGCTAAACGCGGTACTCCACCAACTTCAAAATGCTGCCAGCGGCTATGGAAGGGAATTTGCCCATCGGGATATTGCTCTTGCATGACGGCAATAACATAGTCTGCCACCCGTCCCAACTGCGACAAATCGCAGCGGAAGTGACTCAACTTATCTTGCCGTGCCAACTCAAACAACTGCCCGCAGCGATCGCGAATCGCCCTGGGAGAACGCAAATAAGCGATCGCCTCTTCTGGAGACTGAAGGCTGAATTCTGAAGTTTGGAGATTCATCGTCAAGGAACAGGGAACAGAGTATGGGATATGGGGTGTAGGGGCGGGTTTAGCAAAAGATTTACGGGCTTTGACAACAAATCTTCAGCCAAAACCCACCCGTACGAGTTTGAGGTGTTAATTCCGAATTCCGAATTCCGAATTCCGAATTCATTCCATTTCTCTACCTTTAATTTCTGCCAATCCTAACGGATCTAGTACCGCGCCAGGAGTGTAGTAGCCAGCAGCTTTTTTCGCCTCAATTTCCACCTGTGCGTCTTGGGGAATCAAATCGTCAGGAATCGGTACTCGTTCTACAACTTCAATACCTGAGTTAGTGATGGCTTCATATTTCATGTTGCTCATCGATACCAAACGCTCGATTCGAGTAATGCCCAACCAATGCAATACATCTGGCATTAACTCTTGGAAGCGCATATCTTGCACCCCAGCAACGCATTCCGTGCGGGCAAAGTAAGCATCAGCGCGATCGCCTCCTTCTTGCCGCTTGCGAGCATTGTAAACTAAAAATTTCGTCACTTCTCCCAATGCCCGACCTTCTTTCCGACAGTAGACAATGACTCCCGCACCCCCTTCCTGTGCTGTTTGGATGCAGACTTCAATTCCATGCACTAGATAAGGACGACAGGTACAAATATCGCTGCCAAAAACATCGGAACCATTGCATTCATCGTGAACCCGCACTGCCAAGGGTCGATTGGGATCGGTAATTGCTGCCAAATCGCCAAATATGTATACCGTGACTCCGCCAATTGGTGGCAGGAATACTTCTAAATCCGATCGCGTCACTAATTCTGGGAACATTCCCCCCGTTTGCTCGAACAAGGCACGGCGCAAGTCTGCTTCCGAAATTTGAAAGCGTTTGGCAATGCCTGGTAAATACCATACAGGTTCGATCGCTGCTTTAGTGACAAGGACATCGCCTTTAGATTTGAGCAGCTTGCCATCGATCGCCAACCGCCCTTTTTCCACCGCTGCTTGTAATTCTGGAAGGTAAACGTGCGCTTTTGTAATGGCGATCGTCGGTCTGATATCGTATCCTTCCTGGTAATAAGATGCAAACGCCTCGCCTACCATTGCCCCAAACGGATCGAGCGAAACTATTTTCTCCGGGTCGTACCAACTCGGATATGGTCCAATATGCTCGACAGGCGAAGTATTTGTTAAATCAGCACGGTGATCTGCTTGCAATACCCCGCTTGCTACAGCCAGAGCGCGATAGACGGCATAACCGCCTGAATGAGTCCCGATCGCATTTCTGTGAGTTGGGTTAGCGAGGGTAGCCACGATCGGACCCCGTTGCATTGGGTCTTTGTCTCCCCAGCGAATCGGAATAGGTTGCGAACCAAAATTGCTCGGGTGAGAAGTCAGAATAATATGCCTGGGACTACTTTTTCGCTCTTGCATCGTTGTATTTGCTCTACCTGCTAATGGGGTTAAGAGGGCTGTGACGCAACCAGACAAAGTAAGATGCTACGAATAGCAAACCTTAAGGGGGAAACTTCAATTATAGCGATCGAATTTTGGTTTCAATAGTAACCCATAGCACGAAATTGGCTGCTCTTGGGTTAAATCTTAGGTTCAGGATACTAAGTTCTCGAATTTATGTATAAAAAAGTACAAAAAAGTGGTAGGACTTGCTTAATTCTAAAATTGAAGGAAACGGGTAAAAGCCCTTAGTCATACCGCGATCGCCTTTAACATCCGACTTAACTAATAACTTAGCTATGACAACGAACGTATGAATGAGTCGTCTATTCAATCTTTTCTAGAAAACTTGAAGCATCCTGATGAAGTCGTGCGTCAGGCAGCAACAGAAGCGCTGTGGCGAGCTTGGTTTTATCAAAAAGGGGACTACGGTTGGGAATGCATCCAACGTTCTCAAGTTCTTTTCTCGGCTGGAAAAGTGTCGCAGGCAGAAGCAGTCTTGACAGAACTTATTCGCGACCAGCCAGATTTTGCCGAAGCTTGGAATCGCCGAGCTATTTTATACTACTTCACTGCCCAGTACGAAAAAGCGTTGGTAGATTGTCAGACAGTCGTTAAACTCAACTCAATGCATTTTGGTGCTTGGCACGGTCTGGGTTTATGCCAAATGGCACTAGCAAATTATGCCGCTGCAATTCGCGCTTTTCGCCAAGCATTGAAGATTCAGCCATATGCCATAGATAATCAAAGGCTGCTCTTGGAATGTACGGCAAAGTTATGAGGGGCAAAGAGCTAAGGTATAGGCGAGTAGTTCTAGCCACTAGTCACCAGCCACTGGTTCCACTGACAACAGATAACTGATAACTAATAACTGATTATGATTGATTGGGATGCACTGACGGCTGAGTTACAGGGAATTGAAGTTATTAGCGATCCTAACCAAGTTGCTAAGTTATCTCAGGATTACCACACTTTCAGTCCCATACTGCAAGCTCAGTTAGATGGGAAAAAGGGGGATTTGGTTGTCCGTCCTACGACAGAAGCAGAGGTAATGCAGGCTGCAACAACCTGCGTTAAATACCGCGTTCCGGTGACGATACGGGGGGCTGGAACGGGCAATTACGGGCAGTGCGTACCCCTCCACGGTGGCGTGGTTTTGGATATGTCTCGGATGCAGGCAATTCGCTGGATTAAATCGGGAGTAGCGCGGGTAGAAGCAGGGGTAAAATTAGCTGCTTTGGACAAAAAAGCGCGAGAGACGGGGTGGGAGATGCGGATGGCTCCTTCTACTTATCGGACAGCGACGATTGGCGGATTTATTGCTGGCGGGAGTGGGGGAATTGGCTCGATTAATTACGGACAGTTGCGCGATCGCGGTAATATTAATGCTATTCGTGTCGTAACTATGGAAGACGAACCCAGAGCGATTGAACTGCGGGGAGATGATATCCACAAAGTCAACCACGCTTGGGGTATTAATGGCATTATCACGGAATTAGAAATTCCTCTTGGTGCAGCTTATCCTTGGACTGAGGTGATTGTCACTTTTGAAAGTTTTATGGCGGCTGCCCATTTTGGTCAGGCTTTGGGCGATGCTGATGGGATGATTAAGAAGCTTATTTCTATTTTTGCTTGGTCAATTCCCTCTTATTTTGGCGCACGTCAATACATTCCTGATGGAACTCACGCAGCACTGTTAATGGTAGCTGAACCGAGTTTGGAATTATTACCTGGATTGGTACAAGAATACGGCGGTTGTATTACCTATCAGCGATCGCAACAGGATGCAGGTAAGGGAGTTAACTTAGCAGAATTTACCTGGAATCATACTACTTTACACGCTCGTAATGCCGATCCTTCAATTACCTATTTACAAAGCCTTTTCCCCGCCGATAAAAACCTCCAAATGGTAGACCACATGTATCGTTACTTTGGCGATGAGGTGATGATGCATTTAGAATTTATCCGTGTTGGTGGTCGAACTGTTCCCGCTGCTCTGCAATTAGTGCAATATACTACCGAGGAACGCCTGAACGAAATTATCCGCTATCACGAAGAACACGGGATTTTCATTGCTAATCCGCATACGTATATTATTGAAGACGGTGGCAGAAAAGTTATCGACCCAGAACAGATGAAGTTTAAACAAATGGTCGATCCCTATGGGTTGCTCAATCCAGGTAAGATTAAGGCGTTGATGCGATCGTAGGCTGACTCTCAAGCATGGAATCACAGAATCCGAAAGTCGTCGTTATTGGTGCTGGCTGGGCTGGATTAGGAGCTACATATCGCCTAGCAAAACAAGGGTACAATGTAACGCTGTTAGAAGCAGGTGCTTATCCTGGGGGTTTGGTTGCGGGTTGGAAAACTCCAGGCGGGCGATCGGTAGAAGCGGGGATTCACGGTTTCTGGTATCCTTACAGTAATATTTTTTCCCTCATACGGGAACTAGGGATTAGTCCTTTTACACCTTTTACCCGTTCTTCCCAATATTCCCCTGCTGGATTAGAGGTAGAGTCGCCAATTTTTCAAGATTTACCGCGCCTCCCTACACCACTGGGAACTTTTCTCTACACCCAGTTCAAACGATTACCTTTAAGCGATCGCCTCAGTGCTTTACCATTACTCTATGCTGTAGTAGATTTCGATAATAGTGACGAGGCTTGGCAGCGTTACGATAAAGTTACAGCTCGCGAACTGTTTAAAGATTTTGGCGTATCGGCTAGACTTTACCGCGATTCATTTGAACCGATGCTGCTAGTAGGGTTATTTGCACCAGGCGAACAATGTTCTGCGGCTGCGGCTTTGGGAATGTTGTATTATTTCATTTTGGCGCACCAACCAGATTTTGACGTGGTTTGGTGTCGGGGTACGGTAGGAGAAAAGATTTTTCGTCCTTGGGTAGAACAAATCGAACAAGCGGGAGGCAAAATTCTATCTAACCGTCGCGTCAGCGATATTCTCCTCGATAGTGAAGGATTGGCAAAAGCTGTAGTTTGCGGCGATGAAGTCTTCGAGGCGGATGCTGTCATCTTTGCTGTAGGAGTCAGCGGGATGCAGAAGATTGTTAGCGGTAGTTCTAGCTTGCAAAACCGCAAAGAATTTCGGAATTTAATGAATTTGGGTGCGGTTGATGTGTTAGCAACTCGGCTATGGTGCGATCGCAAAATTCACATTCCCCGTCCTTCCAATGCTTGTTTTGGCTTTGATGCTACCACGGGGTGGACGTTTTTCGATCTCAATGCATTACACGATGAATACCGCGACGTACCAGAAACAGTCATTGAGGCAGATTTCTATCACGCCAATCAACTGTTACCAATGAGCGATGAAGAAATCGTGCAGATGGTACAAGATTATTTAGCAATTTGTGTACCAGAATTTCGAGCAGCTAAAATTTGCGATCGCAGTATTATTCGTTTATCTAGAGCCGTAACTCATTTTGCCCCTGGTAGCTATCAAAATATGTTACCAGCAAAGACGAGTATAGATAATGTATTTATGAGCGGCGATTGGATTATTAACCGTCACGGTTCGTGGTCGCAAGAAAAAGCCTACGTTACTGGTTTAGAAGCAGCAAATCTAGTTATAGAAAGATTTGGCAAGGGGACAACAGCCGAAATTATTCCCGTCGAACCGGACGAGCCACATATACAAATAATGCGATCGCTTAACAGAAATTTACGTAATTTAGGCAATACTTTTCCTCCCATTTGGCTACCATAATTTTAATTTGTTACTAGTCCGCGCAGGTGGACTTAGTTTGTGTAGCCGCGAATTCTATTCGCCTAATACTTGGCTTAAGTCTATTTTTCGTATGCATGAACGACTTGATAGAGATGGAATTCGTTGCGAGCAATTCCCGCCCAATAAGGCTCATCTGGATTAAATCCAGGCTGCTTCAAAATAGCTTCAAATGCTTCTTGGCTCTCCCATTGCCCATAGTTGAAAACTCTCGTACCATCTAGACTACGATGAAAAGTAGCCGAAATCAAACCTGGTGAATTATTCATAGCGCGATCGAGTTCAGCTGATGCGCGTTTCACCATTTCTTGCTGATTAGCAGAAATCATTCTAAACTCTGCTAAATGAGTGATGCGATCGCCTGCAACAATCGAAACTTCTTGAGATAGCGATCGGCTAGCGAACACTTCGAGTAAATGGGAATCGGGAGGAAAAAATTCAGTAAAAATAGTTGGGCGTGATAAATTGCGATAATCGAATTTAGGCATCCACTGGCTATAGGTAAAGACACGAACGCCATCTAAACTTTTATGAACGCTAGCAGATTTTAAGAAATTGCTAGATAACCAAGATTCAATCTGTTGTTGTACAATTGCTTCTACTAAAGCATCTTGATGCCTTGGGGCGACGCTGTAAAGATCTAGCCCGACAGTAACGGCATTGGTGCTATCTATTTGAATCATCTTAGATTTTCTATATTAATGCTACACTAACTTGCCAGTTATAGTAAAGTCTTTTTATCGTCTTGTCTCACGCATTCTTGCTAAAGTTGTAACAATCTTGCTGGATTTACAGCAATTTTTTATAAGCTTGGGGAGTTATCCCTGTATATTTACGAAACATCTTTGTAAAGTGACTTTGGCTTTGAAATCCCACCTTCTCTGCAACAAGAACAATCGAGTTGTGTTCTTCTAGCAATTGTTTTGCTTTCTCAATTCGTTTGCTAATTACGTACTGGTGGGGTGTAATTCCTATAGATTGTTTAAATAAACGAGCAAAGTGATAGGGACTTATTTGAATGACAGCAGCTATCTCTACTAAGGTCAGATTTTGCTCCAAGTTGTCGTGAATGTAATCAATCACCTGTTTGATTTTTAATTTAGATAAACCACCAGCGCAATTGCGAACTTTATATTTCCGTACTGAGGAATGTTTTAAAAGATGCACTATTAATGCATTTGCCATTGATTCTGCATAGAGGCGATCGCTTAATCCCTCTAATTCTAATTCCGATTTGAGTGCTAAACCAATTTGTTGAATGAGTGGGTCGTGAAGTTTGAACTGTGGGATAATTTCAATATTTGCTGATTCATAAAAAGCAGATACGAAAAGCTTACTGTCAAGACGAAGTAACAGGAAGTCAGCATCACGATCCCAAGCTAATTTGCGATACAGATAAGGCGGCGTAATCATGATGTCACCTTGTATCAGACGTTCGCTAATACATTGTCCCTCTGCTGTTCGCTCTAGTTGAATTGGGTGTCCAAGATGAATGCTAATTAGATGCTGAGGAAGACAGCATTCAGACAATCCATTTGCAGGTTGATAATGATGTTCGACACGAATAAGGTCTAACGTAGTTGCTTGACTAGATAGAATGGGCGAATGCGGTACAATCTCTAGAAAACGTTTACTCTTGGTTGTGTTTTCTCGGCTCATTTTCCCTTTGCCATTCTCTTAATTTCTCACTTCATTCGCCTCATCCTTTTGGATAAAACAATCGCCCCTACTCAGGCAAAACAGGCATATGCACTAATTCCAACTTCAGCCCATCAGGATCGGCAAAGAAAACGGCGTAGTAACCAGGTGAATATTGATATTCTGCGGGAGGATCGAGGACTGTCGCGCCCATTTCTTGAACTAATTTGTATAAGTTATCTACTTGCTCCCGACTATCGGCATTAAATGCAAGATGGTGGAATCCAGGAGAGTAGCGATCGTGAAATTTGTTAGGCGAATCTGGATTAGCAACAGTAATTTCAATTGCTCCAGCATCCTGCAACCACCACATAATATAGATATCGTTGTTTTCTACCTGCTGGTAGCCCATAAAGCCTAGAATCGCATCGTAAAAAGGTTCGGATTGTTCTAAACTTTTGACTGTGAGGCAGAGGTGGTTCATCGTTCCTAGAGTCATACAAGCCTCTCGCATGTACTAGAACAAATGTATTGTATTACGATCGCCGCAGCACTTTGATGTACTTAACCATTTCTTCCTGATATCCCAAGCGATCGCGCCTCTCCTACCACAGCAACAGGATAAAGATAATGCTAGAGTGAGCGAATGGCTTTTTTCCCCGCTTGCTACACCATGACGAGCATCTCTGCGGCACAAACCCGAACCGAACAATATCGCCAGCAATTCCCCGCCCTGGCAAATAAATCTTACTTCAATTATGGGGGGCAAGGACCGATGCCCCAAGCAGCCATAGACGCAATTATTGCTGCCCACGAATACGTTCAACTTAACGGTCCCTTCTCCTCTCAAATTAACGCTTGGATTACTCAAGAAACCGAGAAAACCAGACAGGCAATTGCCACTGAACTAAACGCCCCACCCGAAACCATTACCCTCACCGAAGACGTAACCGTAGGCTGTAACATTGCCTTATGGGGGATTGACTGGCAAGCAAAAGACCATATCTTACTCTCAGACTGCGAACACCCAGGAGTCATCGCCACTACCCAAGAAATTACTCGAAGATTCGGTGTAGAAGTTTCTACCTGTCCCCTCATGGCGACGCTGAACCAAGGAGATCCAGCCGCAGTCATCGCCCAACACCTCACACCCCGCACCCGCCTAGTTGTCATCAGTCACATCCTCTGGAATACGGGTCAAGTCTTGCCAGTTGACAAAATTGTAGAAGTATGCAGACAGCATCAAGGCGATCGCCCCGTGCAAATTCTAGTCGATGCAGCGCAATCTGTCGGCTTGTTACCCTTAAATTTGACTCAACTAGGGGCAGATTTCTACGCCTTCACGGGTCATAAATGGATGTGCGGACCCGCCGGAGTTGGTGGTTTATACGTCCGTCCAGAAGCACTTCTTGGCACGGATAACTGCCCTCCCTTACAGCCTACCTTCATCGGCTGGCGGAGTATAGTTATGGATAGTAAGGGACAGCCCCAAGCATGGCAACCAGACGGTAGACGTTATGAAGTCGCCACATCAGCCTTTCCACAGTATGCCGGATTGAAAGCTGCGATCGCCACCCATCAGCAATGGGGAACCGCCGAGTCACGCTATCAACAAATTTGCCAACTCAGCCAATATCTCTGGCAACGTCTGAACCAATTATCAGATATTATTTGCCTGCGTCACGCCCCACCTCAAGCCGGACTCGTTTCCTTTCAACTCAAAAATCGATCTTCCCTTCATGCAAAACTCGTCCAATTTCTCGAATCAAATCGCTTGATGACACGCACCCTCGTCGATCCAAGCTGCGTCAGGGCTTGCGTCCACTACTTTACCCTCCCCTGCGAGATCGATCGCCTCATTGAAGAAATCGAGAGATTTTGCCAGCAAAGCTAAAATGTCACGCGAAGACGCTAAGCACACTTTGCGCCTTTGCGCCTACTCTGCGAGAAGCCACCCTTCGGGTGTCTATGCGTGACACTAATCTGTCTTTAACTTTTATGGAAACTAGACCTACCATATACATAGCCATCACCAACCACGGATTCGGACATGCTACCCGCACCGCCTCACTTGCAGCGAAGATCCAGCAGTTGTGTCCCGATATCTTACTCATCATGGTGACAACCGCACCCCGTTGGTTACTGGAATCATACATAGAAGGAGACTTTATCTATCGTCCTCGCGCCTTCGATTTAGGTGTAATCCAGTCAGATAGCTTAACGATGGACAAAGTCGCCACGTTAGAAAAGCTACAGCAAATCCGCAAACAAGAACGCTCGATAATTGCCTCAGAAGTTAACTTTATCCGTCAAAATCGCGTCAATCTGATCCTTGCCGATATCCCTCCTTTGGCAGTAGCGATCGCCCATGCCGCAGGTATTCCCTGTTATATGAGTAGTAACTTTGGATGGGATTTCATTTATCGCGACTGGGGAGGTGAATTTGTGGAATTTGCCGATTGGATGGGCAAGCATTACGCACAATGCGATCGCCTATTTCGGTTGCCTTTTCACGAACCGATGAGTGCTTTTCCCAATATTACCGATGTTGGCTTAACGGGTGGTTCACCACGTCACGCGATCGACACGCTACGATCTAATTGGGGTATCAGTACCCCACCAGAAAAAACTATCTTACTCACTTTTGGTGGTTTAGGTCTACAACAAATTCCGTTTGAAAACCTTCAACTTTTCCCCGATTGGCAGTTCCTTACTTTTGATGTTACAGCTCCAAACTTACCAAATTTAATCAAAATTACTGACCAAAAGTTACGTCCAGTTGATTTTATGCCCCTCTGTGGCAGAGTTATTTCTAAACCAGGTTACGGTACTTTTGCTGAAGCAGTTGGCGTGGGAATTCCTATAGTTACCCTGACTCGTGAAGACTTTGCCGAAGCTAAATTTTTAGTTGATGGAATTGCAAATTACTCTTACCATCAAATTCTCAACACAGAAGAATTCTTTCAAAGCCACTGGGAATTTCTCCACCAACCTCCACAACCGCCTCGACAATCTCAACCTATAGCAAAAGACGGCAACGAAGCGATCGCCCAAGCCGTGCTTGAAGCCGTAAGTCGTAAGTCGTAAATCGGAATTAACTGATAATTGATAACTGACAACTGACCATGCATCAACATATTCTCAGACTTTCTACCGCTGGTAAATCTTTTACTAACATCACTGCTAAAGTTGAAGCAATTGTTGCTCAATCTGGTGTAGAAACTGGACTATGCAATTTATTTTTACGCCATACTTCTGCAAGTTTAGTGATTCAAGAAAATGCCGATCCTGATGTACTGCAAGATTTAGCAAACTTCATGGCAAAACTCGTACCAGAATCAGCGAATTACATCCACAATGCTGAAGGTGCAGATGATATGCCCGCCCACATTCGTACAGCCCTAACTCACACTTCCGAACAAATTCCCATTTCTAGAGGACAATTATTATTAGGAACCTGGCAGGGAATTTACATTTGGGAACACCGTCAGCGCAGCCATATTAGAGAACTTGTCGTTCATATTTCTGAATAGCAGTTATCAGTGGCTAGTGACTCGTGACTAGACCAGAAATAAGAATCTAGCGACCAGCCACTAACCACTCACTACTCACTTCCCAGCTACCATCCAAAATGAAAATCTCAGATTTAATAAATTGGTTTGAAAATTGGGCAAATCCTGCTTGGCAAGAAAGTTGGGATAATTCTGGTTGGCAGATTGAACCAGGAGTATTAGAGCAACCTGCAAGGGTACTGGTATGCTTGACACCAACTCTAGCTGTGATGCAAGAGGCGATCGCACTACAAAAATCGGGGATTCCAGTCAATCTAATTTTTGCCCATCATCCACTAATTTTTAGTCCGCTGAAATCTTTGTGTAGTGGAAATGCGATCGCGGACATGACGCGCCTAGCTTTTCGTCACCATATCGGCGTTTATACAGCTCATACTAACTTTGACCAAGTAGCAGACGGTACTGCTGACGTACTAGCGCAGTTGTTACATCTCAAGCAAGTTGCGCCAATTGTACCGACGCAGCCAGAACTCGGTTACGGTCGCGTGGGAGAGATTAACCCTTCTTGTACTTTGCAAGAATTGTTACAACAAATTCAAACAGTACTGAACCCTCCCGATCTGATTTTCTCCCCGACAGTAGATTTACAAAAAACCATCGAGCGAGTAGCTGTTTTAGGTGGGTCTGGTGCTAGTTTTATTTCGGATGTGGTAAAAACAGGGGCGCAAGCTTATTTAACTTCCGATTGTAAGTTTCATCAATTTCAAGAAAGTCGCGATCGCGGTTTAATTCTGATTGATGCCGGACACTACGCTACCGAACGTCCAGCTTGCGATCGATTGGTGACAAAGCTTCAAACTGCCGGAGTGGAATGGGCGCAATTAAGTCAGCAAGACGAAGATTTTCGACTTTTCTACAAGCGCTAGCAGCTTCTCGACCCAAACACCTCCGCGATCTTACGTAAGTCACAGCCAATATCGTTATATATTTTTACATTTACTCGAAAATTTTGTAGCCCATTTTACAATTTATCTGAGATCTAGCAAGTAACCTAAAAAGTATAAAACAATACGTTTATCAAGACGGTAAGAGTTTAAGCAACTTCTGCAAGCAATTCTTACTAGTTTTCGTCAGCAGCATCTTACATACATACACTGTTTCTACTAACTTTGCCTTTTTTAGTTTAAGTATTTAATAGCAAGATTTGATTTTTTAAAATCAATTCACTGCATTGATTGTCAACAAATTATTACGAAATATCAAAATAATTTGTTAGACTATTTTGCGGAAGTTTGGTAAAAGCTGTTGTAGTAATTCGGCAGACTCAATCGGATAAATTCACGAGTTGCATAAATGCGATCGCTTGCATAGGTAAGCGAAGAATTTTGCTGTGGCATAGCAGTAGCTATTGCAAAACTAAACTATCAATTTAAATATTCGAGTAGGGGTAAGCTATATGTCAGTAGTCTTCAATCTCGATGCTAAGAAAAACGCTCGAATTCTATTACTATCTTTGCGAAAGATAAAGTTTCATGTTGCCCGCTGTTATTTATACGAGCTAGAAGATTTGATTTGTGAATTTGACTCAGCCGATATACTTACACCAGTTTTTAATCCCGACTTGTTCAAAGTTACTAATAGAATTGCTAATACTATGGCTCAAGCTGTTGGTAGTAGCAAGCTAATTAATCCATTATTCAAGCAATTTAATCTGGATAAAGAGTACGAACTATTTTTTATCATCTGCCAGTCTCCTCTAGACATTCTAGCGATAAATTCAATAAAAAACTGGCGAAACAAATGTCGTAGAGTAGTAGTTTGGCTCGATGAAATTTGGGCAAAAGATGTTGAAAAATGGAAAGCTCAGCTGAGTTTTTTGCAAGAAGTTGACTATATCTTCATGAATTTCAGCCAAAGTATCGAGGGAGTCTCTAAAATAATTCAGCGCCCTTGTGACTACATTCCATTTGGGATTGATGCAATTAAGTTCTGTCCTTATCCGCTCAACAGAGAGCGTAGCGTCGATCTTTATAGTGTTGGTCGCCGCTCGCAAGTCACGCATCAAACTTTATTGGATTTATCTGAAAGAGTTAATTTTTTTTATATCTATGAAACTATCAAAGATCTATACACAGCCGATCATAGATATCATCGAAGTTTATATAAAAATATTTTAAAAAAGAGTCGTTATTTTATTGCCAATCGAGCAAAGATTGACGATGCAAATGCAACTGGCGATCAACAAGAAGTAGGCGCACGCTTTTTTGAAGGTGCAGCAGCAGGAACAGTCATGCTAGGAGTTCCCCCTGAATGCGAATCCTTTACTCGAAATTTTGACTGGGAGGATGCAGTCATTCAAGTTGCTTACGATGCCCCTAATATAGTTGAAATTCTAGCCGAACTTGACTCCCAGCCCGATCGCTTGCAAAAAATCCGTACTAACAATGTTGTTAACTCACTCTTAAAACATGATTGGGTTTACCGTTGGGAAACAATTTTAGCTACAGTCGGACTGGATAGTACGCCAGCAATGATGGCTCGGAAAGCTCGTCTACAGAACTTAGTCGAGAGAATACTGACTCGGAAAAACAGCGATCGGCAGCTCATTACTCAGACCGGATTCACAAGCAAGACAGAACGCAGATGCCAGTTGTTTGAATCAGTTATCACTGACTAGTGACGAGTGGCTGGTGACAAGAATTGAGTTTAACCACTAGTCACCAGCCACTCACCAATGACAAATGACCAGTCAAATGGCGCAAAAGAGCGAGGAAGATTTATAGAAAACCCTGATTTTTCTCTATTCAAGCTGATGAGATGCTAAAGAATGAGTTAAAATTGATTAAAATAGATCGAGCTGATAAGGTCGAGTTTTCTCGAATTGACGCTTAGAGGGATGCCACTCAAGCCGAGGAGGCAGAGGGAAAGGCATGATTCGTTTAAGTAAACGTCTAGCGTAAAGGTGGTACAAAAATTTCCAAGTTGCTTAATGCATGTAGCGCGGTCGATAGCCACTGATATTGGTCGGAGTGCGAGGATAAGCGAAATGCTGCTAATGACAGATGAAGTTTCTAATAGGCTTCTTTAGTGTCCGCTAGACTCAGTAGTAGTTTCAATCAATAGCTGGCGGTCGAAATATAATATGAAACTGAAATACAAGCAAAAACTGAAACACAAACATATAATTGCCAAATTGGAGTAAAGTTAAGTAGCTCAAACTGGGTATTATATAGTAGGGTTTAGCCCAACAGTCCACAGGTATAACGACGTTGAGAAAGGTAGAAGCAATAAATGCTACACCGCAAGATTTATCAACTGTGTTGCGATGGGCGTGAAGTATGTATCTTCTTGCGGGATCAGCAACGCTGGATCGAGAAAGCCCGCATCATCGATATCGAAGGCGATTTAGTCACTCTCAGATATGAAACTGAAGAAGAAGACGAAATCTGCTCTTGGGAGGAGATGGTTCGCCTAGAAAGTATTGGTGCAGTGACTCAGAAGCTAGCTTCTGTACCGCGAGGCAATGCTGAACCCTTAGTTTCTGACGACTGCCCCGAAGCAGAGCGCATTCGCAATCGCTTTACTGATTCTAATCCTGAATAAGTTCTAATCAGTAAAGGCGTTATCTAAAACGCCTTTACTTGTTTTATTCGTCTTGGCGTTCGTAGGCAGGGCAGTAGCCATCCGGTGTAACCTTGAAGCCAAATAAGGGCGACTCTGGATTCCAACAGCGCTGCCCGCGCTGGAACTTGCAGGTAGCACAGCAGCTCAAATCCGTCCAGGCTAAGCGATCGCCATTTTGGTTCATCAACTCGCGGGGCGACAAGCCCCGCAAAACTAGGTCTTCACCTTGCCAGCGAGCTTCCACTAAGCCTGTATCGGCAAAATTGCGCCAGCGAGGATCGGCGGTAATGGCATCAGGCAAGGTAATAGTTACAACCGTACCTAATTCATTAAGTTCTCCTTCATAATTCGTTTCTGGAGCAGCTGGTTGAACGAAAACATCGCCGATGGGTAAATCGACAAGCGTGCCAACGGCTGGAGAATGTAAGTGGTAGCGGTTGCGTAATTCTTCCAGGCTAGCTAGGTCGGCTAGATAAGTTGGAGCGCCATGAACGAAAATAACGTGCTTCGGTCGCAGGTTGTGAATAAGTTGAGTCGTACCAGGACCATCGCTATGCTGTGCTAGCAGGTAGGTTTCTACCTCTACTAGGGGTGAGGAATGAGGAGTGAAGAGTGAGGGTTGAAACTCGTTAGGATGACCAGGATTTTCAGGGAGAAGAACTAACCAGGGTCCGGTGTTGGGTTGGCAGTATTGACTTAAATCAGTAACATTATCTGCGATCGCGATACAGGGCGATTGACCGACAATTCCTCGCTGTTCGAGTGGTAGGCGACGGACTCGCGGGCGTACCTTTTCATCCCAAAATAAAGATTGATGTTTGGCAAAGTTTTGTACTGCTGTGGGGAAATGTGGTAGTAATTCTAAATAGGCATCGCAGCCCTGAGCTACACTGCCATCAACCCAAATATCGAGGTTGCGTCCGGTAAAGTTGTGATGGCTGCGCAACAGCATCAGAATTTCCTGACCTAGACCTAGAGTCGATGTAGGCAAAAGGACAGAATACGAACTGGCGATCGCCCGATTAATTCTTTCAGCCAGTTGATTTTCTTGGTTGCGACGGTGCGGATGACGTGCCGTGCCGTAGGTTCCTTCGATAATTAATACATCTGGTTCTAAACCGCGTAACTCTTCTAAAGGTAACCCTTCCACCAGGCGAGAGTTAGATAAGAAAAAGTCCCCCGTGTAAAACACTGTATAAGTGCGCCGTCCAGTCGTGTAGGTAAGGAGAATGGCTGCTGCCCCTGGTAAGTGTCCGGCAGGATATAATTCAGCCGTCAATCCATCCTGAAATTCCACAGGCGATCGCCAAGGTAGCGCTTGACAAAATTGCGGGATCTTTCCATCCTCATCTAACCAATTCAGCGGTAGCAGACGAGTTGTTGCTTCGCTGGCATAAATTGGCAGTTGCGGAAAGGCACGATGCAGGGATAGTAAACCTTTAGCATGATCGGGATGAGCATGACTGCATAGAACTAGGTCTACTGGCAAGTTGGTAGCGACAAGTAAACCATGAGACTTAGGCTGTTCTAGTCCCGATTGTAAAACAGAAATGTCCGTCAATCCGCAATCGAGCAGAATGCGGTACGGTCCCATCTTGACCATCAAACAGACACCTTCATCCCCATGCTTCACACCATAGGGAAAGCATTCTAGTTCTGAATTTGCTTCCCCTACAGGCATAGAGGATGCTGACATGCGATCGCTCATCTTCCCCTCCACTCGAACCTAATGCCGCTGTTGGAGCGCAGCGATAAATATGAAACGATGAATTGTAGGATAATTAGGTCATGAATGAAGCGAGCAGCGAATAGAAGCGACAGGTTAGGGAAAGATCGGGGGGCAATTCAATTCATAATGCGCAATTAGACCCCACGCACTCACAACTAACAACTCTTCACTAATAACTGGTCACTGGTCACTGGTCACTGTTAATGGGCGGAGCCGTTACCGTGGTAGTTGTCTGAATCGTAAAATCCGTTTTTCGTGCCAAAAAATAGGCAACAAACAGTAAATACAACCGTTAATCCTACTAAGACAAGTTTGATATCCATTTCTTAATTATTCCTCTCTTTAATTTCGACAAGCACAACGATTTGAAGTCGAGAGACTTCTACCCTGGGGATATTAGCAGAGCGCGATCGGGCGATCGCTAACAGCCTTCATCCGTTCAATTGTAAATAAATAATTGCTGGTAAATTGACTCTCTTCCATCAGATTTTAGAACCTTCTACCCTAACCCGTCCATCTACTGAAGTTGCACCAGCATTACTTGGCTGCACTTTAGTTAGGCAATTGCCGTCTGGACAAATTCTCAGGGGAGCGATCGTCGAAACAGAAGCTTATGCCCCTGGAGATCCAGCTTTTCATGCCTATCGGCGTGTCACCCCGCGCAATCAAGTTGTATTTGGCATGGCAGGGAGAGCATACGTGTATCAAATCTATGGCATGTACCACTGCCTAAATGTCGTCACGGACTGCGAAGGAATTCCTAGTGCCGTACTCATTCGCGCTTTACAACTGGAGTGCTTGCCTAGTGGCTGGGAAATTGGTAGTAAAGGAAACTTGCACCGTCTAGCGGCTGGACCAGGTAAACTATGTCGTGTTTTGCAGATCGATCGCGGCTTAAACGGAACTATATTACAACCAGGACAACCGCTATGGCTCGAACAACGTCAGCAAGAATTTGCGATCGTCCAGACAACGCGGATCGGACTATCTCAAGGTGTAGATCTCCCTTGGCGGTGGTACGTGCAGGGTTGTCCGGCTGTTTCTAAAGTTTAACTATGACATGTAGCATTTGTAACAATTAGCGCGATCGCATTTGAGCAAAAACCCAAAAAGCTTGTATAATCCTCATCTAAACATCAAATCTCTACATAAAAGGAGATTGACAAATTTATGGCACGTAGTAACGGCGGCGGTTTTTGGGCAGATTTTCGCAAGTTTATCATGCGCGGCAACGTCATTGACTTGGCAGTTGCAGTTGTTATCGGTGGCGCATTTGGCAAGATCGTTACCTCTTTCGTAGAAGATATTATTACGCCCGTAATTCTCAATCCGGCATTGCAGGCTGCTAACGTTCAAGATTTACAAAATTTATCGGTCAACGGCATCAAATACGGTGTGTTTCTAGCAGCTGTTCTCAACTTTTTAGTCATTGCTCTTTGCCTTTTCTTAATCATCCGTGCCTTTGAAAAAGCCCAGCGCCGATTTTTCCGCAGTCCAGAAGCTGCTGAAGCTGCACCACCCGATCCCACTGTTATTGCCCAAGAGAGATTGACAGGAGCATTAGATCGCCTGACGACCACAATTGAGACTCGGAACCTGGGTTAATCCCGAGTTGAGCAAGATAAACATAGGTGCGATCGCACCCCTATCTCATAAGATCCAAAGCTTGTAAAATTGCAGTATTGCTTGGCTTTTAGCCAACCAGAAATGCCTGTTGGCTTTTAGTCCACACAAAACGTCAGTTGGCTTTTAGCCGACCAGAAATGTTTATAGAACAACCAATTGTTTTAACTCTTACTCATGACCGTTGCTGCAAATACTGCTACGGGACTAGGTTCCCGCTTGGTAAACACCGTGCTGGCAATTCAGCCTCTAGCTAACTTAGCTAAGCATCAAGCACGGCAAATGATGGTGAAACGAGCAGAGAAAATCGGCGTACCCTGGACCAAAACAGTCCGAGAATTACGCTCTCAAGAATGGGAAAGCCACTGGCAACAGGTATACAATCCTCAATTGCAATATCCCGAGTATTATTGCTGCTCTTTCCACGCTTACGAACAAGGCAATCTCAGTTGGGATGCAGCTTTTGAGGTAGAAGTCGCTGCGCGTGCCGTTCACGCAGGAATTTGGTCTAATGCAGGCGCGGCTGGCGATGCTCAACTTCGTCAGAGCTATCATGAAATCGTCAAAAGCCAACTTCCTCACAACCCACAAGCAATTCTTGATGTAGGCTGTAGCGTGGGTATGAGTACATTTGCTCTAAAAGCACTCTATCCCCAAGCAAAAATTACTGGTTTAGACTTATCACCCTATTTTCTTGCCGTTGCCCATCAGCGATCGCAGCAGCAAAACCAGAGCGAAATCGAATGGGTACACGCTGCCGCAGAAGCAACAGGACTACCAGAGGCAAATTACGATCTCGTTTCGATTTTTCTTGTCTGTCACGAATTGCCTCAGTCAGCCACGCGGCAGATATTGCAGGAGATGCAGCGGTTGTTGCGTCCGGGCGGATATTTGGCAATTATGGACATGAATCCCCAGTCAGAAATCTATGCCCAGATGCCACCCTACATCTTGACGCTACTCAAAAGTACCGAGCCATATCTAGACGAATATTTCACGTTGGATATTGCTCAAGCAATCGTAGCAGCAGGTTTCCATCCACCTACTATCACCTGTAACAGCCCCCGCCACCGGACGATTGTGTCTCAGGTGAAGGATTAGTAGTGCGTGGTGCGTGGTGCGCGGGCAGAGTGGAACGTACTTAATTCCGAATTCCGAATTCCGAATTCCGAATTCATTTGGGCAGTTATTCCGCCACTATTGCTACTGATTTATTACTATCGTCGGGCAACTGCACCACCTCCCCTGTTTCTATTACTACTGTGCTTCGGTTGGGGCGCAATTTTTGGTAGTATCGCTCTGGGTCTAGAGTGGATATTCGAGCATCTCACCAGCCAGTGGGAAGATTGGCAAAGATTTACTCGCACTCTTGCTGGTGTAGCTGTACGTCAGTTGGTGTTTATTGCCCCAATTGAAGAGGGATGTAAGTTAGCTGGAGTCATTACTTCTCAATGGTTGGCAGGACGTAGAGGTAACGGGCGATCGCCTGCCCTCTCTATTTTCATACAGACAATCGCGATCGCTCTAGGGTTCACTGCTCAAGAAAGCTGGGTTTATTTATCCAATGGCGTAGCAACTGTATTCGAGCGCGCGATCGGTACTCCCATTCATGCCATGTTCTCAGCAGCTTTTGGCTATGCTCTGGCAAGGGAGCAGGGAAGAAGAGAGCTGAGGGAGCCCAGGAAGCCCAGGAGGCTGAGGGAGAAGTTACCTCTTGCCTCTCGCCTCTTGCCTTTTGCCTTTTCGATCGACGCAATTATTTGTCATGCTCTCGTCAATATATTTTCTAGTGCTTGGCGCTACAATCCACCAATAAATCTTTTGAGCTACTTATTATTTCCATTTTTACTCTGGCTCTTTTGGCGCATGGAAAGCTGGTGGCGACAGGTGCAGCATCAGCCATCAATTATCCTGATTTCTGGCATCACATCTATCCATCGCTACTGGCAAAGAGGTTTGGTTGCGTTTGCCCTGATGCTCGGTGGTAATGCAATTTTTGGCTTTTTTCTGCTTGTCAGAACTCTTAGCCCTTTACATCCCGTCCAGCTACTCGAACCAGATATTTTCTGGTTTATCGCGAGTCGCTCGGCACTCAATTCGATTCCTGGAGCGATCGCCTGGGGAATTTATCGATACTTGAGGTTTGCTGCTAGCCGTCGCAATTTGTCATGATATTCTTTAGAAAAATCATTTATAAAACTTCGCAATCATTTAACATAATTAACAAGACGTATAATTTTTGTTTCAGCAAAGTATTATGATGCAGGGCGGAGAGACAGAAACCCAGGTAAAGAGAGCAGCTATGGCTAACATCAAATTTGTGCAAGAAAATCGGGAGGCGATCGCCGCTGATGGGGCAAACCTCCGCATCAAAGCTCTAGAAAATGGTATCGATCTTTATACAACTTGGGGCAAAATGATGAACTGCGGCGGCTATGGTCAATGCGGTACTTGTATCGTAGAGATTGTTGAAGGTGTAGAAAATCTCTCACCCCGCACTCCAGTTGAAAACAAAAAGCTGAAGAAAAAGCCAGCTAACTATCGTCTTGCTTGTCAAACTTTAGTCAACGGACCAGTTAGCGTTGTTACTAAACCAAAATGAGGGAGCGATCGAGCAGAGGAGTAGCAGAGCGCAAGGTCGCTGAGGGGCTTCAGGAGCAACTACCAACTACCAACTACCAATTCCCCACGCCTTACACCCTACACCCTTTCTTTACTGATAACTGACAACTGGTCGCTGACTCGCCCCTCCCTCTGTGTCACGCATTGATGATATCCTGAAAGAGTCAAACCCCCGTATAAAAGAGGCTTTCTGGCGATGCAAGTAAACGATTTAGGCTTTGTGGCAAGCATCTTATTTGTGCTAGTTCCATCTGTATTTTTAATCATTCTTTACATCCAAACCGCTAGCCGCGAAGGAAAAAAAGATTAATTATCACTGTTTTGTCAATTGCTTTGAATCAAAAACAAAACCTCTGTAGTTCTTTCTACAGAGGTTTTTAGTTATTAGTTCACGGGGTGTAGGATTGAATTGTGACTTGTCTTGCTTTGCGACTTTCTCTTCCTGCTCTTCAACCAACCGTCCGCGCTAACAGCACGGGACATGTAGCATTGACACGAACGTAATCTGATAGCGATGAGCCGATTAAGCGATCGATGTCAACAAAACTTTTAGCCACGGAAGGACGGCGATCGGGTGAACCCAGCATTAGTAAGTCTACAGACATATCCTCAGATAAGCGGCAAATTTCTTCGCCTGGCTTGCCCATACTAGTGACACAGCGGGTTTGCACTCCTTGCTTTTTCGCTTCAGCGATCGCCCCAGCCAAAACTGGATCTTTTTCTGCTGCTGCTAGGGCAACTTCTCCTTGTTTACCGCTCAAATTCTTATTGACGTATGCTAAGACTAGCTGACCGCCTTTAATATCTCTCAGCAAAAAGAGTGCTAACTGCAAGCATTGTTTTGCCGCATCGGAACCGTCATAAGCTACCATGATGCGGTTGATTTTCTTCACGTAAATGTCATCCTTCACCAGCAACATAGGACGCGAGGATAACTGAAATACGTATTGACTGACAGAGTTAGATAAAATTGCTTGCAACCGCTTGAGTCCTCGCGAACCCATAATAATTAAGTCAGCATCAACCTCATCTGCTACTTGACATACTACGTCTTTGGGTTCTCCCTGTCGCAGCATAGTAACAGTTCGGCTGGGATCTAACCCTAAGTACTCCACAGCATTTGCGATAATTTTGTCACCTTCCTCTAGCTTGGTTGTCATTCCAGCAGAAGTTGCTTGGGAAGGAACTACATGTAAAACAGTAACTTTTGCCTGTCCGATCGATGGAATCTCTTTCAAATTCTTGAGCATTTCTTCTGCGTGTCCCAGTCCTGAGACAGCAAGCAAAATTTTTTCAATCATTGATTTAACCCGATAGTGAATGCGTCTAGTTTTTATGCTTGGTTAGTGGATGAGTGGGTTAGAATTTGCTTTTTTTCAGTTAGCTCAAGCAGCTTAGCAAGCCATCATCTCTCATTATTATTCTTAAGCATAACGGTCATGCTACTGCAATAAGTTTGACAATTTGTTATCTTCTTTCAAGATAGATAAATTATTATTTAAGTTGACTTATATATTACATAGAAAAAAGTATTTTAAAATTTGTTAAGATCGAGGGTGAGAAAATCTCAAAATCCGATCGCTTCAACTGTTATTTCTTCCCGAGCAGCACAAAGTTGAAGCGAGCTTCAACTTTGTGCTGAGACTGACAATAATGGCAATACTTTCAGTAGTTCGCACAACAATCGTCGCGCTGGCTAGGCGTAGTTCAAAGCAATTGGAAAGTAAACTTTTGAGTGACAGTTTGAATAGTGTCACTCAGCCAGAGTGTAGAGCTGTGTAGCAAATTTTGCTGAAGCTTGAATTGAGATTGGAGTGAGATAATATTTTTTGGATTTTATTAATCTTTTTTTAGATTGAGTATTGCACTATTCGAGAACGGAGTTAAACTAAATATGAAGTATCTTATCTACAGATACTAGTAAACTAGCTGTACCGCGATCGCAAGACGAAGGTAACAGTTGAGTATATAGATTGATTAAAGGTGTGAGGGAAAAAAGGAATATGTCTAGGTTATTGTGGAAAACCGTTATTCTCAGCCCAGCGTGGCTGACTGCCGCACTCGCAGTTTCAACATCGGCAATCGCTGCTACACCAAGCAGCGCTCCAGCAGTTTCAGAACTTAATGCTGCTATTGAAGCCAAAGAGACAAGTATTGTCAATAGTGGCGTTACAAAACCACAGGGAACGCTAATTGCACAACAAGTGCCTGCTGCCCCTGAAACTGACAATACAATTTCCGAAATCAACCGTTATGGTAATGAAGGTCGAGGCGATCGCAACAACATCGCGCAGGTAACCTCAGTCTCTCAGCTATCAGACGTACAGCCTACAGACTGGGCATTCCAAGCCTTGCAATCCTTGGTAGAACGCTATGGCGTAATTGCAGGTTATCCCGATGGCACGTTTCGAGGTAACCGTGCCATGACTCGTTATGAGTTTGCCGCAGGTTTGAACGCTGCTCTCGATCGCGTTAATGAATTGATTGCAGCTGGCACAGCCGATCAAGTTCGCAAGGAAGACTTAGCTACCCTGCAAAGATTGCAAGAAGAATTCTCTGCGGAACTAGCAACTCTACGCGGACGGGTAGACAGCCTAGAAGCTAACGTTGCAGAACTCGAAGCGAATCAGTTCTCGACTACCACTAAACTCGTGGGTGAAGTGGTCGCTGCTGTCAGTGATGCTTTTGGCGGAGACACCGACGCTAATACAGTGTTCCAAGATCGGGTGCGATTGGATTTCCAAACCAGTTTCACCGGTAGCGATATCCTCCACACTCGTTTATCAGCTGGTAATGCGACTCGCTTAGATGTGGGTGAAGATACTTACCAAAACACTCTCACTTTCAACCCAGCCGACAATGGTAATGATGTTGTGGTAGACTGGGCAGCCTACGACTTTAAACTCCCAATTGGCGAAAACTCCAGAGCTTATCTAGCCGCAGCGGGAGGCGTTCACGCCGACTACGCTCCTACCAACAACCCCTTCTTTGAAGACTTTGATGGTGGTCGTGGGGCAATATCTACCTTCGCTTCCGAAAACCCGATCTATCGGATTGGGGGTGGTGCAGGTTTGGGGATCAACATCGCTCCTTTTGGCGAAGCCAGTGGTTTTAAACCTAGTATCACAGCTGGCTATTTTGCTAGAAATGCTCAAGATCCAGGTCAAGGGGCTGGCTTGTTTAACGGTGATTATGCAGCATTAGGACAGCTGAACTTCAACTTCGGCGATCGCATTGCCCTTGCAGCAACTTATGTTAACGCATACAACACCGGAGCTTCTCTCGGCAACCTCAATCCAGATGACGATGAAAACTCCGATATCTTTAATTACGCCGGTAGTACTGGTGTTGTTGGGACGCTAGAGGCAAACAATCCATCTAGGCTTTTGGGTGCGGCTGTAGGTGCTGATACTGTCCCAATCTCTTCTAATTCCTACGGTCTTTCTGGTTCTTTCAGATTAAGCGACACCATCTCGATCAGCGGCTTCGGATCTTACACCAATGCTACTCTTATTGGTCGTGGTAATGGTGATATCTGGTCATTTGGTGGCGGTGTAGCTTTCTCTGACCTGGGTAAAGAAGGTAACTTGTTAGGTATTTTTGCTGGCGTGCAACCAACATTAACATCTCTAGATGCTCCTGGTGTCAGAGATTTCAGTAATGAATATGGACTCCACGTTGAAGGCTTCTACCGCTACCAACTTACCGATAATATTTCCGTCACTCCTGGTGTGATTTGGCTCAACCGAGTTGGTCAAACTGGCAGCGATGAAGATGCAATCATCGGTACGCTTCGCACAACATTCAACTTCTAGGTTTTGGTGACCGACTAATTTGAGCGACTCTTAGTTCTGGAATTAGCCGTTTTCTCAATTATCATACCCCGCGATCGCAGCGGGGTTTTTTGTTGGTCATTCGTCATCTGTCTTTTGTCATTTGATGAACCCCTTGACAAATAACAAGTGACAAATCACAAATCTATCAAACCCCAGTGGAGAACCGGGGTATAATAGAGAAGTTAAGACTAAAAATTAAAATATCCTTCAACTTCTTGGAACTAGCTTGTGGAACTGTCGTGTAAATCAGAATATGCTCTGCTTGCCCTCTCAGAGCTAGCAGCTCGCTACCAAAGCGGTGAACCCTTGCAAATTCGGCAAATAGCAGCTCAACAAAACATTCCAGACCGCTACTTAGAGCAACTACTAGCAACCTTAAGACGCGGTGGTATAGTCAAAAGCCAACGGGGAGCCAAGGGAGGCTATATCCTAGCGCGAGAACCTTGGAAAATTACTTTACTAGAGGTTTTGGTCTGCCTAGAAGGTATAGAAGCAAGAGCTACTGAAGAAGAAAGTAAGCCTAGAACGTTAGAAACTGCTGTCGTGCATGAGATTTGGCATGAAGCTCGACAAGCGGCAAATATGGTCTTGCAGCAGCATACCTTACAAAATCTTTGCGAACAGATAGCTGCCAGACGACAACTCGATATTATGTACTATATCTGATTGCCAGTGAGTAATGAGTAGTGAGTAGTGGAATTACTATTGCTGCTCGCGAATGATAAATGACACCTGACGAAGGACAAACTATGCGTATTGCCCAAAATATTACAGAACTCATCGGTCGTACTCCTCTAGTACAGTTGAATCGTATTCCGCAAGCTGAAGGCTGTGTTGCCCAAATTGTCGTAAAACTGGAAAGCATGAACCCTGCCGCTTCGGTTAAAGACCGAATTGGCATCAGCATGATTAATGCTGCCGAACAGGAGGGATTGATTACCCCTGGCAAAACGATTTTAGTCGAACCAACTTCTGGTAACACGGGTATTGCTCTGGCAATGGCAGCAGCAGCAAAAGGATATCAGTTAATTTTGACGATGCCGGAAACTATGAGTGCCGAACGTCGAGCTATGCTGCGGGCTTACGGAGCAGAGTTAGAACTGACAGCAGGCATCGAAGGGATGAGTGGTGCAATTCGGCGGGCACAAGAAATTGTGGAATCAACGTCGAATGCTTACATGTTGCAACAATTCCGCAACCCTGCTAACCCCAAAATTCACAAAGAGACAACGGCTGAAGAAATTTGGCAAGATACAGATGGTCAGGTGGATATTTTAGTTGCTGGTGTTGGCACTGGTGGAACAATTACTGGAGTAGCGGAAGTTATTAAAGCCAGAAAACCCAGGTTTAAAGCGATCGCAGTCGAACCAGCTAACAGTCCCGTACTATCGGGAGGTCGTCCAGGACCCCACAAAATTCAAGGAATTGGAGCTGGGTTTGTACCGCAAGTCCTGAAAGTAGACTTGATTGATGAAGTCATTACCGTAACTGATGAGGAGTCGATCGCCTACGGTAGGCGTTTGGCAAAGGAAGAAGGGTTGCTATCGGGGATTTCTTCTGGATCGGCTCTGGCTGCGGCAGTTCGGGTAGCTCAGCGTCCAGAAAATAAAGACAAGCTAATTGTGATGATTCAGCCTAGCTTTGGCGAACGCTACTTGAGTACGCCATTGTTTCAAGATCTTGAGCCGAGACTACCCGCCACGGTTAGTTAACGCTAAAGTGATTGAATGGCTCACTCAAATCACTACGAAACCCTACGAATTCAACCTCATGCCAGCCAAGCGGAGATCAAATCTGCCTATCGCCACTTGGTGAAGCAATTTCATCCCGATACGAATCCTAAGACAGGCGATCGCGATTGGATTATTCAGATTAACGCTGCTTATGAAGTGTTGAGCGACGTTCAAAGTCGTCGGCAGTACGATCGCCAATTAGGAGCAGGTGCGCCAAAGCGATCGCCTTATTCAACTACCACACAACAGCGATCGTCCCAACGCCCAAATGCTCGATCTTCCTACCAAAATCGTCCTAGTGGTAGAGATGCTGACGAGCAAATAGAAATATGGATGCAACAAGTTTATCAACCTGTCAATCGATCGCTATGTCGAATCCTAAACTCTTTAGAACAACAAATCGAAGAATTATCTGCCGATCCATTTGATGACGAACTTTTGGACAAGTTTCAGGCTTACATCGTCGATTGTAAGGACTGGTTGAAACAAGCTCAAACGACATTTCGTTCAATGCCAAATCCTCCCAGTATGGGCAAAGCAGCAGCGCATCTTTATTACTGTATTAATCAAGTAGCGGATGGATTAGATGAATTAGCTTACTTTCCGCTTAACTATGATGAACGTTATTTGCACGTCGGGCAAGAAATGTTTCGGATTGCCCACGGATTGCACTGCGAGGCACAAAAATCGGTAGAGGCGATCGCTTAAGAAGTCCAGTCATATCATATTGAAGTTTTCTTCAAGTTGACACATACTAGATAGACTTAGAACTTGACGAAAAAGATTAAAAAAATAAAGCCCCCTTCATCTATAGAAAAAGAGGGCTTTGTATTAATACAAAAAATCGACCTGGCGCGGAGCTATTGTCCCGTGGGGCGACCCCCAGAGTATCGTCGCCGCAGTCGCGTTTCACACCTGAGTTCGGGATGGAATCAGAGTGGGTCCACAACGCCATGCGCACCAGGAAAGCTGTCGGGTGGAGTTCACCCTGAAGACTGCATAGAAAGAGAAAATTGTCAAGTCCGCCAATGATTTGGTTGTGGTCAAGCCCTCGGTCTGTTAGTATCAGTCGGCTGCACGTGTTACCACGCTTCCACCACTGACCTATCAACCCATGTTCTGTGGGTGACCTTACTGAATTTAATTCATGAGAGTACTCATCTGGAGGTGGGCTTCCCACTTAGATGCTTTCAGCGGTTATCCGCTCCGAACTTGGCTACCCAGCGTTTACCGTTGGCACGATAACTGGTACACCAGCGGTTCGTCCTTCCCGGTCCTCTCGTACTAAGGAAGGCTCCTCGCAATACTCTAACGCCTGCACCGGATATGGACCGAACTGTCTCACGACGTTCTGAACCCAGCTCACGTACCGCTTTAATGGGCGAACAGCCCAACCCTTGGGACGTACTTCCGCCCCAGGTTGCGATGAGCCGACATCGAGGTGCCAAACCTCCCCGTCGATGTGGACTCTTGGGGGAGATCAGCCTGTTATCCCTAGAGTAACTTTTATCCGTTGAGCGACGGCGCTTCCACTCACTACCGTCGGATCACTAAGGCCGTGTTTCCACCCTGCGCGAGTTGTCACTCTTGCAGTCAAGCTCCCTTTTGCCTTTACACTCTGCGGCTGATTTCCAACCAGCCTGAGGGAACCTTTGCGCGCCTCCGTTACACTTTAGGAGGCGACCGCCCCAGTCAAACTGCCCACCTGAAACTGTTCCCCGACCGGATAACGGTCGCGGGTTAGAATTCTAGCCTCGCCAGAGTGGTATCTCACATTGCGGCTCCTCACTCCCCACAAGGAGTGAATCATTGCCTCCCACCTATTCTGCGCAAGCAAAGCCCGAACACCATTCCAGGCTACAGTAAAGCTTCATAGGGTCTTTCTGTCCAGGTGCAGGTAGTCCGTATCTTCACAGACATTCCTATTTCGCCGAGTCTCTCTCTGAGACACCATCCAGATCGTTACGCCTTTCGTGCGGGTCGGAACTTACCCGACAAGGAATTTCGCTACCTTAGGACCGTTATAGTTACGGCCGCCGTTCACCGGGGCTTCGGTCGCCAGCTTTAGGCTCAAGGCCCTGACCGACTTCCTTAACCTTCCGGCACTGGGCAGGCGTCAGCCCCCATACCTCGTCTATTGACTTTGCGGAGACCTGTGTTTTTGGTAAACAGTCGCCTGGATCTCTTCACTGCGACCTACTTGCGTAGGCACCCCTTCTTCCGAAGTTACGGGGCCATGTTGCCGAGTTCCTTAGAGAGAGTTATCTCGCGCCCCTTAGTATTCTCTACCTCCCTACCTGTGTCGGTTTTGGGTACAGGTGACGATTAGTTAACGTGTTTAGAGCTTTTCTTGGAAGCTTGACCGCTACCACTTCGGGTCCGTAGACCCTCGGTCTCTTAACCCCAGCTCGAAGCGTTTTCGCCGCTTCTCGATGCCTCGGTTAATTGCGCCAGTAACCAACATCTGGCTGGTGCGTGCCTTCTCCGTCCCTCTGCACAACTAATCTTCAGTACGGGATTGTTCGCCCGTTGTCCATCGACTACGCCGTTCGGCCTCGCCTTAGGTCCTGACTAACCCTCCACGGACGAGCCTTGTGGAGGAACCCTTAGGGTTTCGGGGTATTGGATTCTCACCAATATTTGCGCTACTCAAGCCGACATTCTCACTTCTGCTTCGTCCACACCTGCTTGCCGCTAGTGCTTCACCCTATCGCAGAACGCTCCCCTACCACTTGTATCGCTACAAGTCCGCAGCTTCGGTACAAAGTTTAGTCCCGTTCATTTTCGGCGCAGGAGCGCTTGACCAGTGAGCTATTACGCACTCTTTCAAGGATGGCTGCTTCTAGGCAAACCTCCTGGTTGTCTGTGCACTCCCACCTCCTTTGCCACTTAACTTTGATTTGGGGACCTTAGCTGGCGGTCTGGGCTGTTTCCCTCTTGACGATGAAGCTTATCCCCCACCGTCTCACTAGTAAGATTGTTGCTGGTATTCTGAGTTTGTCTCGATTTGGTACAGCTTGAGGCCGCCCGCACCGAAACAGTGCTTTACCCCCAGCAATTATCACTTACCGCTGCGCCTCAACACATTTCGGGGAGAACCAGCTAGCTCTGGGTTCGATTGGCATTTCACCCCTAACCACAGCTCATCCGCCGATTTTTCAACATCGGTCGGTGCGGACCTCCACTTGGTGTTACCCAAGCTTCATCCTGGCCATGGTTAGATCACCCAGGTTCGGGTCTATATACACTGATAATTCGCCCACTTCAGACTCGCTTTCGCTGTGGCTATTCGCCATACCAGTGACTATAACTCGCCGGCTCATTCTTCAACAGGCACGCGGTCGGACGTTGAATCATCCTTCCACTGCTTGTCAACTGACGGTTTCATGTTCTATTTCACTCCCCTTATCGGGGTTCTTTTCACCTTTCCCTCGCGGTACTGTTGCTCTATCGCTCACGCAGTAGTATTTAGCCTTACCGAGTGGTCTCGGCTGATTCACTAGGGATTTCCCGTGTCCCTAGCTACTCGGGATTCAGCTAGTAGCACTTCAACTTTCGACTACGGGACTATCACCCTCTTTGGTACGATTTGTCAATCGTTTCGTCTAGTCTAGTGCTTCCATCTCGCTGTCCCACTACCCCAGAATACTTGTACTCTGGTTTAGGCTGTTCTCCTTTCGCTCACCACTACTGGGAGAATCTCGTTTGATTTCTTTTCCTCCAGCTACTAAGATGTTTCAGTTGGCTGGGTTGGCTCATACCTGTCTATGGATTCAACAGGCTGTACAAGGGGGTTGCCCCATTCGGATATCTTCGGCTCAGTGCTTGCTGCCAGCTCCCCGAAGCTTTTCGTCGGTCGCCACGTCCTTCTTCGCCTCTGCGTGTCTAGGTATCCACCGTCAGCTGTATTTCGCTTGACCAGTTATTTCGCAAATACTTGGTTTTCTACCTGACTATTTCTCTTATCTCTATGCAGTTTTCAAGGTGCTCGCTGGAGAATTTCCAGCAGTTGTCTCCACTCGCAGACAGTGCTGAATTTTACTCAACTTGACTAGTCTATCACATCCCACTGGATTTGACTTGACCAATTGCTTGTTTCAATTTTTTTGAATCTCGAACTGGAAATTCTCAGTTCTTTGAGGTGGGCCATCCTGGACTCGAACCAGGGACCTCACCCTTATCAGGGGTGCGCTCTAACCACCTGAGCTAATAGCCCCTACTGGTGGTACCGCTCCTACCGAACCAGTTCTAGTTTGAAAGCGTTGCTGCACTCGAGCTGTTTTGTCAGTGTCGTCCGACCTCGGGATGTCCTCAGTTTCCAGCTTGGTGTTAGTGCCTTTGCCGATACAATCGGCACCGGTCACTCTCTACTGGTTACTGAAGTTGGTCTCCCTGTAAAGGAGGTGATCCAGCCACACCTTCCGGTACGGCTACCTTGTTACGACTTCACCCCAGTCATCAGCCCTGCCTTCGGCATCCTCCTCCACGAATGGTTAGAGTAATGACTTCGGGCGTGGCCAACTTCCATGGTGTGACGGGCGGTGTGTACAAGGCCCGGGAACGTATTCACCGCCGTATGGCTGACCGGCGATTACTAGCGATTCCGCCTTCACGCAGGCGAGTTGCAGCCTGCGATCTGAACTGAGCTACGGTTTGCTGGGCTTTGCTCCCCATCGCTGGTTGGCTTCCCGTTGTCCGTAGCATTGTAGTACGTGTGTCGCCCAGGACGTAAGGGGCATGCTGACTTGACGTCATCCCCACCTTCCTCCGGTTTGTCACCGGCAGTCTGTCTAGAGTGCCCAACTGAATGATGGCAACTAAACACGAGGGTTGCGCTCGTTGCGGGACTTAACCCAACATCTCACGACACGAGCTGACGACAGCCATGCACCACCTGTGTTCTGGCTCCTTTCGGCACCCCATAGTTTCCCACGGGTTCCAGACATGTCAAGCCCTGGTAAGGTTCTTCGCGTTGCATCGAATTAAACCACATACTCCACCGCTTGTGCGGGCCCCCGTCAATTCCTTTGAGTTTCACACTTGCGTGCGTACTCCCCAGGCGGGATACTTAACGCGTTGGCTCCGGCACTCCTCGGGTCGATACGAGAAACGCCTAGTATCCATCGTTTACGGCTAGGACTACTGGGGTATCTAATCCCATTCGCTCCCCTAGCTTTCGTCCCTCAGTGTCAGTTGCAACCTAGTAGAGCGCTTTCGCCACTGGTGTTCTTCCCGATCTCTACGCATTTCACCGCTACACCGGGAATTCCCTCTACCCCTATTGCTCTCTAGCTCACCAGTTTCCACCGCCTCTTCCCAGTTAAGCTGGGGGCTTTGACAGCAGACTTGATGTGCCACCTGCGGACGCTTTACGCCCAATCATTCCGGATAACGCTTGCATCCTCCGTATTACCGCGGCTGCTGGCACGGAGTTAGCCGATGCTGATTCCTCAGGTACCGTCATTGCTTCTTCCCTGAGAAAAGAGGTTTACGACCCAAGAGCCTTCCTCCCTCACGCGGTATTGCTCCGTCAGGCTTTCGCCCATTGCGGAAAATTCCCCACTGCTGCCTCCCGTAGGAGTCTGGGCCGTGTCTCAGTCCCAGTGTGGCCGGTCGTCCTCTCAAACCGGCTACCGATCGCAGCCTTGGTAGGCTCTTACCCCACCAACTAGCTAATCGGTCGCGAGCTCCTCTTTTGGCTATGAATATTTCACCCAAGGGCACATCCGGTCTTAGCTGCCGTTTCCAGCAGTTGTCCCGGTCCAAAAGGCAGATTCTCACGCGTTACTCACCCGTCCGCCACTAAGCTCCGAAAAGCTCCGTTCGACTTGCATGTGTTAAGCATACCGCCAGCGTTCATCCTGAGCCAGGATCAAACTCTCCGTTTTTTCCTTAAACTCAATTATCTTCTCTTAATTCGACACCAACCTCTTGTGCTTGTTGGCGCTTTCAAACTATACTCTTTTCTAGGTTCGGTCGCCCTTGGGAAGGTCGCTTCGCGTCCCTCTCTCCTCCGGCGCTTTATTAATCTATCTAATCTCCACCAAATGTGTCAACCCTTTTGGTGAAAAAAATTTTGACTTCCCCCCAATTCCCTCCCCACACCGGTTTGAGCTAGAGTGATTTTGGAGTCAAGCCAGGAAGTTTGTTAGTCGTGAGTAATTTTGCTGTTTTACCGCCTTGGTTAATACTCGATCCTCTGCTGCGTGAGTGGTTATCTGAAGATGTTGGACGAGGCGATCGCACGACTCAAAGCTTGCTAGCTCAAAATCCTCGTACTGGACAAGCCAAGTGGGTAGCTAAAGCTCCCGGGGTTATTGCAGGTTTACCAGTTGCAGCTAGAGTGTTTCAAACTTTAGACGAGCAAGTCACATTTGTCGCTTGTGCGGCTGAAGGAGAATTGTGTCAGCCAGGACAAGTTATTGCTCAGATGAGTGGAGCGTTGGATGCATTGCTGATGGGAGAAAGAGTTGCGCTTAACTTGGCGATGAGGTTGAGCGGTATTGCTAGCCTTACTCGTCAGTATGTGGAGAGAATAGAAGACTTACCGGCTCGATTAGTCGATACGCGCAAAACAACTCCAGGACTGAGGGTACTGGAAAAGTATGCAACTCAACTAGGAGGAGCAATTAATCACCGAATGGGATTGGATGATGCAGTGATGATCAAAGATAATCATATTGCAGTGGCTGGTGGAATTGGTAAGGCGATCGCCCAAATCCGCCAGAGCATACCATATCCTCTCACCATAGAGGTTGAAACCGAGTCTTCGGAACAAGTATCAGAAGCCATACAGTATGGGGCAGATATCATTATGCTGGATAATATGTCTCTAGAGATGATGCATCAAGCAGTAGAGACAATCCGACAGCACAATAGCAAAATCAAAATTGAAGCTTCTGGTAACGTTTCTTTGGAAACTATTTGCTCGGTAGCAGAAACAGGCGTAGATTATATTTCTAGTAGTGCGCCGATTACTCAAGCGAAGTGGTTGGATTTGAGTATGAAAATTGAATGTTGAGCTTGGAAGTGTCTGCGGCTAGGTAGAACGACCGAATTGCCTACACCTTACTGACACACTATATATAACTATTTAGAAGTGTCTGCAGCTAGGTAGAATGATCGAATCACCTACGCCTTGCTGACATACTATACATAACTCTTATGAAAGAAACTTTAGAACAGCTCAAACCTCGATTCGAGCAAGCTTTGGCTGCTGCGTTGGGTGCAGAATATGCTGGAGTCGATCCAATTTTAGTAACTGCTAGCAATCCTAAATTTGGAGATTATCAAGCAAATGTAGCTCTACCGCTAGCGAAACAAGTAGGAAAACCTCCACGAGCGATCGCAGAACAAATTGTATTAAAGTTAGATGTTAACGATTTCTGCGAAAATCCAACTGTAGCTGGACCTGGTTTTATTAATTTGACATTGAAACCAGCTTATTTGGAAGCACAATTACAGAAAATTAATCCTGACCCTCGGCTAGGAATTGCATCTGTTAAACATCCCAAGAAAGTTATTGTAGATTATCCCAGCCCAAATATTGCTAAAGAAATGCACGTTGGGCATTTGCGTCCAGCTGTGATTGGAGATTGTCTTTCTCGAATTTTAGAATTTATCGGACATGACGTAGTGCGTCTGAGTCATGTAGGCGATTGGGGAACTCCCTTTGGAATGCTGATTGCTTACTTGCAAAAGGCATATCCAGAAGCTTTGACAACAGATGAAAATTTGAATTTAGGAGATTTATCCTCATTTTATCGTCAAGCTAAAAAGCAGTTTGATACAGATGAAGGGTTTAAGGAAGCAGCGAGACAGGCTGTAGTACAACTGCAAGCAGGAGAAGAAAAAACCATTCTGGCTTGGAAGATTGTTTGTCAACTGTCTAGTAGAGCATATCGAGTTATTTACGATTTGATGGGAATTGCTCCGTTTATTGAAAGAGGAGAATCTTTTTATAATGCTTTGTTAGCAGAAACGATTGAAGAGTTGGAAGCAAAAGGACTTGTAGAAATTGACGCAGGCGCGAAGTGTATTTTTCTAGAAGGTTTCACAAATAAAGAAGGTAAGCCTTTACCTTTGATCGTGCAAAAATCTGATGGAGGTTATAATTACGCTACAACAGATTTAGCTGCTATTCGCTATCGAGTAAATGTTGATAAAGCACAACGAGTAATTTATCCAGTGGGTGCTGAGCAAACTAATCATTTTGCTCAAATTTTTCAGGTAGGAAAACGAGCGGGTTGGATTACAGATGAAGTGGAGTTTTTTCACGCTCCTTTTGGTTTGGTTTTGGGTGAAGATGGATCGAAGTTGAAAACTCGCTCGGGAGAAGCTGTACGCTTAAAAGATTTGTTAGATGAAGCGATCGCACATGCTCGTAAAGATTTAGAATCTCGATTAAAAGAAGAAGGAAGAGAAGAGACAGAGGAATTTATTAACCACGTCGCCCAAGTGATTGGTATTAGTGCAGTAAAATATGCCGATTTGAGCCAAAACCGCAATAGCAATTACATTTTTAGCTACGATAAAATGTTGGCTTTACAAGGTAATACTGCTCCTTATATGTTATATGCTTATGCACGGATTCAAGGCATTAGCCGTAAGGGAGGAATTGATTTCGAGCAGTTGGGAGACAACGTTAAGGTAGTATTGCAGCATGAAACTGAACTCGTATTGGCAAAGCATTTACTTCAGTTAGATGAGGTTATCTCAACAATTGAAGAAGATTTATTACCAAATCGATTATGCGAGTATTTGTTTCAATTGAGCCAAAAATTCAATCAATTTTACGATCGCGATCGAGGTGTTCCAGTCTTAAATGCGGAAGAACCTCAGAGAACGTCGCGGTTAGTGCTGTGTAATTTAACGGCTAGAACTCTCAAGTTGGGATTATCTTTATTAGGAATTCCCGTGTTGGAGAGGATGTAAATAGCAGATTCAAATAAGGCGGGTAATGCCCACCCTACTATTTATTTTAGGTTAGTTAGGTGTTGAGGAGAAGATTATGAAGATAACAGTTATTAGTCAAATTGCGATCGCGCTCGTGTCTTTATCTACAGTTTTTACACCAACTGCGGCTAAAGCTCAACTTATTCCACAGCCTTGGGTTTCGGTGGGAGGAGACGATGGTGATGTAACTTTTTCTGTGGGCGCGAGAATTATTGGCTTAGGGGTTGAATTAGGATTTGGTCCGGGTGATTCAACGGGAGTGGACGTACTCAAGTTTATTAATTTACCTGTTGTCGATCCCTATATTGGGGTGGGATATTATTCGGATGATGAGGATTTCGCCGTGTCTGGTGGGGTTCAAATTGATGCGGCGGACAATCTGTTTGTAGGAGTTGGTTATAATTCTGTACGCGGATTTAATGGACAGGTAGGAGTTAAGTTTTAAATCCCCCCTAACCCCCCTTAGAAAGGGGGGAATTAGCAAGTAAGAGTCAAGTTTCGATCCTCCCTAATCCCCTTAAATTCGCTCCCCCCTAACCCCCCTTAAAAAGGGGGGAATCGGAGATAAAAGATTTAACTTGGGTGGCTGAGTCGAGTTGCATTGCAGAATGAGCGATCGCCTCTGCTTCTTGTGTTGTTAATTGACTGATTATTTGTTTAATCTGAGGAATAGATTGAGGATTAAGACTTAATTCGTCTAAACCTAAGCCAAGTAATATGGGTACAGCTAAGGGTTCGGCTGCTAGTTCGCCACACAATCCTACCCAAATTCCTGCATGGTGTGCGGCTTGCACAGTTTTTTGAACTGCTTGCAATACAGCAGGATGAAAAGCGTCAGCTAATGGAGCAACTTTCGGATTGGTGCGGTCTGCTGCCATGATATATTGGCTTAAGTCATTCGTACCAATGCTGAAAAAGTTAACTTCAGAGGCAAGTTTATCTGCGATCGCAACCGCAGATGGGATTTCTATCATGATGCCAATTTCAATATTTTTATCAAAGGGAATACCAGCTTGGGACAATTCTGTTTGTACTTCTGCCCAAATTGCTTTAGCTGCTTGTAGTTCTGCTAAAGTTGCAATTGTGGGAAACATAACTTTAATTTGATATCCTGAGCTAGCTCGTAATATTGCTCGTAACTGAGTTTTGAAAAGCTCAGGACGATCCAAGCAAAATCGAATACCTCGCCAGCCTAAAAAAGGATTAGTTTCTGCTTGTAATCCCAGATAAGAAAGAGGTTTGTCGCCACCTACATCCAGAGTACGAATAATTAAGGAACGGTTTGCTAAAATTTGGGCGATCGCACGATAAATTTCAAATTGTTCTGCTTCTGTAGGTGAGGAAGTTCTGTCGAGATACAATAATTCGGTGCGTAATAATCCGACTCCCTCTGCACCTTGCGCGATCGCAATTTGAGCATCGGCAATACTACTAATATTAGCAAAGACTTGAATTCGCTTACCGTCACGGGCGATCGCTGGTGCTTGCGCTTTGGCTCGTGCTTGCTGTCTGGCAGTAATTATCGCATCTCTTTTCGCTTCGAGGGTAGCAATTGTTTGAGAATCGGGTTGTATCCAAATATTGCCATTTTCACCATCAATTGCTAACAGCGTACCAGGTTCTAAATTTAAAATCTGTGAGTTAACACCGACAACAGCCGGAATTCCTAACGTGCGTGCCAGAATTGCACTGTGAGAAGTAGCGCTACCTTGTAACGTACAAATTCCTAATACTTTTGTCCGATCTAATCGGACTGTATCAGAAGGAGAAAGATCGCGAGCAACAAGAATACTAGGCTGAGTTAATTCTATATTGGTAGTAGAAACGCCAAGGAGCGATCGCAAAACTCTTTGTCCTACATCAACAATATCTTTAGCTCGTTCTTGTAAATAAACGTCATCAAGATAGCGATAACTATTCGCTATTTCATCAGTAACAGTAGCCCAAGCAAATTCAGCATTTTGATGTTGCTCAAAAATTCGTTTTTGTACGGGTTCGATAATTGCTGGATCTGCTAAAACTAAAAGATGTGCATCAAATATTGCTGCTTCATTTTCATGAATATGAATTCGATCTTTAATATTTTGAATTTCTTGTTTAGCAGTTGCGATCGCTGTTTGTAAACGCTGCCATTCAGCATCTACATCAGCTACACAAAGTTCGTGAACTTTTATTTGATGCAAATGATATTGAAAAATTGGGGCGATCGCAATTCCTGGGGACGCAGGAATTGCCTGTGGAGAATGAGAGAAAGTATGGAGCTGAGGAGATGAAGTACGATCGGTTTCACCAAAATTATTTTCGACAAGTGTTTGTAATGCAGCTAACGCTGTATCTGCATCTTCACCAACAGAGGCGATCGCGATTTCATGTCCTTGGCGTACTGCTAATGTAGCAACTTGATTGATACTATCTGCTCTCACAAATTCTGTGTTTCTGGTGATATTTCGCACGCGAGTTTGAGCGTGAAACTGAGTTGCTGTGGTGACAAATTGAGCCGCAGGACGAGCATGTAGTCCTTGGGGGTTGTGAATGGTTAGGTGGATTTCTCGCGTTGGGAGATCCCCCCCAACTCCCCTTAAAAAGGGGGGCAGTAGAATGTTGGTTTTGGGGATTAATACTTAATTGTGCTGCTTTTGCTGTGAGTGCTTGTCGTGCTTCAGAGATAATGCGATTGATATCATTGCTGGATGTAGCGGCAACAGAGGCGGCGATCGCACCTTCTACTAGGGGTGCTTCGCATAAATGGATTTTATCTTGTTGTGATTCCGGTAAGAATTCGATTGCCATTTCTGCACTGAGTAAGGCGCTACCGAGATCCATCAAGACGAGAACGCCGTCGTCACTATATACAGATGCGATCGCTTCATAGACTTGCATAGCATCTGTTCCCAGTGGATTTTCAGGATCGTCAATTCCTGCTGCTACGGCTATGGGTACTTTGTCCTGTACCATTTGCCGTGCAAGTTCCCGCACGCCTTCGGCTAGTTTCTGACTGTGAGAGACAATAACAATGCTAACCATGCGATCGCCTCATGGGTATTAAAAGCTTCTATTCTTGCAGTTACTTTATACTGCTAGCAGCTTCATTACATCAGCAACAGAGTAGACAATTCTTCAATTTTGCATAACTTTATTTGCTTTCACAAGGATGACAGTGATATCGGTTACGATGTCACACTGCTACTGCTAGACTGTATCCAGATCTAAATAGATTGAAGCAGTATTGGTATGATAACTATCGAAGCGATCGTGACTGTTACGCCTGACGGCAAAGCTGCAATTCAACTACCACCGAATATTCCACCAGGTAGACGTAAAGTAGTGTTAGCGATCGACGAGCAACTAATTAAAGAGCAGCCAGTAGTTGAAAACGATCTAGCATGGGATGAGTTTGAACATCTGATCGAGCGATGTGCTGTAGATACAGGAATTAAAGATCTAGCACATCAACACGATCGCTACATCCACGGAGTTCCGAAACGAGAGGCTTACCTTTGAATAAAGTTCTCGTAAATACAGCAGTATAGATTACTATTCTTAGTGATAGAAATCTAATACATCATTAAAAGATAATATCTGCTTTACTCAGGTTTATTAATATAAACATAAAACTATTAGCTACATCAATTTAATTAGTTTTTTTCTGCATAAGTTTTAAATATATAAGCATTACCTGCCTCTAGCGACTTATTAGCGTTCTATAGTGCGTGATGAGACTTTTTGATGTGGTGTGCAGCCTTGCCTTTATTCATAGATAAATACTTGTCTATAGTTAATATCTCCCTACCATCCATTTCTAGACGCATAGTCAATCAGTATGTCTTTAGGATATTTATTCTGCTTATCATTGTCGGTCAAGCAATCAATCATTGCATTAGAGATGTTGGGTGCTTCTGTGTCTAGAGTGGTATTAACTGCTTCAGTGTAGGCATTTTGAAATCTCAGAAAGCTGTTAAAAGCTGTTCTAGCTTTATTAAATTCATCTTTTTGAATTGCATTTAGCGATTGATGCAGTCTTTGATACATAAGATATTGAACACCACCCAGAATCTTTTGATTTTCTGAATTCGCGTGAATATCGCAAGCCTCAACTTGGCTCGCTTGCGCTGGTGCGTGCATCAATAAATATGCTACTGCTGCTAAAGCTGCGATCGCTCTATTTACTATGAATTTCATAACCATTACCTTGATTGCGTTTATATATCTAAGGTATGGTATTGAATGATAACAATCATGGAGAGAAATACTGAAATTGAAACGAGCGCGAAGGGGAGTTATTTTAGCCTTCAACCGCGAAAATACTCGCCCATGACGCAATTTTGAAGATACGATGAATCGCAAACAGAGTATTTACTTTAAGCACAATTAGTAATATCTTGTATAAATATCTTCGAGTTATAAATCGGTAATTTTTAAAGTCTCATTAGTATCGATTAATTTTTGAAAGATAACTAGGTTTCCTCTAATTTAGCTACGAAGTAAAGGAGCAATTACCTAAAAACTTTGCCTCCACAAAGCAAATCCCAATGGAATGACGATACCGATAAACGCCACTCCAATTGTTACAATGATAGTTCCAGCCACGAGGCGCAGCCATCCGTTCCAGCTTTTCAATTCGGTTTTGACTTCGGTAACTTCTTCACCTAGTTTGTTAATGCCATCAGCAATCGCTACTAGTACAGTCTTTAGTCCCTCTCCGTTTAGGTCGCGGTCAGACGGTAGGTTGAGGACAACTAGTTTAGATGATGTTTCAGCTTTCATAATCCAATTGAACAAACTCTAGCTGTAAGAAAGAGTTCGTGATTTAGCTAGAATCTTATTATATACAAAAATGACTTTGACTGGAACGCAGTAATGCTGATTAGATTTAGCGATCGCCTTAGCTTTCCAATGCTGCTAGCAAACTCTTCAACATTAAATAAGTAGAGGTTGCGCCTGGATCTTGATGTCCGATACTGCGATCGCCTAAATAACTCGCTCTCCCTTTTTTGGCTAGCATGGGAATAGTATCTTTCATGGCTTGTTCTGCTACTATTACAACTTGTTGCATGGCTACTAAAGTGGTTTGATTGTTATCCACAGATTTTTGAAAGTTATCCACAACTGGGGATAAAACATCTATCATTGTCTTGTCACCAAGTTGCGCTTTACCTCGTTGAATTACGCCTTCTAATCCCAATCTCAATAATTTGAGTAAATCCTCTGTTGCAAGTTTTTCTTTCCCTGTTACGGCTGCACTTGCTCTCAAAAAGAATGTACCGTAAAGAGGACCACTTGCACCACCTACAGTAGAAATTAAGGTCATGCTGACAGTTTTTAAAATTGTACTGATGTCTTTGTCAGCAAGGCTAGATAGTTGACTTGCTACTTTCTTAAAGCCGCGTTCCATATTGATACCATGATCGGCATCACCAATTGCTGCATCTAATTCTGTTAAATATTCTTTGTTTCGCTCAATTTCAGTTGCAAAATTTTGTAGCCATTGTATTACTTGACTTTTATTCATATTGATTAGTCATTTGTCATTTGTGAGGAGTCAGGAGTCAGGAGTCAGAATAAACTGAACTGGTCACTGGTTACTGGTCACTAGTTACCGATCGCTGATGACTGATTACCAACATAAACTTGCTGTTTTTACAGGCGCATCCCACAGCCGCAGCATCTCATCATCGACTTTGAGCAAGGTAATGGAACAGCCTTGCATTTCTAAAGATGTGATGTAATTGCCAATTAAGTTTCTCATTATTTGCAATCCGTGTTTTTGACAAATTTCAGCTAATTTGCGATACACAATATACAGTTCTGATAAGGGCGTACCACCCATACCATTGACAAAAGCTAACACGCGATCGCCCGACTTAAACTCAGAATTGACTAACTCTACATCTACCCATTCTTCTTGAGTCTCATCCCATTCTCGGACTGTACGACTGTAGCGGCGATCGTTAATTATTGATAAGGCGAGTATTTCGGTAATCTCGTCTACAGATTTTAACGACATTCTTTCTCTACCTGGTTCGCCGTGAATGCCAATCCCAATTTCCATTTCGCGATCGCCCAAACTAAAAGTAGGCGATCCTTTCGTGGGTACGGTACAAGATGTTAACGCCATACCCATACTGCGACCGTTTAGATTCACTCGCCGACAGAGATCTGCCACTTGCGGCAAGTTGTATCCGTCTGCCGCAGCCGCACCGCAAATTTTCTCTGCTAGTACTGTCGTGCCTACACCTCGCCTGCCTTGGGTATAAAGGCTATCTTGGACGGCAACATCATCGTCTATCAATACATTTAACACCCGTATATCCTCAACACGGGCTAACTCAGTTGCCATTTCAAAGTTCATTACGTCGCCGCTATAGTTTTTGACAATGTAAAGCACTCCAGCGCCGCCATCTACCTGTTTTGCCGCTGCTAGCATTTGGTCGGGTGTAGGAGAAGTAAACACCTCTCCAGGACACGCAGCATCTAACATACCCATACCGACAAAGCCAGCGTGCATCGGTTCGTGACCGCTACCTCCACCAGAAATAATTGCTACCTTACCTGTCACGGGTGCGTCGGCGCGGTAGACGAATGTAGGCTCGAAATTCACCTTTAACAAGCTGGAATGAGCTGCTGCCATGCCTGCTAAACTCTCCCGCACGAAGCTGTCCGGTTGGTTAATCAACTTCTTCATGGTTCGCTCCTATTCGAGAGGCTATTACAACTCAGGATAAAAGACTTTGGAGCAGTCTTGACATTGACTCAGCTATCCTTACCACTCAATGTAAATTTGGTTAACATTAGGTTAAGTCATGGTTAAAATATGAGTCATAATATATTTTCCTAGAGTAAGCTCAGTTTGATAACTCAATAGGGAAATACAACCAAAATAAGCAGATGACTGGCGAATACCAAGGCTTATGTATTCATAACTACAGATTGGAAGATGAAAATCTTTCTCATGGATGAAGGTCACTAAAGTTAATTTAAGGATAGGTTAAGATAAATTCTTTCTTGTAGGCAGGGTAGTATGGCAAAAGCAGAGCTAAGTAATAAAAATAGTTTTATTTACGCCCAAAGCAGGTATCATGGCAAGTTTACGCCAGAACATCTGGCTTTTAATGCTAACTTACAAGAATTCGCTCAAAAACTTGCTTATATTTCTGCTTTACATACAGGCGGAAAGCTTTCCTCAGAGAAAGCATACGAACAGGTGGCAAGTCTATGGCAAAAGATAGAGCAGAGTAAACGCGCCATGAACATTGGCTCGAAGTAGCGATCGCCCTAAAAATCTTTCTGCTACTAAATATTAAACAAATAAATTTAAACTTTAAGCAATTTAAGGTTATGGATTTACTACCAGTCCTTTTGTTATCTTGCACTCAAATTCAGAAAATGTAAGAATGACGAAGGTTTTGGCAATTGAGGATGATGCATTATTGCGCGATAGTATTGTCAACGTACTCACACTGAGAGGTTTGACAGCGATCGCAGCTGAAAACGGGTACGTTGGATTAAAACTTGCTCAAGAAAATCTTCCTAACTTGGTGCTATGCGATGTGAGAATGCCGGGACTGAGTGGTTACGAAGTCTTAAAATCGCTGCGAGAAGATCCAAACACTGCCACCATTCCATTAATTTTTTTGACTGCTGAAAATACTCCAGAAGTTATGGCTATGGGAGCAGATCTGGGAGCGAATGGTTATTTGTGTAAACCGTTTTCTACATCTGAGTTAATGATAGCGATCGCGCCTTTTGTCAGTGACCAGTGACCAGTGACCAGTAGAGAGCGATCGCGCACCACGCACCACCAGCTACCAATTACCAATTACCCACTCACTAATTTTTGGTATTCCTGCTCTGTAATAAGATCGTAGTTAGTTTCGAGGCGATCGAGAAAGACGATACCGTCGAGATGGTCGAGTTCGTGTTGAAAGATTCTGGCAACGAAATCGGTTAACTCTTGCTTGTGTAACTTGCCGTAGCGATCGCTATATTCAACTTCGATCGCTCGATCTCGGGGTACAGAACCACGAATTCCAGGGATACTCAAACAACCTTCCCATCCTTTTTCACTTTCATCAGAACGAGCCAAGATTTTAGGATTAATCATCGGTGTTGGCTCCATTTCTGGAGCGTGAGGATAGCGGGGATTGGGACGAGAAGCAACAATAAAGATGCGATCGCTCACTCCAACTTGTGGTGCAGCAATCCCCACTCCATTCGCCTGTTTGACTGTAATTAATAGATCGTCTATGAGCTGTTGAATTCGCGGATCTTTAACATCTGCCACAAACTCAGCTTTGTCTCGTAGAATCGGATTACCAAGTTGAATGATTTCCATTTTTATCAGTTATCAGTTATCAGTGAAAAAAGGGTGTGGGAAATTTGTTGTTGGTTGTTGGTTGTTGGTTGTTGGTTGTCGCTTCTAGTCTCCTCTGCTCCTCTGCCCCTCTGCTCCTCTGCCCCTCTGCCCCTCTGCCCCTCTGCCCCTCTGCTTCCTCTGCCTCTCTGCTCTATAAAAGTCTCCCTTGTCCCCCTTGTCCCCCTTGTCCTCCTCAGCTCCCTCAGCTCCCTCAGCTCTCTCGTTGTACGGGTAAATTAGCCAACTTCACAGATAGCTGTGCGGTTTTGCCATTGCGTTGAACTTGGACGGAAACTTGGGTTCCTACAGAACTTTGTTCGACTATCTGCTGTACTTGGTCTGTTTTCGATACGGGTTGATTGTTAATTGACTGAATGACATCTCCACTTCTGATCCCTGCTGCGGCTGCGGGAGAGTTAGGCACGACTCTGACTACTAATACACCACTCTCAGCAGGGATTTGAATTTGTCCTTGCGACTCTACTTCTAGTTGCTGTCTAATTTCTGGTGTTAACGTCACCATTTGCACTCCCAAATAAGGGTGCTGAACGCTGCCTGTAGCAATAAGCTGTTTAGATATGCGCTGGACGGCATTAATTGGAATGGAGAAGCCTAATCCTTGCGCGCCTTGAATGATTGCCGTATTCATGCCGATAACTTCACCACGGGAGTTCAGCAGGGGTCCGCCAGAGTTACCTGGATTGATTGCCGCATCGGTTTGAATAAAGCCAATCCGCTTATCAGTTACGCCAATATCACTCGCAGAACGGTCTGTTGCACTGACAATTCCTGCTGTGACCGTATTATCTAAACCGAGGGGATTGCCGATCGCAATTACCCATTCTCCTGGTTGTAGTTCGTCAGAATTGCCAATTTCTACTACGGGTAAATTATTTGACTGAACTTGAATCACGGCGATATCAGTCACCGGATCTTCGCCTAAAACTTTTCCCTCTAAAGTACGACCGTCTTTAAGCGTGACGCTGACGCGATCGGCTCCATTGACTACATGAGCGTTAGTCAATATTTGACCGTTAGCACTAATAATAAATCCAGAACCAGTGCCGCGCACGATCCGTTCTCGCGGTTGAGCCTCTGGTACGCCAAAAAAGCGGCGAAATAGGGGATCTTCAAATGCTTCTGGTAGCTGCCGTCTCACTGTTCTAGAAGCATTGATTCTCACCACAGCCGGACCAACTTTCTGAACGGCGGCGACGACAAAATTAGGGTCGCTAACACTAGGTAAAGCAGCACGAGGAGTACCTGGCGTAGGAGCGACGGGGGATGGAGCTATGGGAGTTTGTTGAGCTTGGGATTGACGGAAAGGCTCTGTAATAGCGGCGCAGCTACTTAACGAAACGCATAAAACACCAGAGATCAGCGTCAATGCCTTCCTGCCGGCAGTTCCAGACAATCGCCACCGATCGCCCCCTACTTTGTCTGATAAACTCTTCCTTACGAGTCCTACAAGGTTAGTTTTAACCAGATTGCCTGTGTTGCCAAAGAAATACCCGCCAAACCCATTCCGATTACTGCCTGGGGTTTTTTCAGTGCCATCAAGCTGCAAACGCCTTGGTTTTCTCTCTTGTGGCTCAGGTCGTGACTCAATATTGCGTTGCCTGCTGCTCATCTGTTTTGCTGTAGGTGAAAGTCGATCGGTAGCTAGTTCGATTTTGCCTCAATTGAGCGGAGTTTTGCCGCTGAGTACAGGTAAGGAGTTTTGCAAAGGAGTTATACGATCGATGTT